>NZ_JBAPVS010000216.1:0-6496 GCF_049283275.1 Caulobacter sp. | reverse complement strand
GCCCAGGCCCGCGCCGGTCGCCTGCCCAGCCTGACCCTGTCGGCCGAGGGCGCCAGCGGCACGACCGACCTTGGCGGCTTCTTCGGCTTTGGTCAGAGCGATGTGTCGCCCCGCGCGGCGTCGCTGCAACTGCGCCAACCCCTGTTCTCGGGCGGCGGCGTCGGCGCCGCCATCGCCCGAGCGGGGGAGGGCAAGGCTGTGGCCCAGGCCCAGGTCGGCGGCGCGACGGCCCTCCTGAGCGTCGAGGTCGCCGAAGCCTATGTCGGGGTTCTCGGCGCTCAAGACATGCTGGCGCTGAGCCGCAGCCAGGTCCTGCAGATGGAGACCATCGCAAGCCAAGCCAGGTTACGCTTCAAAGGCGGCGAAATCCCCCGCACCGACCTTGACCAGGCTACCACCCGGCTGGCGGAGAGCCGCGCGGGTTTGGCTCGAGCCGAGGGGCAACTGGCCCGCAGCCGGGCCCATTTCGTCTCCGTGGTCGGTGCTGAGCCGGATGGCCTTGAGAGCTTCGTCACGCCGTCAGCGACGCCAGCATCGCTGGATGAAGCCATCGCCCAGGCCGCACAGTCCAGCCCAATGCTGCTGGCCGCCCAGGCCGCCGAACGCGCGGCGCAGGCCGGTGTTCGCTATGCCGAGGCCGAGCGTCTGCCCAGCCTCGCCCTCACAGCCACCGCCAGCACTTCGCGCGACCAGTTCTTTCCCGGCTATAGCGCCGATGGCGTGACCGTCGGCGTCCAGGGGCGCTGGACCCTGTTTTCGGGGGGCGCGGCGAGCGGGCGTATCGACGAAGCCGGCGCGGAGCTCCGTGGCGCTCGGGCGCGTCTGGACGCGGCGCGGGCCCAGGTGCGTGAAGCCGTGATCGGCGCCTGGGGCGATGTCGCTACCGCGCGGGCCGTGATGCTGGCCGCCACCGACCAGGCCAGCGCCGCGACCAGCGCGCTGGACAGCGTGCGCAACGAAGTGCGGGTGGGCCAAAAACCCGTCCTGGATCTCCTCGACGCCGAACGCGAGGTCCTAGCCGCGCAAACCGCCCTGGTGGCGGCGCGTGGCGAGGTGACGGTCTCGTCCTACCGGCTCGACGCGCTACTGCATGGCCAATGAGCCGGCGACGCCCGACGATGTCCTGCGGGCTCTGGCCAATATCCATCGCCTGCGGATTCTCCACGCTCTGAGCGAGGGAGCCTTGTGGGTCAGCGATCTTCAGGCCCGTTTGCTGTCACAGCATCTGGCGCGCCTGCGCGATGCGGAGGCCTTGACCTTGGTCGAGGGACTCCTACGACTTGTCGATCGGCGGGAAGACCAGCAGCCATGACCTCCTTCTATGATCGCCATATCCTGCCGCGCCTGATCGGCTGTGCTTGCGGGGCGGGGGCGATCGCCAAGCAACGCGCCAAGGTCGTCCCCCAGGCCGTAGGACGGGTTCTCGAGCTTGGGATTGGGGGCGGACTGAACCTGGCCTTCTATGATCCGGCGCGGGTGACCAGTGTAACCGGGGTTGATCCCTCGGAAGAACTCCGGGATCGGGCGCTGGCGGCTCCGCGCCCTGACGGACTTAAGGTCGAGGTCCTGGCGGGCGAGGCCGAGCAGCTCGGTTTCGACGACCACAGCTTCGACACGGTCGTTTGCACCTTCACCCTCTGCTCGGTTCATACGCCCGCCGCGGTGCTGGCCGAGGCGCGCCGGGTTCTGAAACCAGGCGGCCGCTTCCTCTTTTGCGAGCATGGCCTGGCGCCGGACGCCGAGGTGGCCCGCTGGCAAAGGCGCATCGAACCGTTCTGGACACCGTTGGCCGGCGGCTGCCACTTGACCCGCCCCGTCGGCGCGGCGATCGCCGCGGCCGGCTTTGTGATTGATGAGACGCAGGCCTTCTATATGCCCAAGACACCAAGGCCGCTGGGCTGGTGCGAGCTGGGCGTCGCCCGTGTCGCCTGAATCTCTGCCTTACATCGGCGTGAACGGAGCACTGGGACTGTAAGCAGGTATTCGGCCCCATCCTAGAAAGAGCGTTTGAAGCTTTGCAAAGGGCTGGCGCGCCTCCAGGGGAAGGTGTTCGAACGGTCAGGTCTGACGTCCCGCAGCGGGTGGGTCTTTTCGTGATTTTCCGGGAGGGATGCGACGGCCCTCACTAAACCGTCACATATATTCGTAGGAAGGGGGACGGTTCTTCTCTTCACGGGCTCGCGCCAGGATCATCACCATGCGACCGGTCAGGGATATCGCGAAGCGGATGAAGGCCTCGTTGATGCGCAAGGGCGTATCGATCACCGAGGCCGATGATCTTGTGCAGGAAGCCTTCGTGCGGCTGGCCACCTACAGCCAGTCCAGCGAGGTCCATGAGCCTGAGGGCTTTCTGATGCGCACGGTGTCCAACCTGGTCATCGACGAGCATCGGCGGCGAAAGCGAGCGAAAATCATCGATCAACCGGTGGAGGATCTGGCCTTGATCGATAATGAGCCGCTGCCGGATGCGGTTTGGGCCGGTCGAAAACGTCTAGAGAGATTGAACGCCGGTTTCGCAGCGCTCGATCCGACGACGCGGCGCATGTTACGGGCGCAGCGAGTCGAAGGATCCAGCGTCGGCGAAATCGCGCGGCGTGAGGGGGTGAGCGTGAGCGCGGTCGAAAAGCGTTTGGCCAAGGGCATGCTCTTTCTGGTGAAGTGGATGGACGGATGGTGAGGCACGGGAAGACCGCGCGGGACGACGCGTCCAACCGCGTCCTCGCCGAAGCCGCGCTCTGGCTGGTGCGCGACAAGGGGCAGGACGATGCGAAGGCCGATCCCGGCCGCGCGCGCTGGATGGCCGAAGACCCGGTCCATGCATCGGCCTATGCGCGGGCGCTGTCGGTCTGGGACGACCTGGGTCAGGTGGCGCCGGACTGGAAGTCCGATCGCGCCGGGCCTGGCCTGCGGATCCGGGTGCGCGAGCTGGCCATGGCCTGCCTGGTGGTTTGCGCATGCGCCCTGGGCCTGTTCGCGCACCTGCGCGATCCGAACTACGCGACCCGCGTAGGCGAGCAGCGCACGGTGCAGCTGGACGACGGCACGCGCGTCACCCTCAACACCGACACCCGTATCGTCGTGCGCTATGATCGCGACGAGCGACATATCCGCCTCGACCGCGGCGAGGCCTATTTCGACGTCGCCCACAACGCCGCCCGTCCGTTCTTCGTCGATGCGGGACATGACTATGTCCGGGCGCTGGGCACGGTGTTCATCGTTCGCAACGATCAGCCCAAGTTGGAGGTGACCTTGCTGGCGGGCGCGGTGCAGGTGGGCAGCCGCGACGCCGAGGCGGGCCGGCCGGCCGTGATCCTGGCGCCGGGCGACCGGCTGCGTCGCGACGGCCAGACCCAAGGCCAGCTCGACAGGCCGTCCCTCGACACGGTGACCGCCTGGCGACAGGGCGAGCTGGTGCTTGAGAACACGCCTCTGTCGGTGGCGGTCGGCGAAATGAACCGTTACAGCCGCCGGCCCATCCAGGTCAGCGCCGCGGATGCGGCGGACGTCCGCTTGAGCGGCGTGTTCAAGACGGGCGACAGCGACGCCTTCGTCGCCACCCTCGCGGCGCTCTATGGCTTTAAGCTCGATAAACGCCCCGACGCCCTGGTGCTGTCGGGCGCCGCCAATCGGACCGCGCGCTCCTGATCGGACGCGCGGTCAAATAATTCTCAGATTCTTGGTGTGGTTTCGCCTCGCCGCCGCGTCCTTGAATTGACGCGCCAGACAGGTCGGGCGACTGCGTCGTCCCGCCCTCGCTTCTGTCGCTGTCCAGACTTGCAGAGCCGATTATCGGCTGCGCGTGCGGCTAGTCCATGCGCTCGAATTCGCGAGTACATTGCGGACTTCTGTGTCCGATATTCTCATTATACTTAAATATACAGACTCGGATTCTGAATCTGGGCTGTAGTTAAAATCATCATTTCAATAAATGTCATGAGTTTCACAAAACTTATACACTAAGAATGTAGGTCACCCTTCAAGGATTTCGAAGATCTGTCCGATGGTCATCTTGGCCGGGGCGGGCGGTGTCTTGCGGCGCGAGGATATTTTTCGCGCCGATAGTCGTGGTGACCGGACGATCGGGCGCCAGAAGGGGGCTTTGAATGCAAGTGGTGGGTTCGCGCTGGGCTTGCGCGGCTGTCATGGCGATCGCGTGGGCGCATGGCGCTGTCGCGCAGGAAGCGCCGGCTCCGATAGAGGCTAGCGGCGAGGAGCGCCGGGTCGACCTCCTCAACTATCGCGTCGAAGGCAATACGGTGTTGTCGCGGCTGGAAGTCGAGAAAGCGGTCTACCCCTTTCTGGGCCCGCAGCGCCGCTCGGCCGATGTCGAGGCGGCGCGCGCCGCCCTTGAAAAGGCCTATCGCGACAAGGGCTACGAAACCGTCGGGGTCGAGATTCCCGAGCAGGACGTGCAGGGCGGCGTGATCCGTCTGAACGTGGTGGAGCTGAAGGTCGGCCGCCTGCGGGTGACCGATGCGCGGCACTTCTCGCCCGAGGACATCAAGAAGCGCGCGCCCGCCCTGGCCGAGGGGCAGGTGCCCAACTACGTCGCGGTGTCCAGGCAGGTCGCCGACCTCAACAAGACCAACGGCGACCGCACGATCACCCCGACCCTGCGGGCCGGCGATACGCCAGGCACGGTGGATGTCGACCTGCAGGTGCAGGACGCTCTGCCTCTGCACGGCTCATTGGAGCTGAACGACCGCAGCAGCAGCCGCACCGAGCGTCTGCGGGTGTCGGGTTCGGTGCGCTACACCAACCTTTTCCAGCGCGAACACAGCTTGAGCCTGCAGGGGCAATTCGCGCCGCAGGATCCCAACCAGACCTGGCTGGTGACGGGCTCCTACGCCGCTCCGATCCAGGGCACGCCCTTCACCGTCGTGGCCTACGCCGTCCATTCCGACAGCGATGTGGCGGCCGTGGGCGGCATCAACGTGGTCGGCAGCGGCGACATTTTCGGTCTGCGGGGCATCTACAGTTTCGCTGGCGGCGGGTTGTTTCACACCCTGACCGCGGGCGTCGACTACAAGAACTTCAAGGAAGACCTGATCGTTGGTCCCGAATACGGCCGCACCCCGATCGACTACTATCCGCTGACGCTGCAGTACGGCCTGATCGGTCGAGGCGAAAAGCAGGACGTCGACCTGACCGTGGCGCTGAACGTCGGCCTGCGCGGCCTGGACTCCGACGAAGCCGAGTTCCGCTTCAAGCGCTACAACGCCACCGCCAGCTGGGCCTACCTGCGGGGCGACGCCTCCTATGTGCGTCGTCTGCCCTGGGGCATGCGGACCAGCCTCAAGCTGGCCGGCCAGTATGCGGGGCAGCCGCTGATCAGCAACGAGCAGTTCAGCGCCGGCGGCCTGGACAGCGTGCGCGGCTACTACGAAAGTCAGGAACTGGGCGACGACGGCGTCTCGGGCCAGTTCGACCTGGAAAGCCCCTCGATCCATCGCTGGTTCGGCGGCGTGGTCGACGAATGGCGGTTCTTCGCCTTCGCCGACGGGGCCTATCTGAAGATCTACGACCCCCTGGCCGACGCCAATGGCGTGCTGGACGACTCGTCCAGCCTGGCCAGCGTGGGTTTCGGCATGCGCCAGCGCCTGCTGCGCCGCGTGAACCTGTCGGCCCTGCTGGCCGCCCCTCTCAAGAACAAGCAATCGACCATCATCGACTACGGCGATGACTGGCGCGGACAATTCCGCGTCTGGCTCGATTTCTAGAACGCACGATCTCGACTGGAGAATGACTGAGATGAAGAAGATTTTTGTTGCTCTGTTCTTGCTCCTGGTCGTGATCCCGGGGCCGGCCCTGGCTTCGTGGAACGCGGACTGGCCGCAACGGCGCAAGATCACCCTGGAGGCCCAGAACGTGCGAGGCGTCACCGAGGAGGTGAAGCGCGCGCCGGTGCTGGTGCGGCTGCACAGCGGGGTGCTGGACTTCAGCCAGGTGCGTCCGGACGGCGCGGACCTGCGCTTCGTGGCCGGCGACGACAAGACGCCGCTGACCTATCACATCGAGCGCTTCGACCCGACGGCCGAGCTCGGCCTGGTCTGGGTGGACGTGCCGTCGACCCAGGCCGGCAAGAGCCAGGACATCTGGCTGTATTTCGGCAATCCGGCCGCCAAGCCAGTGTCCAATCCGGCCGCCACCTATGACGGCGAACAATCACTGGTCTATCATTTCGGCGAAACGGCCGGCGGGCCCGTCGACCAGACCGCCAACGGCAACAAGGCTAGGCTCTTCACCGCCGCCCCGACCCTCGAAGGTCTGAGCGCTGGCGGCGCGAGCTTCCAGGCCGCTAGCCAGATGCGCGTGGCGTCCAGCGCCTCGCTGGCCGTCCCGGCCGGCGGCCGCATGACCTTCTCGGCCTGGATCAAGCCCGCCGCGGCCGGCCAGCCCGAAGACGCGGCGGTCTATTCCAAGTTCGGCGCAGCCGGTGAAGGCGGCGCGGATCGGCTCGTGCTGGGCCTGCGCAACGGCGTGCCCTATGTCCGCG
>NZ_JBAPVS010000215.1:0-10527 GCF_049283275.1 Caulobacter sp. | reverse complement strand
GGGGTTCCCGCCACAAGGGCGGGAATGACGGGCTGAAAGGGTGGAGCGGAACTGGTCGAGCAGCTTCAAGCGCGAACTGTCAAAGCCCGTTCCCCTCCGTCACCGTCCCCATCCCGTCGGCGAACTTGCGCATCAGTCGGACCAGGTCGTCGAAATCGGCCTGGCTCCAGCCCTCGAACAACTCCAGCGCCATGCGGCCACGCGCCGCGTCGAGGGCGTCGGTGGCGATCTTGCCCTTGGGCGTGATCACCGCTTCGCGAACCCGGCGGTCGACCTTGCCGGCCCGGCGCTCGACCAGGCCCAGTTCCTCCAGCCTCGCGACCTGGCGGCTGACCGTGGTGTGGTCGCGCCCGACCCGTCCGGCCAGGTCGACGACCCCGATCGGACCCAGCCGCTCGACCAGCACCAACAGCGGGAATAGCGCGCGCTCCAGCGCCAGGCCCGCCTTCTGCAGCAGGGCGGCGTCGTTTTCGGGCCGGTTCAGCGTGCTGGCGATGTCGATCAGCGACCGATGCAGCTCGGGCATCAATCGCAAGATATGTGTATTATGCACATTATTTGTTGACACGCGACCCGTCGCCTCGATATGTGTGCTGGATACACACATATCGAGGCGGACATGAACAAGCAAGCGACGGTCGAGGTCCTGATCTGCGGCGCCGGCGCCGCCGGCCTCACCCTGGCGATCGACCTGGCGCGGCGCGGCGTGTCGCTTCGGCTGATCGACAAGCTGCCGGCCCCGTTCGCCGGCTCGCGCGGCAAGGGGATCCAGCCGCGCACCCTGGAGGTGTTCGAGGACCTGGGCGTCATCGATCGCCTGGCGGCCGTCGGCGGGTCTTACCCGCCGCAGCGCCTGCACCGCGCCGACGGAACGACGGTCGACAGCCAGGAGATCGCCGTCGCCCCGCCGACGGCCGAGGAACCTTACCGCACGCCCCTGATGGTCCCGCAGTTCCGCACCGAGGCGGTGCTGCGCGAGCGGCTGGCCGAGCTGGGTCACGCGCCGGAGTACGGCGGCGAACTGACGCGCTTCGACCAGGACGCCGAGGGCGTCACCGCCACGGTCGCCGGACCGGACGGGGTCGAGACGCTCCGCTGCCGCTGGCTGGTCGGCGGCGACGGCGGCCGCTCGTTTGTGCGTCATGCGCTGGACATCGGCTTTCCCGGCAAGGCCCTGGGCGTGCGCGCCGTCGTCGCCGACATCGACCTGGACGGCCTGTCGCGCGACGCTTGGCATCGGACCGGCGAAGGCGACATGGACCGGCAGATCGGCTTCTGCCCCTTGCCCCACACCGGCCTGTTCCAGCTGCAGGCGCCGATCCCTCTCGAGGGCGAGATCGACCTGTCCGCGGCCGGCCTGCAGGCGTTGGTCGACGACCGCTGGCCGGCCGGCGGCCTGACCGTGCGGAGCGTCGCCTGGGCCTCGGCCTACGGGATGAACGCCCGCCTGGCCGACCGTTATCGCACCGGCCGCGTGCTGCTGATCGGCGACGCCGCGCACATCCATCCGCCGACCGGCGGCCAGGGCCTGAACACCAGCGTCCAGGACGCCTACAATCTGGGCTGGAAACTGGCGGCGGTGCTGGCCGGCGCGCCTGACGGCCTGCTCGACACCTACGAGGAAGAGCGCCGCCCGATCGCCGCAGGCATGCTGGGCCTGTCCGCCGGCCTGCTGGAAAAGGCCAAGCAAGGCGAGATGAAGCGCGGCCGCGAGGTGCACCAGTTGGACCTGGGCTACCGGCTCTCGTCGCTCTCGCTCAACGCGGTGCGTCCGGAGAACGACTTGAAGCCCGGCGACCGCGCCCCGGACGGCCTGCTGCGCGGCGCGGGCGGGCAAGCCACGCGCCTCTTCGACCTGATGGCCGGCCCGCACTGGACCCTGCTGGCTCGCGCGGCCGATCCCGCGTCTCTGCCGGCGCCACGCGCCGGGCTGCGCATCCACGCGGTCGGCCCGGACAGCGAATTCCAGGACCCCGACGACGCCCTGGGCGCGACCTACGGCCTGGCCGACGGCGAGATGGTTCTGGTGCGTCCGGATGGCTATGTGGCGGCGGTGATCGCGGCCACGGACCACGCGCGGCTGGAGGCCTATCTGGCCGGTGTCGACCTGGCCGCTCCCAGGTCTCGGGAGCGGGCGGCGGCCTGACGGCGATTTGCGGTGGTCCGCTCGTGGATCCTGCGATAGCGGTCGAGCTTCAGCGCCCAGGGAGTCTACCCATGCCGTTCATCACCCATCGCGGTCAGCGGATCCACTACACCGTCGAAGGCTCGGGTCCGCTGGTCGTGCTGCAGCACGGGCTGTTCATGGACGCGGCCAGCTGGACGGCCAACGGGATCGTCGACGCGCTCAAGGACCGCCACCGGGTGGTCTGTGTCGACTCCCTGGGCCATGGCCTCAGCGACAAGCCGGCCGAGGCGCGGCTCTATGACCAGGACCAGCGGGCCGGCGACCTGGCGGCGGTGATCGACGACCTGGGCGAAGATCGCGCGGCGGTGTTCGGCTATTCGATGGGCGCCTGGATGGCCGTGGGCCTGGCCAAGCACTATCCGCACAAGGTCTCGTCCCTGGTGGTCGGCGGCTGGGACCTGGTGAACGGCGTGCCCAAGACCCCGCAGGGGCCGTTGACCTTCGACCTCTTCATGGCCTTCGCCCGCGCCACCGCCCCGGCCCTGGTCGCCTGGGTGACGCCCGACATCGAACCGGCCATGCGCGCCTGCTTCGAAACCCTGGGCCAGTTGGACGGCGCGCGCGAGGCGGTGCTGGGCGGCGGCTTTCCGGTGCTGCTGTGGGACGGGGCGCAAGACCCCTACCACGCTCCCAGCCAAGCCTTCGCCCAAGCCGAGGGCCTGGCCTTCCTGTCCAGCGAAGGCGGCCATGTCCCCGCGATCGAAACGCCGGGGGCCGAGACGATCGCGGCCCTGGCGGCGTTCCTGGAGGGGTAGGCTGGGTCGACGCGGTGGGACCGGCCCCGCCGGTGGCTCGCGCCGGGAAACGGACGTTCTGAAGGTCGGCTTGGGGTGGTGGGCGGCCGTTGTCATCTCTACGTTGGCTTGGGCGGTCTACCTGTCAATACGAAGGCATTTAGGAAGCGAATGTGAGCGAGCGGCTGTTTCTCTACATCGACATTCTAGGGTTCAGCGAACTTGTCACTGACGATGACGCGATGGCCGATATTTTCTCGCGCATCGACAAGTTGAATGTCCACACCGATCGCGATTTCAAGACGATTGTTTTCTCTGATACTATCCTCGTCTACGGCGACGGGTTGTGGCTCGCTCACAAATCGCAAGCCGTCATGTGGCTATGCGAATTTGCCCAAGACCTGTTCCACCACTTCATCAAGATCGACCGACATTTCCGCGCTTACCTGACTATTGGAAATTTCGTTCACGAGACGAAGAAGCACTTTCAAGCCTTCTACGGTCAGGCACTTGTGGAATGTCACAACAAGGAAAAGGAAATAAAATCGACGGGTCTCTATATGGACAATAAGTTGATTGAATACTCCGACATTTTCCGCGTGAATCAATACGACGATGATTGCTCGTTTGTCCATATTATGCGGGCCCTAGACGAAGTGAGTTTTGATTATAAAGAATATCCTATTCATTCCATTCTAGTAGAATCCACGGGGATTGACGAATTCGTCGCTCCGTTCTTCGTGTACCTGCGGAACATATGGAATCATCAGCATGACGGGAGTCTGCACGAGACCGTGCGACTTAAATACGAGAACACTTGGAAAATGATTTCAAGCCGTCACGCCGGGTTGCTCAAGGTGTTGGTTGAGAACGATTTTGATCCCGTTGCGGTGTCAAAAATGGACTGGTCGGTTGCTATGGGGCACGCCGAAGACCCGAAATGGTGATAGAGATAAGCGCAAATGTTAGCTAACTAAGAGAGAGCTGAAGAGATCAATAGCAATGTTCTTCAGTTAGTTGCTCTAGCGCGGAGCATTTCTAAGAGGTCCGCTGAGGGTCGGGAACGGGAATTAGGACCGCGCCTGAGACGGACCTCCGCCACCACGCCGGAAAGCGGACGGGTGAAGGTCGGTTCGGGGTCGGGAAGCGGTCGTAGCAAAGTGACCGGCCGATCCGCTCGGCTGAGAGGCTCTGGCGTGAAAGAACCGCTCCTATCGACGGTCAGCGCCGGGCGGTAAAGACCAATCTGACATCCATGCCCGGAGCCAGGTTGGCGCTGCAGGTTGCAGATTTATAAAGCCTCGGATCATGACGTAGATCGCGGCTGAAAACTGGAGAACCCACGGCGCGAGATTAGCGCTGACAGGGCCGAGAGCAATCATGGCACCCGCCCCAATCATCACTTCCAAAAGCCCGTAGATGAATGGTCGCCGTCCCCGAAGCCGGAAGAGGCCGACCGCAGTTGCGAACCCAATCAAGGCGATTGCCCATCGCGGTACCGTTCGTGCGATTTCGATAAGGGACGCCGCCCCGGCGATCACGGCAGTTCCACCCCAGTAGAGAACGGCAAAGACGTTGACCAGGTATGCGAGCCGTATTCCAATTCGACGGAATGCACCCCAACGCGTGCCGACCTCGGGATACCTGCGAAGACCACGCCGGAGGAGCTCGGCCGTCACAAACGCGACACCTGCAAGCGTGAGCCAATCCCACGCGCCGACTAGCGGCTCGAAGGCCGCGCCTGGCGGTAGCGGAGGCGGAGCGCCGCCACTCACGGCCTAAAGCCGACTCATTATCATTGCCATTTGGGAATGCTGCGCCGAGTCGTTGCAACCGAATAGGCGGTATCGGCAGCGAGCGCGTCCCAAGCTCCGCAATGGGTCGAAAGTGGAAGCCCGCTTTTAGCCAGAGCCCCTTAGACCCTCCGGAACCCCCGCAGCACGTTCGCCTCGGTGCTCAGCTGCAACTGCGCGTAGTCGATGCGCGGCGTGTCGGAGAACAGCAGGTAGTAGTATTTCATCTGCTCGGACCACCAGTAGCCGGGGCAGTTGTCGCCCTGGATCATCGGCCGGGTGGTGATGTCCTTCAGGGCGGTGTAGCCGAAAGCGGCGCGGCTGGTGGCCTTCATTTCGCGATAGTGGATGGCGGTCAGTTTCCGATAGCGCTCGTCGCGGTCACCCAGCCACAGGTTCAGGCAGGCGTCGGGATATTCGGGGCGCAGGCCGGTTTGCTTGCGGCGCGGCTGGGCGGTGGTGACGTCGATCGATTCCGGGATCACGCCGTACGTCTGCTGAAGATAGGTGAACGAGGCCAGATAGTCGTCGCCCTGGGCCTTGCGGCCGACCTGGCCCAGCAGGCCGGCATAGTAGGCCGCCAGCTCGCTCTGGGCCGTGGCGGTCACCGCCCCGGTCTCGAAGTCGACCATCGGGAACCACAGACGGCCATCGTAGCGCTTGGCCTGATGGGCCAGCTGGGCGTCGACGCATTCGAGCGCCCAGCGCTTGCAGTCTTCGTCGCCGAACAACTCCCAGGCGTCCCACAGGTACTCGTAGAAACTGTCGGCATAGATATCGATGCTGGCGTTGCGGCTGGTGAACTCGCCCGTCGTGGCGTGGATGTTGGCGGCCATCAGGCCGATCTTCGAGCGGCGGTCCAGGGCGTGGCGCATGGCCCGCTTGGCCATGTCGAAATACTTCCGCTCGCCGGACAGTTGGGAGAGCACGCCGAACTCGGTGATGTAGGTGCCGATCTCGGCCAGGTTGGTCTCCGGGTCGCTGACCGCCCCGGTGCGCAGGTTCACATAACGCCAGGGCAGGCCGTGGGGCGAGGCCTCGAAGGCCTTGGCCAGGCGGTCGGCCAGGTCCTTGGCCTTGGCCAGCAGCACCGGATCGCCGCTGGCCAGATGGGCTGACAAGAGGCCGCCGACCAGGCGGATGTTGGTCTCGAAGACCTGGGCGTTTCCATCGACGTCGAAGTTCAGGCTGGTCTTGACCCAGTCGACCCCGGCCTGAAACTCCGCGTCCAGCCCCATGATCCACAGGGTGTCCAGCGCCTCGACCAGCGACAGGCCCAGGTCGTGGCCCTCGATGAAGAACGAGCGCGACGTGCCGCTGACCGGATTGATCTCGTCCTTGCCCCAGGCCTTGGCGACATAGCCGCGCCAGGCCCACTGGAATTCGGAGCGGACGTCGGCGGCGAGCGCCTTCCAGTCCTCGGCGGGCGACTGGGCGAGCGCGGGAGAGGCCAGGGCGGCCGAAGAGACGAGCGCCAGAGCGTGACGGCGGGAGACATACGGAGTGGTCATGGACCGAGCTTATTCGCTCCTTTCAACCCCTGTCATCCCGGACAAGCCCGGCGAAGGCCGGGCGCACCGGAAACATGGCGCTCGGGTGTCGATCCCGGATCCTCGCGCCGCGCTCGTCCGGAATGACAACCTGATGTGGAGCTCGAAGCGGTAAACCACCAACCCACGCTCCGGCTTTCCGCTGCGTCGCAGCAAAGCCTTGGCGACCACGGGGTTGCTCGTGCTAGAAAAGCGCGCATGAAACTCGGGCCGGGCGCGTAACGCCTTGCCGCGCCTCGAATAAGGCTAGTCTGAATGACGGATATCAAGACGGTCGGCGTGATCGGCGCGGGCCAGATGGGGTCGGGGATCGCTCATGTCGTCGCCCTTGGCGGCTATGACGTGCGCCTGCATGACATCTCGCGCGAGCGCATCGACGCGGGTCTGGCCCTGATCGAAAAGAACATGACCCGCCAGGTGCATCGCGGGATCATCGACGAGGCGGCCATGAGCGCGGCCCTGGCGCGGATCACCGCCGCCGAGGACCTGGCCCTGATCGGCGCCACCGACCTGGCCATCGAGGCGGCGACCGAGAACGAAGAGCTGAAGAAGTCGATCTTCCGGAACCTGCAGCCCCACCTGGGCGCCGACACCCTGCTGGCCTCCAACACCTCGTCGATCTCGATCACCCGCCTGGCCTCGACGACCGATCGCCCCGAACGGTTCATCGGCCTGCACTTCATGAACCCCGTCCCGCTGATGAAGCTGGTCGAGATCATCCGCGGCATCGCCACCGACGTGCCGACCTACGAGCGCGCCGTGGCCTTCGCCAAGTCGCTGGGCAAGATCACCAGCAACGCCGAGGACTTCCCCGCCTTCATCGTCAACCGCGTGCTGGTGCCGATGATCAACGAGGCGATCTACACCCTGTACGAAGGGGTCGGCACGGTCGACGCCATCGACACCGCCATGAAGCTGGGCGCCAATCATCCGATGGGCCCGCTGGAGCTGGGCGACTTCATCGGCCTGGACACCGTGCTGAGCATCATGAACGTGCTGCACGAGGGCCTGGCCGACAGCAAGTACCGCCCCTGCCCGCTGCTGGTGAAATATGTCGAGGCCGGCTGGCTGGGCAAGAAGGCCGGCCGCGGCTTCTACGACTACCGCGGCGAGCACCCGGTCCCGACGCGCTAGGGCGGCGGGCGGCCCGGTCCGACAAGCGTGGCCATTTGGCACGCCGGTTGCTTGAGCGGCCTCTCAGGAGGACGCCATGCTTAATTCGCTCGCCGCAATCCATCGCCATGCCGCCCCTCGCGGGAGCCGGGACATCCTTGAGGTCGGCGGCCCTGATGCCGCCGCCGCCGCCGCGCAGAGCCCGTCCCCAGCGGTCGCCGAGGCTCAGCCCGAGGCCGCGCGCTCCAGCTTGCGGTCCAGATCGATCTCGGACCAGTTGGCGCCGGACACCCTGGCCAGTGTCGTCTCACTGCAAATCTTGCCTCCGGGGACGGCAGATTTCTCACACTATCGCGCTCTGAAGACCTCGGACGAAGCGGGCTTGACCAACGGTGCGGGCGCGACCCTGGCCACTGCGACGGTGACTCACGTCGCCCCAGAGGACGAGCCCCAGAGCGTGTCCGGCCTCGGCTATTTCCCGCGCATTCCGCAGAGCCGGGGAGAGGAGATCGGCTATATCCGCGACCAGATCTCAGCCCTGGGTGATCTCGCCGCCCGGGAAGAGTCCCTCAGCCGGGCGCAAGGCGTGGACGGAAAGCTGGCTTTCGATCCGGCGAGTGGCGACTACAGGCTGCTGACCCCCGGCCAGGCGGGCTACGACAAGGTCCGCAGCGCTCGCGAGGTCCTGGCGGGCGTCCCCTCTGATCTGCGCAAGATGAACCAGAGCCGCGCGCCGTTCGAGGACCTTCTCCGCCAGTACGGTTTGGCTTAGCCCGCCCCCATCGCCACGGCCGTGTGGTAGGTGACGAACGAGGCCAGATAGGCCAGGCCGGTCATGTAGAGGAACATCACCGTCGGCCAGGTCCAGCCGTTGGTCTCGCGCTTGACCACGCCCAGGGTCGCCGCGCATTGCGGGGCGAATACGTACCAGGCCAGGAACGACAGGGCCGTGGCCAGCGACCACTGGTGCGACAGCAGGGCGCCCAGGTTGGTGCCGGCCTCGTCGTCGCCGCCCACGGCGTAGACGGTGCCCAGGGCGGCCACCGCCACCTCGCGCGCCGCGAAGCCGGGGATCAAGGCCACGGTCATCTGCCAGTTGAAGCCAATGGGCTGCATAACGGGGGCGATGAAGTGCCCGATCCGCCCGGCGAAGCTGTAGTCGATGGCCGGCCCCGTCGCGCCTTCCGGCGGATAGGGGAAGGTCGACAGCACCCAGACCAGGATCATCAGCGGCAGGATGATGCGGCCGGCGCGCTCGATGAAGATCCGGGCCCGGGTCCACAGGTTCAGCAGCACGTTGCGCGGCTCGGGCCAGCGATAGGTCGGCAGCTCCATCATGAACGGCTCGACCGTGCCGCGCCAAAAGATCTTGCGGATCACGAACGACACCACCAGGGCGCTGACGATGCCGCTGGCGTAGAGGCCGAACATCACCAGGCCCGGCAGGCTGAACACGCCCCAGACCTTGGTGTGGGGAATGAAGGCGGCGATGATCAGGGTGTAGACCGGGATCCGCGCCGAGCAGGTCATCAGCGGGGCCACCAGGATGGTGGTCAGCCGGTCGTGCTTGTTGTCGATCACCCGCGTCGACATGATCCCCGGGATGGCGCAGGCGAAGCTGGACAGCAGCGGGATGAACGCGCGCCCGTGCAGGCCCGCCCCGCCCATGATCTTGTCCATCAGGAAGGCCGCGCGGGTCATGTAGCCGGTGTCTTCCAGCACCAGGATGAAGAAGAACAGGATCACGATCTGCGGCAGGAAGACCAGCACGCTGCCCACCCCGGCGATCAGGCCGTCGGTGATCAGGCTCTGGAACAGGCCGTCGGGCAGCACGGCGGCCGCGCCGGTGCTCAGGCCCGCGAAGCCGGCCTCGATCAGGCCCATCAACGGCTCGGCCCAGGTGAACACCGCCTGGAACATCACGAACAAAAGCAGGCCCAGGATCAGCAGGCCGCCGACCGGGTTCAGCAGCACCGCGTCGACCTTGCCGGTCACGGTGTCGGGACGTTCGGGCGGGCGGACGCATTCCTTGACGATCCGCTGGGCCTCGCGGTGGGCGGCGCGGATCTCGGCGGCGTTCGGCTCGCGCCAGACGTTCTCGTGCTCGCCCGCGTGGCTGGCGGCCAGGGCGCTGGCCTTGGCGACCAGCTCCTCCAGGCCGCGCTTGCGGGTGGCCACGGTGGTGACGATCGGCGCGCCGATCTCGGCCGACAGCCGCTCCAGGTCGATGCGCAGCCCCTGGCGCTGGGCGATGTCGAACATGTTGAGGGCCAGCACGAACGGCCGGCCGACCTGCTTGAGCTCCAGCACCAGGCGCAGCACCAGCCGCAGGTTGGTGGCGTCGGCCACGCAGATCAGGACGTCCGGCGCGGTCTCGCCGGCCAGGCGGCCCAGCACGGCGTCGCGGGTGACGATCTCGTCGGGGCTGCGGGCCCGCAAGCTGTAGGTGCCGGGCAGGTCCAGCAGGTGGGCGCCGCGGCCGCCGGGCAGGGTCAGCACGCCCTCCTTCCGCTCGACGGTGACGCCGGCGTAGTTGGCGACCTTCTGGCGGCTGCCGGTCAGGGCGTTGAACAGGGCGGTCTTGCCGGAATTGGGATTGCCGACCAGCGCCAGACGCGCGGGTCGCAGGGCGGCGTCGGTCAAGACTTCAGGCCTCTTCGAACTGGACGGTGACGGCGGCGGCCTCGCGGCGGCGCAGGGCTACGCGCATGTCGTCGATGCGCACGGCGATCGGATCGCGGCCGAACAGGCCCTCGTGCAGCACCTCGAACAGCGCGCCCTCGACGAAGCCCATCTCCAGCAGACGGCGCTCCAGCTCCTCGGGATCGATGGACTCCGACCGGCCCGTCTGGCCGCTCACGCGGACGATGACCCCGCGCTGGCCCTTGCGGGCCAGGCTCAACGGGCTTTCGGCGCCCCGACCGGCTGGGGGGGCCACCAGCACGTCGGCGAATTTGGGAGCAAGACTGAGAGCGTCGGACATGATCGCACCGGAAAAACTTGCGAACGATTATCAGTCTAAAGCCGTGCTGTCATGTGGCGAATGGGCGCGGCGCGCTGTCGCGAACCCTTACGGGCATATCGACATTGCACGCTCGTGCGTGGTCCTCGTCCTTCGACAAGCTCAGGATGAGGACCAGGCTCAAATC
>NZ_JBAPVS010000214.1:0-9956 GCF_049283275.1 Caulobacter sp. | reverse complement strand
CCCTCCGGCCCTTCGGGCCACCTCCCCCAGAGGGGGAGGAGCCAGGCCCCAGATGCTCCCCCTCTGGAGGAGCTGTCGCGAAGCGACTGAGGGGGATCATGCGGCGCCCCTTCCAGCCAGCAGCCGTGACACCGCCTCGGCCGTCTCGCGGAACGCCGCCGTGGCGCGGAAGCCCGGCGGACGGGCCACCGGCCCCTCGACCGCCACCTCGCCGGCGATGCGGCCGGGGCCGGCGGTCATCACCACCACCCGGCGGGCCATGTAGACGGCCTCCTCGACATTGTGGGTGACGAAGACCACGGCGGGCGTCAGTTCGGCCGCCAGGGTCAGGACATCGTCGGCCAAGGCGCGGCGGGTGATCTCGTCCAGGGCGGCGAACGGCTCGTCCAGCAGCAGCAGGCGCGGGCGGGTGACCAGGGCGCGGGCCAGCGAGGCGCGCATGGCCATGCCGCCCGACAGCTGGGCGGGGCGGGCGTTTTCGGCGCCCTTCAGGCCGACCTTGGCCAGGGCCTCGACCGCCTGCTCTCGCGCCCGGGTCTTGGGCGTTCCTGCCAGCTCCAGGGGCAGCGCCACATTGGCCGACGCGCTCATCCACGGGGCCAGGGTCGGCGCCTGGAACACGACAGAGGTCTCGCCTCGTCCGGCGGCGCGCGTGACGGTTCCGCGCGTCGGCGGCTCCAATCCGGCCAGCAGCCGCAGGGCCGTGGACTTGCCGCAGCCGGACGGCCCGACCAGGGCGACGATCTCGCCGGCGTTCAGCGTCAGGTCGACCGGGCCGAGCGCGCGCCCGCGCCCGGGATAGTCGACCTCGACCTGATGGAGCGCGGCGATCACTTCGGCAGGAAATCCAGCGTGTAGGCCGCCCGGTAGTCCATCTCCTTGGGGTAGACGCCCTGTTCGGACGCCACCTTGAAGAACTCGGTCCAGCGGGCGTCGTCCATCCTGCCCACGCCCTGGCGCGGCACGATGCCGTAGGACCGCATCTTCTCGCGGGCCTGATCGAGGACGTCCTGGGTCATTTCCGGATTGTCCTTGAGGATCAGGGCGTCGCCCGGCTTGGCGTCGCCGTAGAGGTAGCTGGTCCAGCCCGCCGCCGTGGCCTCGACGAAAGCCTTCACCGCCGCCGGGTTCTTGGCGATCAGGGCGTCGGGGACCAGGGCGAATGAGGCGTAGGCGGGATAACCGTCATCGGCCAGCAGGAAGACCTTGGGTTTGATCTTGCCCTCCTTCTCGATCAGGTAGGGCTCGGACGTGACGTAACCTTGCTGGACCACGCTCTTGTCGGCCAGGAAGGGCGCGGACGAGTAGTTGTACTTGCGCACCTGGTCGTCGGTGAAGCCGTGCTTGGCCTTCAGCCACACCCAGAAGGCGGTGATCGAGGCGTCCGACAACAGGATCGGGTGGCCCTTCATGTCGGCGATGGAATTGACGCCCTGGCCGTCGTGGGCGATCAGCACCTGGGGGTCCTTGTCCATGAAGGCGGCGACGGCCTTCACAGGGACTTTCTCCTTGGCCAGGTTCAGCACGATGAAGCTGTTGGAGCCGACGCCGACATCGACCGCGCCGGTGGCCAGCAGCTGGGGCACGTTCACGCCGGGGCCGCCCTGGATCAGGGTCACGTCCAGGCCGCGCTTGGCGTATTCACCGGTCGCCAGCGCCTGGTAATAACCGCCCAGCTCGGCCTCGCCCTTCCAGTCGGTGGCCAGCTTCAACGCGGTGCGGCCGGGGGCCTCGGCCGCCTCCTTCTTGGCGGGTGAACAGGCGGCCAGCGCGGCGCAGACGGCCAGGGCGGCCAGGCGCAGGATCTTCATGGTCGTCTCCCCGAATTGCGGGAGGAGGTTAGTGGGCTGGATTGCGCGCGTGAACCCCCTCAGTCGCTCCGCGACAGCTCCCCCGGAGGGGGAGCATCTGGGCGCCTAGATCCTCCCCCCTTGGGGGAGGTGGCCCGGAGGGCCGGAGGGGGACCTCTCCGCCCTACTTGCGCGCCAACCACCGGCTGATCTTGGCGTACAGCACTTCGCGCTGCACCGGCTTGGCCACGTGATCGACCATGCCTGCGGCGTAGCATCGTTCCACCTGCTGGGGCAGGGCGTCGGCGCTCATGGCGATGATCGGCACTTGGCCGGCCCGGCCCTCGAGCGCGCGGATGGCCCGGGTGGCGGCAAGGCCGTCCATCTCGGGCATGTGGATGTCCATCAGGATGATGTCGAAGCCGCCGCGCGCCGCCATGGCCACGGCCTGCTGACCGTTGTCGGCGGTCTCGACCTCGCAGCCGGCCTGGGTCAGCATGGCCACGCCGATCTCGCGGTTCATCGCATGGTCGTCCACCACCAGGATGCGGGCCGCGCCCGGGGCGGCGACTGGCCGAGGCTGGTCGGCCCCACGGGCTTCGACCCGGGGAGCCTGCAGCTCAAGCCAAAAGGCCGAGCCGCGCCCCAGGGCGCTGTCGACGCCGATCCTGCCGCCCATTAGCTCGACCAGCGCCTTGCTGATCGCCAAGCCCAAGCCCGCGCCGCCGTAAGGCCGGGTGGCCGAGCCGTCGATCTGGCTGAAGCGTTGGAACAACCGGCCCAGGTGCTCCACGGCGATCCCGAGGCCGGTGTCGACGATCTCGAACCTCAGCCTGTCCTCGATTTCGGCGGGCTCCACGGTCAGGCAGGCGCGAATCCGCCCCGCCTCGGTGAACCTCACGGCGTTGTGGAGCAGGTTCAGCAGCACTTGGCGCAGGCGCAGGCCGTCCAGGTCGTGCAGTCCGCCCACCGGGTCGATGACCTCGACCTCCAGCGTCAGCCCCTTGTTCTCGGCCTCGGACCGGATGATGCCGATCGCGTCGTGCAGCACCGCCGCCGCTGAGGTCGGCTGGACCAGCAGCTCGATCTGGCCTGCTTCGACCCGCGAGAAGTCGAGGATGTCGCTGACGACGGTCAGCAGGGCCGTGCCGGCGCTGTCGATCAGCTCGATCTGGCGGCGGACGTCCGACGGCAGGTCCTTGCGTTCGACCAGCAGCTGCGAAAAGCCCAAGATGCTGTTCAACGGCGTGCGGATTTCGTGGCTCATGGTGGCCAGGAACTCGGTCTTGGCCTCGTTGGCGGCCAGGGCCCGGGCCCGGGCGGCGCGGGTCAGCTGCTCGCGGCGCACCAGCAGGCGGCGCAGGCGTTCCTGCTGGGCCAGGGCCAGACCCGTGGCCAGGCTGGTGACGAACAGCACGCCGACGAACACCTGGACCAGCCGGTTCTGGTAGGCCTGGGACCAATCCATCGAAATCTGCGTGCGCCACAGGCCATGGACGGTCAACGGGAGGGCGACGCAGGCGACGATCAGTGAGGACTGGGCCGCGCCACGCGGGCCAAGGCGAAAGGCGGTCAACAGCGCGACGGGGAACAACAGGAACGGGGCCGGCAGGCCCTTGGCGTGGAACACCAGCGCCGACAGCGCCGCCACCAGCAGGCCCAGGCCCAGCTTTTCCGATATCGGGCGCTGGAAGGCCCGGCGGTGTTCGCTGTCCAGCAGAACCAAGACGGCGGGCAGCACGATCGCCATGCCCAGCACGCCGGACAGGAACCAGTCGATCAGCACGGTCACGAAAGGCTGGCCATAGGCCAGGCTCAACACGGTCGCGGCCACCGCGGCCATGACCAGGGTGACCGGCGCGGTCAGGGTGGTCAGCAGGGCCAGTTGCCGCATGGTTCGGACACGGGGCGGTCCGCCGAAGAAACGCCGGGTCACCCGCCAGACCAGCAGGGCCTCGCCGACATGGACCAGGGTGTACAACGCGGCGCGGGCGGGGCCGTCGCCGATCAGCAGGTTGATGGCCACGTGGCCGATCACCGCGATGATCGTCAGGATAAGACGGCGGCGCGGGTTCAGCACCAGAAGGCCGCCGGCCAACAGGGCGTTGGACGGCCACAGGGTGGCGACGCCGAGTGCGTTGCGGGTCAGGAAATCGCTGAACGCCTGGCTGGCTATGAACGCCACGGCCAGGACGAACAGAATGCGATCCTGCCGCCGCTGTTCCTGATGGGCGACGTTAGCCTGCATTGTGTTCCCGTTCCCCAGACGGGAGAAGTACGCGATCAGAACGTTTACGTTTCGCCGATACGCGAAGCTGTGACGCTTTGCCGCATCCTAAGGTGATGTTCAATCGCGCCTTGGTTGTTTCTTGCTCTGAAGCAGGACTTCCTGCCGTCGCCAGGCGTCGATTCGGCTCATCAGCGGGGTGGCCGTGACGCCGTGGACCACGATCGAACACAGCACGACGAACCCGGCGATCGCCCACAGCCGGTCCCAGCCATGGAAGTCGCCATGGTTGAGGCCGTAGGCCAGATAGTAGAACGACCCGATCCCACGAATGCCGAAGAAGGCCACGACCGCGCGCTCTCGACCCGAGTGCGGCGCGCCGATCAGGCCGATCCAACCGGCTAGCGGTCGGACGATGAAGACTAAAGCCAGCCCGAACGCCGCTTCCTTCCAGGTCAGGGAGTTCAGCAGACCGCCCGCCACCGCGCCGCCCAGCAGCACCAGGACCAGCATCATCAGCAGCCGCTCCACCTGTTCGGCGAAGTCGTGCATGGCCTCGTGGAATTGGTGGTCGCGTTCGGTCGCCCGCAGGGCCAGGGCCGCGACGAACACCGCCAGGAAGCCGTAGCCGTGGGCCGCCTCGGCGACGCCGTACGCCACCAGGGTCGCGCCCAGGGCCACTAGGCCGTCGCCAGTACCGGAGATCCTGGCGTGCGGGGCCTTGAACGTGGCCCAGCCCAGCGCCTTGCCCACCGCCCAACCGACGCCGACGCCCGCCGCCACTCGCCACAGCACGTCGACCGCCAGCCAGTGGGTCGCCAGGCCTTGGCTGACCGTTCCGCCCGCCAGGGCGATGGCGACGGCCAGGTGCACGAACGGAAAGGCGAAGCCGTCGTTGAGGCCGGCCTCGGAGGTCAGGGCGAAGCGGGCCTCGCCGTCCTCGCCCGACCGCGGGGGGCCGACCTGGACGTCTGAGGCCAGCACCGGATCGGTCGGCGCCAGGGCCCCGCCCAGCAGCAGGGCCGAGGCCAGGGTCAGCCCAAGGCCGTGGACGCCCATCAGCGTCACGGCCACGATGCTCAGCGGCATGGTTATCGCGATCAGCCGCCAGGACGATCCCCAGCGCCGCCAGCCGATCCGCCGGTCGATCTTCAGTCCCGCGCCCATCAGCGAGACGATCACCACGATCTCGGTCAGCCGTTCGGTCAGGGTCGAGAATCGCAGGGGATCGGGTCGGAAGGACAGCATGTCGCCCTGGAACACCACGACCCCGATCAGCACGCAGAGAATGGCCAGGGACAGCGGCAGGCGGCTGAGCGCCATCGGCAGCCATGCCACCAGCAGCACCACGACGCCGAGGCCGAGCAGAAACAGCAGATAGGGATCGAACATCCATTCCTAACGCCTGGACGAGCCAAGCGGAGGCGCCCCCGGTCCTGAATCGAGCGGTCCGAACCCGGCGTCGCCGTCGGGCGTTATGCCCCCGGATCCTCTGGACCAAAAGCTGGGAGCGTCATGGACAAGCTGTTCGCCAAATTCGCCAACGCCACCGCGCGGGTCACCGGCAGTCCGCCGGCCTTCATCGTCTGCGTGCTGTTGGTCGTGGTCTGGGCCGCCAGCGGACCGATCTTCAAGTTCTCGGAAACCTGGCAGCTGGTGATCAACACCGGCACCACGATCATCACCTTCCTGATGGTGTTCCTGATCCAGAACACCCAGAACCGGGACGGTGCGGCGGTTCAGACCAAGCTGGACGAGCTGATCCTGACCTCGGCCGCCGAGAACGACTTCATAGGCATCGAGAAGCTGACCGAGAAGGAGCTGGCCGCGATGCACGCCCGCTGCACCGAGCACGCCCAGATCGCCCAGGAGCGGCTCGACAAGATCTCGGCCGAACGGGAATCCCGCAAGACCGCCAAGGCGTCGCCGAGAGCCAAGCGTGCGTCGGCCAAGCGCCCGCCGGCCAAGGATGCGCCGGCCCGGCGGGTGAAGACGAGTTCGTAAGTCTCAACCCCCGCTCATCCCGGCATTCGCCGGGATGAGCGGGTGTCGGTGGCCTACTTCTTCTCCAGCAGCAGCGTGCCCTGCTTCTTCACCTGCCCGGTGATCTTGCCGGCGATCATGCCCAGCAGGCCGGGCAGGACGATGTCCATCCGCACGGACTGGTCGAGCACCGTCAGCACGCCCGAAATCGGCTGGCCCATGGCCTGGGCCGAGAAGGTCAGGGCGTCGCCGGCCCAGGCTTTCTGGACGTCCTTGACCATGCCGCCGGTCTGGCTGAGCAGCTGGCCGAACCCTTCCTCGATACGGCGGCGGGCCTCGGCGGCCCCCAGCTGATGGGGAATGGTGATGGTGACCGGTTTGCTCATGCCTAGGACGCTCCTGCTGTTCGGGTCTAAACGCCCGTCGGCGAGATATGGGGGCGAAGCGGCCATATCATACGTCCGGAACTGACGCATCAGTCGACGAAGGTCTGGTGATCCAAGGAGGACGCCATGACCGACATCGCCATGCCCAGCCTGTTCCAACCCCAGCCCCGCTCAGTCCGTTTCACCCGCCCCGGCCGACCGGCCGGCGTGTTCGGCGCCCTGAACTATGCCGGTGTGCTGATGGTGTGGGCCGCGTTGTTCGTGTGGGATCCCCGGCTGGCCATGCAGGTGCTTCGCGAGCGCCGCGCTGACTCCCCGATCCGCCGCCGCGACTAGCCAAATCCCGCGATCGGTGGGATGGCAAGGACATGCAGCGCACCGTCTCTATCGCCCATGTCAGCCACCGCCTGAAGGCCCCGTTCCGCATCTCGCGCGGGGTCAAGACCGCCGCCGAGGTGGTGGTGGTCGAGGTCGTCGAGGGCCAGCTGATCGGACGCGGCGAGAGCGTGCCCTACGCCCGTTACGACGAGACGGTCGACAGCGTGATCGCTCAGCTCCAACCCGCCGCCCACGCCCTGCGCGAGGGCGCGCGGCCGCACGACGCCCTGGCCCTGCTGACGGCCGGCGCGGCGCGCAACGCCTTGGACTGCGCCCTGTGGGACCTGCGGGCCAAGCGCGAGGGGCTCAGCGTCGAGGCCCTGACCGCCCTGCGCGTGCCCGACAGCCTGGTCACCGCCGTCACCATCAGCCTGGACAGCGTCGAGGCCATGGGCGCGGCGGCCCGGGCCGTGGCGTCGGCCCCGCTGATCAAGGTCAAGCTGTCGGCCGAGGATCCCGCCGCTCGGCTGTTGGCCGTGGCCAAGGCCGCGCCGGACGCCCGGCTGATCGTCGATCCCAACGAGGGCTGGGACTTCGCCACGCTCGATGGCCTCAAGCCGGTGCTGTCGGACCTGAACATCGCCCTGGTCGAGCAGCCCTTGCCGGCCGGCCAGGACCAGGCGCTGGAGGGTTACGATCCGCCGTATCCGATCTGCGCCGACGAGTCGGTGCACACGGCCGAAGACCTGGCGGCCCTCCGCGGCCGCTACCGCGCCGTGAACCTCAAGCTCGACAAGTCCGGCGGCCTGACCGAGGCCTTGCTGATGTTGGAGGAGGCCCGCAACCACGGCTTCGTGCTGATGGTCGGCTGCATGGTCGCCTCGTCCCTGGCCATCGCCCCGGCCCTGCACCTGGCGGGATCCTGCGCCTTCGCCGACCTCGACGGGCCATGGTGGCTGGCGCAGGATCACCCCGGCGGCTGCCGCGTGGCGGACGGACGACTGACCCGGCCCGTCGAAGGGTTCTGGGGCGATGGGATCAGCGCGACGGGGCTGTGGCTCTAGACGACGTTTCCGAAAGCCGCGTCGACTTCACGTCCACCGCCCCGTGGCATTCGCCGCATCGCACCTTCGGCTTCAGCGGCTGTCCGCACGGCTTGTGTACCAGCACCTCCGGCGGGCCAGCCGAGCCCGAGAGCCAGCGGTCGCCCCAGGCCATCAGGACCGCGATCAGCGGGAACAGGTCGCGGGCCTCCGGCGTCAGCCGATATTCCCAGCGCTCTGGCCGTGTCTGATACAGCCGCCGTTCCAGCATGCCCAGGTCCGTCAGCCGCGACAGGCGATCGGCCAGGATGTTGGTCGCCACGCCCAGTTCGGCCTGCAGATCCTTGAACCGTCGGCGACCATAGAAGGCCGCGGCCAGCAGGTGGGCGGTCCAGCGGTCGCCCAGAACGGCGATCGAGCGCTCCAGCATCGGCGCCAAGGGTTGGGCGCGCTCGGCGGTGGAGCGGCGTTGCAGCCGGGCGCGGGGCGCCGGCTCGAATCCCGCCCCCGGTCCGGGTGCAAGCTCGACGTCGCGCGCCTCGACCGGCCGATCGCAGGCGCCGCAGACCAGCTCGGCGACCAGGGGCTTGCCGCAGGCCGTGTGGACGATGCGATGCGAGGGGCTGGTTTCGTCGTAGTGCCAGCGGGTTTCCCAGCGCAGGACCATCAGGGCCGCGTCATAGAGATCCTTGCCCATCGCCGTCAGGTGATAGCCGTGGCGAAGCGGACGCTGGTGGTAGACGCGCTTTTCCAGCATCCCCGCCGCTTCCAGCCGGCCCAGCCGATCGACCAGCAGCGAGCGGGCCATGCCCGTCAGGGTCACGAAACCGTCGAAGCGGGTCTGGCCCATGAATGCGGCGTAAAGCGTCAACAGGGTCCAGCGGTCGCCGATCAGGTTCAGGGCTCGGGCCGCGGAACTGGCGCGGACCAGGGATGGGGTGGGGGCGGCGGCCTGCGTCATTGACCTCTGGTTCGTGTGTTCGCGCCGGGCTGTCAACGCGAAGCATTGCCTCGTCCCAACTCACTTGTATAGTGAGACTGACTAAGCCGAGAAGACATCGGCGGCGGGAGGCGACGACCATGGTCTATATCCTGGGCGGCTGGCAGAGCGATTTCTCGGTCAATTGGGCTCGGCAAGGGCTGAGCCTGACGGACGCCTTCGGCCAGGCGGTGGGCGAGGGGCTGGCCGCCGTCGACCTGGATCCCGAGGATCTGGAGACCGGCCATGTCGGTAATTTCGCCGCCGAACTGTTCACCGGTCAGGGGCTGCTTGGCGGCTTCTTCGCCCAGGTCCATCCGGCTCTGGACGGTCTGCCGACGGCGCGCCACGAGGCGGCTTGCGCCTCGGGCAGCGTGGCGATCCTGGCGGCGAGCGCCGAGATCGAGGCCGGCCGCTACGACCTGGCCTGCGTCGTCGGCATCGAGCAGATGCGCAACGTCTCCGGCCAGACCGCCGCCGAGCATCTGGGCTCGGCCGCCTGGGTCGGCGAGGAGTTCCAAGACGCCCGCTTCCTATGGCCGCGCGCCTTCTCCGACCTCGCCGACGAGTACGACCGCCGCCATGGTCTGAAATACGAACACCTGATGGCGATCGCCCAGAACAACTTCGCCAACGGCCGGCGCAATCCCAACGCCCAGACCCGCGACTGGCGGTTCGGTCCCGAGGCCTTCACGGCGGACGACGTGGCCAATCCGGTGGTCGAGGGCCGCACCCGCAAGCAGGATTGCGGCCAGGTGACCGACGGCGCGGCGGTGGTGTTCCTGGCCTCAGAACGTCGGGCGCGGACCTACGCCGCGGCGCGCGGCGTGTCGCTGGAGACTCTGCCGCGCATCAAGGGCTGGGGCCATCGCTCGGCCCCGATCAGCTATGCCCGCAAGGTCCAGGCCAGTCGCGACCAGCCCTACGTCTTCCCGCAGGTGCGTCGCGCTGTCGAGGACGCCCGGGCCAGGGCGGGGATCGCGGACCTGTCCCAGGTGCACGCGGTCGAGGTGCACGACTGCTTCACCACCACCGAATACATGGCCATCGACCATCTGGGCCTGACCGCCCCGGGCGAGAGCTGGAAGGCGATCGAGGACGGCTCGATCGCCATGGGCGGCCGGCTGCCGGTCAACCCGTCCGGCGGCCTGATCGGCGCGGGCCACCCGGTCGGCGCCACAGGCGTGCGCATGGCGCTGGACGCCTTCAAGCAGGTCACCGGCACGGCCG
>NZ_JBAPVS010000213.1:0-3232 GCF_049283275.1 Caulobacter sp. | reverse complement strand
CCCGGCGGCCTGGCCATGGCCGAGGCCTGGCTGGCGCTGCCGCCCGGTCCGCTGCGCCACCGCCTGGCCGCCCTGGTCCAGACGACGGCGGCGGCCTTGCGGGCCTCGGGCGCGGCGGCCATCTGAGCTTCTCCTGGGAAGGCGCGCGCCTCGCGCACCGCCCGCCTTACATCTCTTGGAGGCTGCGGCCGTGAGATGAAAGGCCGGCTCCCCTTCGCGAGGAAGGGGAATTGAAGCGCTTACCCTCTAACCCCGTCATTCCCGCCCTTGTGGCGGGAATGACGGTCGAGAGGGGATGGGTGAAGGTCAATCCCCGTGGACGCGGCAGGAAACCTCAACGATCACAACGCCCTGAAAAATAACCAGCGTCACAAGTCCTCGGACCTCAGATCGCCCGTATCCTTGTCTCACCTCGCCGCACCGGAAAGGGCGCAAGGCCAGCGACCGATGCGGCGGCGGGGGGCGATCGAGCGGGGGCAGGCGCGAGGGGGTTACTCGCGCGGTCCGGGGACTTCCATCGTTGGGGAGCCCGCCCGCCGTCGGCGTCGAACGGGGATAAAGCGCGTGAGCCTGAGGCCCGCGCCCCCGGCGGCTGGGACTGGCCCGAAAGGGTCGGTTCCGGGTCCGGCTAAGCCTCAACAGGGCTGCCCACCGGATGCTGGCGGATAACGAGCGCGCGGAGCGATCGGCTTCGTCGAAACGGTACACACTTTTGCACTCCGGACGTCGTCCGGCGCTCCGCGTCCCTTTCCATCCGCTCACAGCCGAAGGCGTGAGATCACACCCACTTGCCCCCACCTGGCGGCTTCGCCGCCTGTCCGCCCCCATAGGGGGCGGAGCCTCGCGCGGTCCTTTGAAAAAGGAGACCCCCATGGTCCAGCCTCGCGCCAAACGCACCCGGCCGGCCCGGCTCAAGCGGCCCCAGCGCCGCTACCTCCGCGCGCTGCTCAAGGCGCACTTCATCCGGGCGGCGATCGCCAAGATCGCCCGGGTCCGCCGCGACCACCCCGGCCAGGAGCACGACGCGGCCCTCTGGCTGCCCGCTTGGGTCCGCCAGATGGCGCTGGACGGGGTGGAGCCTTCTCCGCCCGACCCGTGGGCCTTCTACTGGCGAGGCCAGGGCCGAAAGGGCAAGGGCCGCCCTACTCCCCCCGCTTCAGCCGCTCGCGATACGCCTCCGAGCTCGCCACATAGCCCTCGGCGTCGCCGTAAGCCTGGAACTCGCGGTAGCGCTCGTGGCTGCCCTTGACCTTCAGGGCGTGCTTGATCGGGCACCAGTATTGCTCGGTGCGGGCGGTGATCTCGCGGGCATAGGCGATGACGCCGTTGCCGTAGCCGCAGAACGCGCAGTTGAGCTTCTGCACCAGGTTCAGATAGCCCAGCCGGTGGCGGTCGATGACCACATAGTCGGAGCGCTTGACCCGGGCGATGCCCCAGGCGGTGAAGCAGCCCAGCTGGTAGAGGCTGACGCTGAGGTCGAGGATGAACAGCGGCAGGGCCATGCCGTAGATCAGCGGCATGGTCAGAAGGGTCGGCCAGGGGGTGCGGATCGCGCCCAGGCCGGCGGGCTTGCGGTGGGCCTTCTGGCGGCGCAGGGCGTCGGCCTTGAAGCAGGGCTTGCCCGCCTCGATCACCAGCCCCGCCTCGGCGGACTTGGCGGCGTGCCGCGCGGCGAAGGCGGCCTCGATCTGCGCCTCCACGGCGCGCAGACGGTCGATCAGCTGTTCGAGGGTTTCGGCCATGGGAAGCTCCGCTTGACGGAGAGCATGGGGCGAGTCGCGACTTGCCCCCACCTGGCGGCTTCGCCGCCTGTCCGCCCCCACAGGGGGCGGAGGACGCGCACCTCCCTCTTCCCCCTGTGGGGGAAGACGATCGCGAAGCGATCCGTAGGGGGCAAGTGGTCACCGCGCCACGGCCCAGCTCTTGCTCACCACAGCTCGCAACGCCTCATTACGAGACAAGCCCGCCGCCGTGTCGGCTTCCTCACCCGCCCCGGCGATCCATTTCGGCCGATGGCGCGTTCAAGCGTTGGGGGACGTGGGACGGGCATGGGGCCTTTACCGTCGGTCGCCGGTTGCACTAGGACTTTCGGCATGCGTCACCCGGCTCCCAAGCCTCGCCTCCTGGTCCCGATCCTGCTGATTGGCCTGGCCGCCTGTTCGCGGACGGACGACCGGGCCGGCGAACTGTCGGCCGGTCAGGACGCCGCCTCGGTGGCGGGCGGCCCCACCACCCTCAAGCCCGGCCTCTGGAAGACCGTGACCAAGACCCCGTTCGGCCCCGAGACCGTGATCCGGTGCGTGCCCGAGGGCTACGACCCCGGCGCCGAGACGGCCCGCAAGGTCTCGCCCTGCGGCAATCCCAAGATGACCCGCACCCTCCACGGCTTCCGCCTGGCGCATGTCTGCGAGAAGAACCACGTCACCTACGAGCTGGCCGGCCGGGTCCGGGGCGATTTCGTCACCAACGCCGAGACCGACCTGGAACTGGACATTTCGGCTTTCGGACACCGGCGGGTGCTGCATGTGAGCGCGGTCAGCACCTATCAGGGGCCCTGTCGGCCGGGCGGCGAAACGGCGGGCAAAACGCCTGCGCCCTAGGGGCCGCAATCCCCCGCCGCGCGAAGCTGTGGCCGCCGAGACACTTAACTTGGCCGATCGCGCCGGCCCGCGGGATTTCGGGGAACGGTCCATCGCAGCTCTGCCTTGTACTGACGAGGGCCGGCGCCGCGTTGGACGCCGCCCGAGGAGCGACGAAGCCATGAACGGTCCACTTTTGACCGTGGTCCCCGACCGGGCCGACTCGGTCGAGGTCTACAATCTCAGCCGGGGTCCGGAGACCACCACCCAGCGCGTGCGGCGCCTGCAGCGCGAGGCGCGTCTGCTGGCCCAGGAGCAGATCGAGGCCATGGGCCGCGACCTGGACGACCTGGCCCGCCGCGCCCAGGAGATCGCCGAGGGCGGCGAGGCCTATGCGGTCGGGGTGCGGGAAATGGCCTCGCGCCTGGCCGCCGACCTGCCGCAAAAGGCCCAGGGCCTGCGCGTCCTCCTGAACCGTTCGCCCAAGGATTAGGCGCGGCGGGGAGCGACGACGAGCGCGGCGGCAGCAGACGCGGCGGGCTGGTCAAACCGTCACATCGGGGCGCTAGATGGCGGCCATGACCCTGCTGACCCGACGCGCGCTCACCACCCACACCCTGGCCACCGCCGCCTTGGCGGCGACCCTGAGCCCC
>NZ_JBAPVS010000212.1:0-17102 GCF_049283275.1 Caulobacter sp. | reverse complement strand
GCCGACAATCAGCGGCGGACCATGGCGGCGGCGGCCGGCCTGGCGCGGGCCTGCGACGGCCATGAGGTGGCTCTGGTCCACGGAAACGGCCCGCAAATCGGACTGCTGGCCCTGACGGCCGACGCCTACGAGGCGGTTCCAGCCTATCCGCTGGACGTGTTGGGGGCGGAGTCCCAGGGCATGATCGGCTATGTTATCGCCCAGGAGCTGCGCAACGCTCTTCCCGCGCGGGAGGTGGCCGTGTTGCTGACCCAGACCCTTGTGGATCCCGCCGATCCGGCCTTTCACCGGCCGACCAAGCCGATCGGCCCGGTCTATCCGGCGGCGACCGCCGGGGCCCTGCGCGCCGCGCGCGGCTGGACCTTCGCGCCCGACGGCGCGAGCTTGCGCCGCGTGGTCGCCTCGCCCGAACCTCTGGACATCGTCGAGACGCCGACCATCGCGCGGCTGGTGGCGGCAGGCGTGATCACCGTCTGCGCCGGCGGCGGCGGCGTGCCGGTGGCCGGGTCGCCGGACGGCGTCCTGCGCGGCGTTGAAGCCGTGATCGACAAGGACCTGGCCGCCGCCCTGCTGGCCGCGCGGTTGAAGGCTCACGAGCTGCTGATCCTGACGGACGTCGACGCGGTCTATCTCGACTGGGGCGCCCCTGGGGCGCGTCCGGTGCGGTCCGGTCGCGTCGAGGATTTTGCCCGCCAAAGCTTCGCCGAAGGCTCCATGGGCCCCAAGGTGCGCGCCGCCTGCCGCTTCGTGCGACAGACCGGCCGACCCGCCGTCATAGGCGCGCTGGAGGACATCGACGGACTGCTGGCTGGCGCGTCCGGCACGCGGATCACGCCGTAGCCGCCACCTCACGGCGCGCCGGTCGGAGCCACGTCCAGGCGCCGGCAGACCGCCCACGGTCGCGATGATCACCATCTTCGGGATGAGGAAAGGCTGAAAAATACCCGCAAACGGGCGCGGACAGCAAACACCCTCAGATTGATCTCAAAAGGCAACGCTCCAAGCATTCCGAACGCTAGTCAGCCTGGTCCGAGATTTCACCTGTTAGCGGCCCAGCAACCGCAACGCGTCCGTTCAGCGTCCAAGACGGCTCTCCCGAGGCCTGCTCTGGATCGTGACCGCCTCGGCCGCCGGCGCCGGCTGGCGGGTCATCCCCACGCCCTTGAGCCAAAGCTTCAGCGCCTCCCAATGGATGGCGGCCGTGACCTTCAGGGTCAGCAGAGGCAGGGCGATGGCGGCGGACAGCAGGTCGCGGTCCTCCATCGGTCGCCGCTCGGCGGCCATGGCGGCGGTGAGCAACGGCCCCTCGGCGTCTCGCCCCATGATCGTCAGGTCCAGCCTCTCGCGCGGGGCATGGCCGCGGAATTCATAGTCCATCGCCATCCCCATGAAGGGCGAGACATAGAGGGCCTTGGCCGCGCCCTGGCGGATCCGTCCGGCCGCCTGATGCCCCTCCGGCACGGGGATGACATAGGCGTGCCGGACCCCGAAGGTGCTGGTCACCTCATAGACCAAGGCCGCCAGCCGGCCGTCGAGATGGTGGCAATAGAAGACGCTGATGGGATTGAAGACGTAACCCAGGACGCGCGGCATGGTCAGCAGGCGAACCGGCCCTTGGCCGATGTCGATCCGCGCCCGGCCGAGCAAAGCCTCGACCTGCGAGCGCAAGGCCGTTGTCGAACCATCCCCATGATCGCGATCATGAAAGGACAGCAGGTTGAACCGGTTATGCGAGAACAGACGCAGCCGGCGGTCCAGGCCGTCGAGCTCCTCCAGATCCAGCAGCAACCAGAAGACGCGATAGCTGAACCGATGCGCCTTGGGCCGCAGTCGCTGGTGCATGACCTCGCCGCGATAGAGCGCCGACGCCCAGGTCACGCCGCCGCCTCCATCGTCGGGGCCGGCGCGGGCGATAGATGGATGCGCCCGCTCTCGTTCTCGACTGTCCAGGGGCGACGCACGCCCCCCAACTGCTCGGCGACGGCCAGACCCGACTGCAGGCCGTCTTCGTGGAAACCCGCGCCGAAATGCGCGCCGCAGAACCAGACCCCGCCCTGCCCTTGAAGACTCCACAGCTGCTTCTGCGCCCGGAGCGCCGCCGGGTTGAAGATCGGATGGTCGTAGAGCTCGCTGCGCAACAAGGTGTCGGGGTGTGGCGGGCGTGGCGGGTTCAGGGTGACGAACAGGTCCTGGCCGGTCAGACCCTGAAGCCTGTTCATCCAATAGGTGACGCACAGGCCGTCGTCCGCGCCGATGTAGTTCCAGCTGGCCCAGGCGCCACGGCGGCGTGGCATCAGGCCGGCGTCCGTATGGAGCACGGTCAGATTGCGGCTGTAGCGGAAGGCGCCCAGCAGTTCGGCCTCGCGGGCGGTCGGCTCGGCCAACATGGCCAGGGCCTGATCGGCGTGAGCGCCGATCACGACGTGGTCGAAGCGTTCGACCCCGCCCTGGCTGTCGTGGATCATGACCCCGTGATCGGTGCGTCGCACCGCGGTGACGGCCCTTTCAAGCCGGACGTCGCCAAGGCTGCGGGCAAGATGCTCGACATAGACCCGGCTGCCGCCCTCGACCGTTCGCCAAAGCGGGCGACCGACCAGCTTCAACAGACCGTGATTGCCGCAGAACCGAATGAAGGCTTCGGCCGGATAGTCCATCAACGTATGGACGGGCGAAGACCATATCGCCGCGGCCATCGGCAGGAGGTGGTCGTCGCGAAAAGCCTGGCTGAAGCCTTCCCGTCTGAGGTAGCCGCCGAGTGTCAGATCGGGGTCCATGGGCCCCATCAGATCGATCGGGGCCTGCCTATAGAAACGCATGATCTCGCCCAGCATCGACCAGAAACGAGGCCGCACGACGTTGCGGCGCTGCGCGAACAGGCGGGGCGCGGCATATTCGAACCGCCCCTCATCCAGCGACACGGCGAAGGACATTTCGGTCGCCCGCGTGGCGACGCCCAGATGCTCAAAAAGGGCGATCAGATTGGGATAGGTGGCGTCGTTGAAACAGATGAACCCCGTGTCGACCGCCACTTCCCCCTCCATCGTCGAGGCCATGACGGTGTTGGAGTGCCCGCCCAGACGATCGGTCTTTTCGTAGACCGTCACTTGGTGGCGCTGCGACAGCAGCCAGGCCGACGACAGGGCCGCGACACCGGACCCCACCACGGCGATCTTGAGAGGCCCGGCGGAAGGGCGGGCGTACGAAGATGACATTGCGGCTCCGAAAAGCGCTCGCCCTTCAAAGGTCGGGCCTTATCGAACTACGCATCGGCGTCGGGATTGGATCGCGAATGATCCAAATATTTCCCCGGAGCGTACTAAGCTTCATGCATGTCGCGAGCGCATCATCGGCGTCACAAGGAAGTCGGTCTCTCCGCATGAGCCATTCGGAGCTCGAGCAAGACCCGCTGTTTCACGACCGCCTGATCGAGGCGGTGGCGCTGCGACGCGACCGCGATGCGTTCGCCCATCTGTTCAACCATTTCGCCCCGCGGCTTAAGGCCTGGCTGATCAGGTCCGGCGCCGCGCCCGGCGCGGCCGAAGATTTCGCCCAGGACGCCATGCTGACCGTGTGGCGCAAAGCGGATCTGTTCGACCCGCGAAAGGCCCGGGCGGCGACCTGGATCTTCACCATCGCCCGTAACCGACGCCTGGATGCGCTGCGGCGCGACGCCCGCCCGCTTCCCATCCCCGAGATAGAATTGGCGGGCGAAGCCGTTCTCCGCCCCGACGAGATCCTGTCGGTGTCGCAGGACACCGAACGGGTGCGAGAGGCGCTGTCCCACCTGAGCCGCGAACAGGTGGAGGTGTTGCGCTTCGCCTTTTTCCTGGAAAGCCCCCATTCCGAAATCGCCCTTCATCTCAATCTGCCTCTGGGCACCGTCAAATCCCGAATTCGCAACGCCATGATAAAGCTTCGCCTCATCCTCCAACCGTCTCGGGAGGCGCCCCGATGATCCCGCGCCACGGTCCGTCCGAGGAGCGACTGCTCGCCTACGCCGCCGGCGTCCTCAGCCCGCCTCAGGCCGTCGTCGTCGCCACCCATCTGGCGCTGCGCCCCGCGGCCGACGCCTGGGTGCGCCGGCTCCAGGCCGTCGGCGGCCAATTTCTCGAGGAGACGGCGCCCGTGGCCCTGTCCTCGGACGCTCTGACGCGAGCCCTTGCGCGCGTTGAGACCGATGCGGGCGAGGTGAAGCGGCCGGCCCTGCTCAACGACATGCCCGAACTGCCCGAGCCGCTGCGGCGCTACGCGCTTGGACCGTGGCGCTGGATCGGGCCAGGCATGCGGGTGCGTGACGTCCATGCCCCGCGTGACGGCGACTGCAGGGTCATATTGCTCAGGATCGATCCGGGGCGCGAGACGCCCCGCCACACGCATCGCGGCGACGAACTGACCTGCGTCCTGACCGGCGCCTACGCCACCGAGACGGATCGTTTCGAGGTCGGCGACCTGGAGGAGGCCGACGGCGAGGTGCTTCACCGGCCGCGGGTGGTGTCGGATCAGCCCTGTCTCTGCGTCGCCGCCCTGGACGGCCAGATCCAACTCGACGGCTGGTTGGGACGGCTGATGCAGCCCTTCGTGCGGCTATGATCGAACTCCTGCCGCTTTGGGCGGCGGCGACGCTTTTTCTGGTTCTGACGATGAGCGCGGCCTGGCTGGTCCAATGGCGCACCGGTCAGGGCGGGTGGGCCGACGCCTTCTGGTCGTTCGGCCTGGGCGCGGCGGGCGTCGGTGTCTCGCTGTTTCCGTTGCATGGCGCGGCCCCCTCCGCGCGCCAGGTGCTGGCGGCCGTGCTGATCGGGCTTTGGGGCTTGAGGCTGGGCGCGCACATCGCCAGAAGGGCGGCCAACGAGCGCGAGGACGCCCGATACGCTCGCTTGCGTCACGACTGGGGCTCCCGTTTTCAGACACGGATGTTCGGCTTCCTGATGCTGCAGGCGGGCGCCGCGGCGTTCCTGGCCCTTAGCATTCTCCTGGCTGCGCGCAATCCGGCGCCGGCCTTGGGCTTCCAAGACGGGCTGGCCGCCCTGATCTTCCTGTCCGCCCTGGCTGGCGAGGGACTGGCCGATCATCAACTCGCCGCCTTCAAGGCCGACCCGGTCAACCGCGGCCTCATCTGCGATAGCGGCCTGTGGGCCTGGTCGCGCCACCCCAACTACTTTTTTGAATGGCTGGGCTGGTGCGCCTGGCCGCTGTTCGCCATCGACTTCGGCGGCGACTGGCCCTGGGGTTGGCTGGCGCTGAGCGGACCGGCCTACATCTATTGGCTGTTGACGAAGGTCTCGGGCGTGCCCTTGCTGGAAGACCACATGAAGCGCTCGCGCCCCGACGCCTTCGCCGCCTACGCCGCCCAAACCAGCGCCTTCTTCCCTCGCCCGCCCCGTCGCTAGGCCGGCGGGCGCAGAAGCCTCGCGGCCAGGGCGCAAGCGCTCGCCGATGCGCTGGCGCTGACGCACATGCCCCAAGCCATGTCGATCAAGGAGAGCTTCAGGCTCCAGCTCTTCAGCGTGGCCAGATTGGTCAGGTCATAGGTCCCATAGGCGAACAGCCCCAGCAGTCCTCCCCAGAGCAGGGCCTTCTTCCAGCCGCCCTCGGCCAGGCCAGGCAGCACGGCGAACAGGGTCAGCCCCGCCGCATACAACGCATAGAACGCGATCGCCGGCGCCAGTTTGAAATTATCCGCCAGCATCGACCCGACAAGCGGCCGGTAAAGTCGGTCTCCCATCGTTCCCAACCAGGCCGTGTCGATCAGGGCGAAGAAGACCAGCGTCAGGACATAGGCGATGGCGACGTTCATGTGAGGCTCCACTCTTCACAACGAGATACGCGTGGGGCGTGCGAATGGATCGATTGATGCTCATCTGGCTCGTAAACGCTATCGTCGTCGGTCGCTGAATTTGGGATCAGAAGGCTCGCGATAGGAGTCAGCTGTGCGGTTAGGAGACGGGATTCCGCGACCTGGTCGTGATGTTGAGTTCGGGTTTGCGGTCGGTGACGCCGGTGAAATCTGTTGAATCACGGGTCTTAGGCGTCGCTTGGTCGTTGGCGAGGCGATACGCGGCGGCGATCGCAGCGGTCATAAGGCCTAGGCTTTTCATCTGGCGACCGGCCATGTCGCGTTCGCGCCGGCGCCACGGAGGCGAAGCGCGCGCCGCTGTCAGGCAAAGGCGTGGAGTCATGCCTGGAATCAGCGACCACCCTCAAGGGCCGTCAGGCGCGCCGGCTCGCCGTGGCGGGCTTCCAGGCGCATGGGGCGACCGCGCACCCACAACCGATCGATCTCTATCGCCGTCCAGCCGGCCGGCAGGACCACCGGCGCCTTGGGCCAGGTCTCCGGCTCGCCCTCGCTCGGTTCCAGGCGCGGCATGCCCAGCAGGAGGCCGCTCAGGAAACCGCCCATGTTGGCGAAGAACGGACCCGCGCGCGGTTGTTCCGGAAAGCGGTCCGGACGGTATTCCAGGATCTGGCCGAACCGCCCGCCTTCGAACTTCGCATAGCCCTCGTCGAGCAGCTTCAGGGCCAGGGCGCGGTCACCGGTTCGCGTCGCCCAGGCCCCGTAGAGCGCCGACAACATGGGGCTGCCCAGATAGGCGTCGGCCTGGTCGAGATAGAAGTCGAGCGTGGCCTTCTCCGCGGCGGGATCGAGCCGATAACCGAATGGCCAGACGCCCATCAGGGGATCGGGGGTTGCGCCCTTCTCCTCGGTCTTGCGATAGCCATCGTGCGACACGACCACCTTGTCGCGCTGCGGCAAGACCATGGTCTTGGCGATCTCTTCCCAGCGCGGATCGACCGCGTAGCCCAGGCGTTGGCCGAGACGAGTCGCGTCCTCCAGAACGACCACGGCGGCCATGTTGGTGAAGGCGGCGTTGTCGACGGGCTCCTCGCGCTCGGCGATGCCCATCGAGGCGCGGATCTCGTAGCCGTCCGGCGTGCGGTGCGCCCGCGAAACGATCCAGTCGGCGACGCCGGACAGCACCGGCCAGGCCTGTTCGCGCCGGAACTCGCCCTGCCCGGTCACATCGGCAAAGAACGCGAAGGCGCGGGCGACGTCCAGCGAGACATGGTCCTCGTGCCAGGCCGCCGTGCCCGGCAGTGGCGCGGCCTCCTCGCCGAACGATGGTGAGCTTTCCCAGGGAAATTGCGCGCCGGTCCGCCCCATCATCTTGGCGTTCGCGCGAGCGGCGGCGAGGTTGCGGAAGCGGTAGTCCAGCAGGGACGCGGCGGCTTGCGGCTGAACCAGCGCCAAGACTGGGACCGCGAAAGCCTCGATGTCCCACATCACGTGGCCGTAATAGTAATGGTAGTCGTGCCAGGTGGCCAAACCGAAGATCGAGGTCGAGGCGCATGACGAGGCGTGGACCGAGCTGTTGAGATAGAAGAAGGCCGCATCGGCCAGGGCCTGCCAGCGCGGTTCGGCGCCGACCAGCCGGATGCGTCCTTTCCAGATTTCGTCCCAAATCGCGCGGTTCTCCCGTCGCAGCACCTCGAACCCGTCATGCCGCGCCTTGGCGGCCATCCGACCGGCCTGCTCGTCGGGACGGCTGTGCAGGGCGCTGGGCACAAGGCTGGTCACCTGGCGCAGGCGGTAGGTCGCGCCGGCGCGCGCCCGGAAAGCATAGGTCGAAATCAGGCCCGAGGCGTCGAGCGCCGGTCGCAGCGCCTCAGCCTCCCCGCTCGACCCGCCGGCCATCTCGGTGACATAGGCCAATCCAACTCGGCCCAGCGCTCCGGCCGACTCCCACAACAGAACGCCGTCGCAATGGGTCTGCGCCTCGCCCGGCGTATCGCGCAGGAACCTCAGCGCTCGCCCCAGCACGCCCGGCACAGCCACGCCGGCGCGGACCCGCAGGTCGCAAGCCCCGTCGACCGTCAAGGCGACCTCCTGGCAGACCAGGGTCGGATCTTCGCGACTGGCGAAGGTCAGCACCGTGCAACTCACCCGCCGACCGCACGCGATGAAGACGAACTGGCTGGTCAGTTCGCCCGAGGCGAAATCGTAGGCCTGTTCGAGTTCGCCGACCTGATGCTGCAGGTCCGACAGCCAAACGCCGTTCACGGCGATGTCGCCGGCCAGCGGATAGGGCGCCGGCGCGGCCGCCTCGATGCGGCGCTCGGGATCCTCGCCGGCATAGCCGCTGACCAGAGCCATGCCGGCCTGCAACGGCTGGGCGCGGACGCGCAGGCCGATCAGGCCGTTGCTGACATAGGCGGGAAGGTCGCGATCCCCCTCCCCGGTTACGGGCGGCGGGCTGATGGGCCTGGACACGACTTCCCCTCTGCGGCCGAGAGCTTCCTGCAAACTCGGCGGCCCGGAAGCCAGCTGGGTTCCGGACGCACAGGAGTTCGCCATGCCAACGGCCGACCCACGCATCGGTTGCTCGGCTTGGACCTATGACGATCGGCGCGGTCCGTTCCTACGCCGCCGACACCCTGGCCTGGATCAACTTCAGCGCCTCGTGGGCCGACAGCGCCGCGCCTTCCTGCCAGGCGTTGATGTAGCTCATGTGTTCACCGGCGAAGTAGAAGGCGCCGTCGGGCTTGCACAGCTCGGCGTAGTCGGTGGCGCGCTGCTCTTGCTTCCAGCCCACGGCCACGCCCTCGCTGAAGGGCGTCTGCATCCACGAGACCGTGAAGGGCTTGGTCAGCTCCTTGCCGTGGCCTGGGTGGAATTTTTCGATCACGCCGCGCGAAACGGCGAAGCGCTCGTCGAACGACATGGCCGCGTACTTGCCCGGATTGTCCGGACCAGAGAAACCGATCGAATAGGCTCCGACCAGGATGCCGGTCTTCTCGCCGATGCCGCCGCTGGGATACCAGACCAGCTCGCTGGCCTGGTCGGTCCAGCCCAGGCCGCCGTACTGGAAGTCGTCCTGCTCCCAGAACCGCCGGCTCTCCCAGGCCACCTTGGTGCCGTGGTGGTATTCGCCCGCCGCGATGGCCTGCTTCACGCGCGGCGCGAAGTCGGACGGGATCTTGGCCAACACCGGCAGCGGGATCGTGCAGATGCAGTAGTCGGCCTCCAGCGTCTGTGCGCCCGCCTTGTCGGCGTAGACGATCTTCACGCCCCCATTCTTCTTCCCTTGGGGCGATGTCTTGCGCAGCTCCTTGACCACGGCCTCGAACTTCACGGCCGGCCTGACCGCCTCGTAGAGGGCGTAGGAAATCCGGTCCATGCCGCCCACCGGCTGCAGCATGGTGGCCTGCATGTCGATGATCTCCTCGAAGATCAGGCTGGCGCCCCAGAACTGGGACTTCATCATGTCGGCCATGCGCAGCGGCGGCCCGCCCTTGGGCGGATGGTCGTAGCCCCCCGGCGAGGCCAGGAAGCCGGCCCGGGTCGAGCCTTCATAACTATTCTTGGAGAGATCGCCGTAGGCCGACAGGTAGCCCAGCAGCTTCTGCTTATCGAGACCGGTCAGTTCCTGATCCAGCGCCCCCCTGTCGACGGCCTTGGCCAGCAGTTCGGTAAAGGCGCCGCGGGTGTCGTTGACCGCCTGGCGCTCGGTGACCACCTGGCCGGCGAAGTCCAGCTTGGCCGATCGGTTGGCGTTGACCATCACCTCCAGCGGCACGCCCAGCTCCTGGCAATAGCCGAGGACGGCGTGGTGCCACTGCGGGATGCGGGCGGGGCCGGCGTTGAAGTAGTCGTTTTTGCCGCTCGCCCAGTCGACGGTCTGGTCCGGCCGGCCCGTCTGGACGATCTTCGAGCCCGAGCGCACCGACCAGGCCCGACCGCCCGGCCGCTCGCGCGCTTCCAGCACCGTGACCGTGTAGCCCGCCTTGCGCAGCTCGTAGGCGGCGACCAGGCCCGCGACGCCTGCCCCGAGGATCGCCACCGAGGCCCCCTTGCCGCCCGCCAGGCCCAGCTTGGGCGCGCCGGCATAGGCGCGGGGCGCGGCCAGAAGGCCCATGCCCATCATGGTGGTGTAGAGCGCCCCATAGCCGCCGGCCAAACCGACCGCGTTGAGAAACCGGCGTCGCGAAATGCCCATGATCGTCTCCCAGACTAGACTTGAAGGCTGAAGGTCGGCGCGAAACCGCAGGCTCCATCGCAACATGAAGCGCGAGCCTGCGCCAGGAAGTCGGGCTCGTGCCACCAGTATTCGGCCGAGGCCTCGCAAACGAAGCGCCGAGCGCCGTTTCTCTGGGCGCCGCCCAGGGCGGCCTGCTGGGCATGGTCCGCGAACGGACCGATCAGGTCGGCGATCGTGTAGACCTCTCCGTGCTTGATCACCTTGGCGACCTTGGCCGCGTCCTCGATCCTGGCCAACGGGTCGCCGTCGACCACGACCAGGTCGGCGTAGTTGCCGGTCGCGATCGAGCCCAGCGGCTCGTCCAGATACTCGCCCGAAGCGCTGGTGGCGGTGACCAGCGCCTCGAACGGCGTCATGCCGTAGCGGACCATGGCCCGCAGATTCATGTGCAGGCTGACGGCGTTGAAGTCGATCGGCGAGTCCGTGCCGGTGGTGATGCGGCCGCCGGCCCGGACGGTGCGCGCCACCTCCGCGACGTTACGAGCCAGCGAGGCCAGGATCGGCGTGCGGTCCATGGTCGCCATCTGCTTGGCGCGCTCCAGCAGCCGGGCGTACTCCCACGGCGGATACAGCGCCTTGATGCGCGGATCGTCGACCAGGGAGCGGTCGTCCGCGAGCAAGGCCGTGGAGGTGAACAGGGTCGGCGTGCGCGCCGCCTTGCTGGCCACGAAGGCGGCGTTGACGTCCTGGTAGGTGTTCCCCAACGCGCTGACCGTACGCGAATAGCCGGTGCGGCTGGTCGCGCCCAGGTGCTCCATGCCGTCCATGCCCAGGCCCAGCGCCGGGTAGTGATAGTGCGAGGTCAGCGGCAGGCCCTTGGCGTGGGCCCAGGCGATGACCTCCCTCTGGCGCTCGCCCGAGAGGCGGACATAGGTCTTGATCAGGTCGTAGGACAGCGCCTCGGCCCGCTTCATCTCCAGCGCCATCTGGCCGGGCTCGGTGACCGGCCGCATGAAGTTGTAGAAGATCCGCGAGCCGTCGATCGCCTCGCCGGTGGCGTAGTAGCGTGGGCCGACCCGCTTGCCGGACTCAATCGCCTCCTGGTCTTCCACCGTGTGATAGGCCGGACCGCCGGGCGAGCGGGTGGTGGTCACCCCCAGCGACAGCCACAGCCGCCCTTCCCGGTCGCCGTAGCCGTAGCCTTGCATCTGGCGATGGGTGTGCATGTCGATCAGGCCGGGCATGACCACGCCCGTCGGCGCGTCAACGACGGTCACGTCGGCCGCCACCGCGCCGCGCGGGGCGACGCCGGCGATGCGACCGTCGGAGATCAGGACATCGACGTTCTCGCGCAAGGTCGGCGACTTGCCGTCCCAAAGGCGGGCGGCCCGCACCACCATCCGCCCCTTGGGTCGGACATTGGTCCAGGTCAGGCCGTGCGGCACGGCCCTGGGCGCGCCGCCGGCGGCCGAAATCAACTTCAGCTGGCCGGCGGAGATATAGATCAGGGTCTTGCCATCGCCGCTCCAGCTGACGGCGTCGGTGACTTCATCGTTGAGCGGCTTGGGCGGACCCAACAGCCTGCCGGTCTCGTCGACCGGCGACAGATGCAGGCGGCTGGCGAAGACATAGGCCAGGGCCTTGCCGTCCGGCGACCAGACCGGGCCGTCATCGCCGCGCGTGCCCAGCGAGCGGTCGGCCAGGATCGGAGCGTAGGTCCCCTTCCCGCTGGCCACGTCGACGGTCAGGATTTCGCTGAGCCCCTCGCGGAACCTGGCGGAGTACGGCTTGAACGCGGCGTAGGCGATGGTCTTGTCGCCCGGGCCCCAGGTGGGCTTGCCCGGTTCCCAGAGGTCGCCATAGACGCGGCGGGTCTCACCGGTCGCGGCGTCGGCGACGAACAGCCCGCCGTTCTGGCTGAGAAAGGCGATCGACTTGCCGTCGCGCGACCAGGCGCTCGACACCGCCGCGCCGTCGAAATGGGTCAGCTGGCGGCTCGCGCCGGTGGCCATGTCACGCAGCCAGATGTCGAGCGATCCGCCCTTGTCGGTCGAATAGGCCAGGGTTTTGCCGTCCGGCGACCAGGCCGGGTCGACCTTGCTGAAGGCGTCGTCGATCAGCGGCTTGGCGGGGCCGCCGCCGAGGTCGAGCCGATAGAGATCATTCAAGGCGCGGAACACCACCTGCAGGCCGTCCGGCGACAGGGCCGGGCTGCCGACGCCCACCACCGGCCGCGTCTTGGCCGAAAGGAAGTCGCGGCTTTTCTTGGTGTAGCGCGGTGTCAGTACCGGAACCTTGGCGGTGAAGGCGATGGTCGTGGCCGGTCCCGCCAGCGTCCGGCGCTTGATCTGGCCGTCGGCCGTATAGAGGAACTCGCCGGACGGCAGCCAGGCGGCGCGGAACGGAAAGACGTCCTCGCCCTGCACCACGACGCCGGCGGCGTTGCGCAGCTCGGCCTTGCCGTTCTCGATGGCGGTGAAGACCACGTCCTGGCCGTCCGGCGTGAAGGCCGGGCTGGCCACGGAGGCGGCGTTGAACCGGTCGGCCGACGCCTTGACCTTGGCCACCGTCCGTCGCGCGCCATCCAGGCCTTGGACGTCGATGCGGACCTTGTCGACCGTGAAGGTGATGCTCTTGCCGTCCGGCGACCAGGAGGGTTCGAACTCGTCGGTCGGTCCTGAGCTGAAGGCGGTGATCTCGCCGCCGGCGACGTCCAGCAGGTGCACGCCGTAGCGACCGCCGCGGTCGCTGGAGAACGCGATCTTGCGTCCGTCCGGCGACCACCGCGGCTCGCGGCAATCGAACGCGCCCTTGGTCAGTTGCTTCAGGCCCGTTCCGTCGGCCCCGATGGTCCAGACGTGGAAGTTGCCGTCGCGATAGGACTGGAAGGCCAGGGTCTTGCCGTCCGGCGACCAGTCGGGCTGGGCGATCTCGTAGATCTCTTCGGTCAGCCGTCGGGCCGGGCCGCCCTCGATCGGGATCAGCCAGAGCATGGCGTAGACGTCGAAGGCCACGGTCTTGCCGTCCGGCGAAACGACCGCGCAGATGTTGGTGCCTTCGGTCGCCGTGACCATGCGGGTGTCGGCGGCCGGCGGCTGATCGGCCGCCTTCGCGCCAGGCGGCGTCAGGGCGGCGACGCCGGAGGCGGCGATCACCCCGCCGCCGATCGAAAACAGCCGGCGGCGGCTGACGCCGCGCGAGGAAGTCTTGGTCATGGTGAACTCGCGTGAGGGCCGGTCCGGGCGCTCGCCCGGACCGGCGAACCAAGCCTAGAAGCGGGCGGCGACGCGGGCGTAGTAGAAGCCGCCGCTGATCCCGTACGGAGAGTACTGATTGTAGTAGGCGAAGGCGGGCGTGCCGCGATTGGCGGCGCGAACGCTGTCGGGATAGGCGTCGAGCAGGTTGTTGGCCCCGACGCTGACCGTGACGTTTTCCGTCGCTGCGTAGCTGACGTCCAGGTCGGCGATCAGTTTGGGGCTGACGGTCTCGTCATTGGCCGCCAGCGAGGTGCGCTGGATGACCTCGCCATAGCGGGTCAGGCGCAGGTTGGCGTCGAACTTCCCAAGGGTCCAATCGGCGCCCACGATGAACTTGTCCTTGGGCGTGCCGACCGTCAGGTCGCCGATCTTCACCCGGTCGATATAGACGATGCCGGCCGAGGCCAGGGCCGGCGGCGGCTGGACTACGCGGGTGAACTCGTTCTTGGTGTGGTTGGCCGAGACCGTCCAACGCACCGCGCCGAAGTCGCCGAAGTCGGTGTGGTAGTCGACCACCAGGTCGATGCCGCGCGTCTTCGTATCGGCGAAGTTGCCGTAGTAGAAAGCCGCCTGTTGGGGGTTCAGCCCCTGGCTGGCCAGGGCGTTGCTGACCGCCGCGTTCGGCCCAAGCGTGCCGCTCTGCAGGATGCGGTTGTCGATCTTGATCTGGTAGACGTCTAGCGTGACGTTCATCCGCCGTATCGGCTGGGCCACGAGCCCGATCGAGTAGTTGGTCGACTTTTCCGGCCGCAGCGGCTTGGCGCCGAGCGCGATGGCGGCGGGATTGTCCGGCGGCAGCAGTTGCACCGGATAGAGCTGGGTGGTCGTGGCCGGCGGCACGATCACGCCGATGGTGCTGGACGAGGCGTAGTGCTGCTGTTGCAGGGACGGCGCGCGGAAGCCCGTGCTGGCCGTGCCCCGGATCGCCAGGTTGGGCAGGATCGCGTAGCGGCTGGACAGCTTGAAGGTCTTGGCGTCGCCGAAGTCCGAATAGTGCTCGAAACGTCCGGCCAGGGCCATTTCCAGCTTGTCGGTCAGCTTCTGCTCCACGTTCAGATAGGCGCTGATGTTGTCGCGCGAGAACGAACCGGCCGAGAACGGCGGGAAGCCGGTCACGCCCTGGGAGCCGCCGGCGAACACGACGCCGGCCTGCGGGCTGCCGGCCGGGGCCACATAGCCGCCGTTGACGTACGAGGCCGGTTCGCCGGCCACGATGCCGAACTTGTCGTCGCGATATTCCAGGCCCGCGGCCAGGAACATCGGCTCGGCCAGGACACCGGTATCCAGCTCACGCGTGAGATCCAGGTTGGTGGTCCATTCCTGGAATTTCAGCGTGCCGATGAAGAAATAGGTGGGGCTGGCCGGGCCGAGCGACGCGTTCAGCGAGTTTTCGTAATAGTCGACGTCGTCGCGGCTGAAGGTGGTCGACAGGTCCCAGTCGAAGCCCAGAACATCCGAGCCCTTGGCGCCGGCGGCCACCTGGAAGTCGCGGTCCTTGAGGAACAGCTTCGGCGTATAGCCGTCGGGATTGACCGCCGTGATGTTGTTGCTGGCGTTCGGGTTGCGGAAGGTGAGCCAGGCCGCGGTGTTGCGGCTGGAGAAGGTGCCGAACGAATAGAGATCGATCTCGTCGTTCAGCGGCGCGCCGGCGCCGTAGCTCAGCGAGTACAACTGCACCTGGGGTGAACCCGGATGGCTGGTGTGGCGATCGGCCGTGGCCTCGCGCGGATCCGGGGTCGAGCCAGGCGCCCCCACCCTCACCGGCTGGCCCAGGGCGTTCAGCGGGAAGTACATCTGAGTGGTGTTCAGCGTCTTGTCGCCCCGATCCGTCATGTCGCTGACGCGGACGTCGGTCGTCAGGTTCAGATAGCCGTCCTCGCCCAGCTTCATGCCCAGATTGCCGGAGAACTGAGCGGTCTTGCCATCGCCCGCGCCGGTCTCGCCATAGAGCGCGGTCATCGAACCGCCGTCGGGGCTCTTCTTCAGGATGACGTTGATGACGCCGGCCAGGGCGTCCGAGCCGTACTGGGCCGAGGCGCCGTCACGCAGCACCTCGATCCGCTCGATCGCTGCCGAGGGGATCAGATCCAGATCCGGCGGCGACTGACCGTTCTGGGTGGTGCCGTTGACGAACAGGATGGCGGTGTTGTGCCGGCGCTTGCCGTTGACCAGCACGAGGGTCTGGTCGGCTGAGAGGCCACGCAGCGACACCGTCTTGATCGCGAAGCTGGCGCCCGCGCCGCTGTTGGAGGTGTTGGCCGACGGCACTAGGGTCGAGATCAGGTCGCGCGTCGACTGCTTGCCGCTCTTGCTCAGTTCGGCGGCCGAGATCACGTCGATCGGGGCCATGCTCTCGGTCACCGTGCGCGAGGTCGAGCGCGTGCCGGTGACGATCAGTTCCTCAATGATGCTGGGCGCGTCGGGTTCTGGCGGCGCGACGGGCTCTGGGGGCGACGATAGCGCCCCCCCGCCGGCGTTCGACCAACCCGTCCGGATGAGGCCGGTGCGCGGCGGCGCCAGCACGATCGTCTTGCCGTCGTTGGAGACCACCGTCAGCCCCGTGCCGACCAGCAGCTGCTCCAGGGCGCGATCGACCGGCAGGGCGCCGCGCACCGGCGCGGTGCGCCTGCCCTGAGCGGCGTCGGATTGAACCAGGATCTGCACGCCCGCCTGACGGGCGAACTGGCGGATGCCCGTCGCGGCCGGCTGGGCGTCGATCCTGAACGGCATGGCCTGGGCCAGAGTGGTTCCCGCGCTCAGCGCCCAAATCGCCGAGGCCGCGCACAGCAGCCTCCGCCCCGCGGAACGTTTCCAGTCACGCATCGACAATCCCCCATCGTTCCGAGGCCAGCCATACGTGGCCTCCTGACAGGACGAGGTGTCGGGGCTTATTTTCCGGCGGGCGAGCACACGATTGGTCCGCTCACGGCCCAACACGCCCACTTTTGCGCCAGCTTCACCGCTCGGCGCCTGTTTCGAATGCGGGGCGGCGCGACCGCGCGTTGCGCTGGAAGTCTTTCCGCCGGGAGCCGCTCTTTCAGTCTTCCATGAACGCTCCCGCCCCAAAAGTTCTGAGGAGAAAGGGCCGATGGGCGCAGCTTAGATTGCGACGACCCGCGCGCCGGAGAAGTAAGGTCTGCTCATGTCGCCCAAGCGAATGAGAAACAGTCAATCCAATCACGATCAGGGCGAGTTGTATGGGCTTACGAAACGTGAGCGCGCGCGATCCGAATAGTGCGATCGTCGTCGCTGACCACGGCGCCGAGGGTCGCGGCGACGGCGGCCGCGAAACTTTCGGGTTCGTTGGTCTGGAAGAGGCCGACGAAGCGCTCCTGCGCCAGCGCCGGATCATCGATCACGATCTGGCGGCTGTTGTAGCGGTTGAACAGACGCGCCGCCTGTTCGAGGCTCTCGCCGTCCAGGGCGATCTCGCCGTTGCGCCAGGCCAGGCTGCGCTCGATCTCGGACGGCGACTCCGCCATCGTGGGCGACGCGGCGCTGGCCAGGATGACCCGGCTGCCCGCCGACAATCGCCGCCGTGAGGCCTGATCGCCCTCGATCCAGGTTTCGACCACGCCCTCGGTGACCATCACGTCGACGCCGGTCTCGGCTTCGTCTCCATGCCGCACCGAGAAGGCCGTGCCCACGGCGCGCACACGGACAGAACCCGCCGCGACGGTGAACGGGCGCTGCGGATCCTTGGCGACCTGGAACCAGGCCTCGCCCCTCTTCAGGACGACGTGGCGCGACTTGGGTTTCATGGCCACTTCGAGCGCGGTCTTGGTGTTGATCGCCACCATCGAGCCGTCGGCCAGCGGCACGCGCCGGATCTCGCCCAGCCGTGTGTCCAGCCGCTGCGGCCGCGCGG
>NZ_JBAPVS010000211.1:0-2522 GCF_049283275.1 Caulobacter sp. | reverse complement strand
GCTCAGGATGAGGACCATTGCAGAGGCCGTAGCGGTGGAAAACCTCATCCTGAGCTTGTCGAAGGACGAGGTTTTCGCTCCCAGAGCCGAAGGCCGATCCCTAGGCGGTGACGCCCGAGGAGATCGGCACCGAAGCCGTCGGCCCGGTGGGCATCTTGTTGCTCTCGTCCTCGATCCGGGTCGGCTGGACGCCCTTCATCACGGCGATGATCTCGTCGCCGCTGAGGGTTTCGAACTCCAGCAGGGCCTTGGCCACCAGGTGCAGCTCGGCGAGCTTCTCGGTCAGGATCTGGCGCGCCTCGTCCTCGCCGCTCTTGACCAGGCGACGGACCTCGGCGTCGATCTTCTTCATGGTCTCGCTCGAGACGTTCTGGGTGCGGGCCACCGAGTGGCCGAGGAACACCTCGTCCTGGTTGTCGCCATAGGCCACGGTGCCCAGCTCGTCGGAGAAGCCCCAGCGGGTGACCATGTTGCGGGCCAGGCTGGTGGCGGCGCTGATGTCGCTGGAGGCGCCCGAGGTGATCTTGTTCTTGCCGAAGATCAGCTCCTCGGCCACCCGGCCGGCCATCATGATGGCCAGGCGCGAGGTCATCATGTCGAAGCTCATCGAGTAGCGGTCGCCCTCGGGCAGCTGCATGACCATGCCCAGGGCGCGGCCGCGCGGCACGATGGTGGCCTTGTGGACCGGGTCGGCGACGGCGACGTTGAGGGCCACCAGGGCGTGGCCGCCCTCGTGATACGCCGTCAGCTTCTTCTCGTCCTCGCTCATGGCCATCGAGCGACGCTCGGCGCCCATCATCACCTTGTCCTTGGCGTATTCGAAGTCGTGCATGGTGACCATGCGACGGTTCTTGCGCGCCGCGGTCAGGGCCGCCTCGTTGACCAGGTTGGCCAGGTCCGCGCCCGAGAAGCCGGGGGTGCCGCGGGCCAGGGTCTTGACGTCGACGTCGGCGGCCAGCGGCACGTTCTTCATGTGCACGCGGATGATCTTCTCGCGGCCCATGACGTCGGGATTGGGCACCACGACCTGGCGGTCGAAGCGGCCCGGACGCAGCAGGGCCGGGTCCAGCACGTCGGGACGGTTGGTGGCGGCGATCAGGATGATGCCTTCATTGGCCTCGAAGCCGTCCATCTCGACCAGCAGCTGGTTGAGGGTCTGCTCGCGCTCGTCGTTGCCGCCGCCCAGGCCGGCGCCGCGATGGCGGCCGACGGCGTCGATTTCGTCGATGAAGATGATGCAGGGGGCGTTCTTCTTGGCCTGCTCGAACATGTCGCGCACGCGGCTGGCGCCGACGCCGACGAACATTTCGACGAAGTCCGAACCGGAGATCGTGAAGAACGGCACGCCGGCCTCACCGGCCACGGCGCGGGCGATCAGGGTCTTGCCGGTGCCCGGAGGGCCGATCAGCAGGGCGCCCTTGGGGATCTTGCCGCCCAGGCGCTGGAACTTGGCCGGATCCTTGAGGAACTCGACCACTTCCTGCAGCTCTTCCTTGGCCTCGTCGACGCCGGCGACGTCGTCGAACATCACGCGGTTCTTGTTCTCGGTCAGCAGCCGGGCCTTGGACTTTCCGAAGCCCATGGCGCCCTTGGTGCCGCCCTGCATCTGACGCATGAAGAAGATCCACACCCCGATCAGCAGCAGGATCGGCAGCATCTGGAACAGCACGCCCACCAGGAGGTTGCCGCCCTTCTGGTAGACGATCTCGGAGTTGCGGGCCTCCAGACGCTTGACCAGGTCTTCGGAACTGACCGGCGCGTTGACGGTGTAGGGCTTGCCGGTCTTCGGCTCGACCTTGACGATGTCGCCGTTGATCGTGGCCTTCTTGACCTCGCCGCTGTCGATGTTCTTGAGCAGCTGCGAATAGCTGATCTCGCTGGCGCCGCCGGGCTTACCGCCCTGGCTCACGAAGGTGTAGGCCATGACCAGCACCACCACGATCGCCGCCCAGATGCCCAGGGTCTTGAAATTCATACGCGTTGTCTTCCCAACGATAGTCTCTGACCTTCCAAGATAGGACGGCCCGGCCGGTTTCGCCACGCGCGGAATATCATGTCGCGGGCTCTTGATCGACACGGCCCGTCGCCGCCTCGAAACGATCCATGACAAGACAACGCGCTCGCATCGCTTCCGTCTCTGCAAGGATCGGGCAAGTCACTGTCCCATCGCGGGTCGACACCGCCGGCAGGGCGGGCCTGGCGGCGGGCGGAAACCCTTTCAGCGCTTGGCGTTGCGCGGCGGGCAGGCGGGCGGCCAGACCTTGCAAGGCGCGAACGGTCAGGCCCGGTTCGGCGGCGGTCAGTTCGTAGCGGCCGTCCCAGACGATCAGTTGGTTGACCGGCAAGGGCGTTTCCAAGGCCCTCCCCCCGTGGGGGAGGCGATCCGAAGGATCTGTGGGGGGAGGAGCTGAACGCCGGGCCTCGCCAAGCTCGCGGAAAAAGGAGACCCCCTCCCCCGTCACCTCGATCCGGGCCCCGGCCAGAGTGGCGGTGAAGGTCTCGCGGGCCCGGATGCGCTCGAC
>NZ_JBAPVS010000210.1:0-23704 GCF_049283275.1 Caulobacter sp. | reverse complement strand
ACGCCGTGCTTTCCGCCGGCCACCTCCACATCTCGGAGATCTGGCCGCTGTTCGAGGAGGCGGAGAAACGTGGCGTCAAGCGCCGGCTGGTGCAGCACCCGACCTACACGATCGATGCAACGCTCGAGGACATCACGGACCTGACCAATGGCGGCGCCTTTGTCGAACACTCACTGTGCATGTTCATCGACGAGTCGCGCTTCAAGAAATGGTCGGGCGACGATCTGAAGGCGATGATCGAGGCCGGCGGCACGCAGCAGACGATCCTCGGCTCGGACCTTGGTCAGGTCAGCAATCCCACGCCCGTCACCGGCTTCCGCGCCGTCATCAAGCTGTGCATCGAGCTGGGCTTCGACGACACGACGATCCGCCGGCTGGTCGGCGGCAATGCGGCGAACCTGCTGGGCCTGCCGGCATGACGATCCAGGCCGGAACCTTCGTCAAGACCGCCTCGCCGCAGGTCATCGAGGTGCTCGGCGCCGCCGGGCTCGATTTCGCGGTGGTCGACGCCGAACATGCGCCGTTCGATCGCGCGACGATCGATCTGATGGTGATGGCGGGCCGCGCCGCGAATCTGCCGGTGCTGGTGCGCGTGCCCGACGACCGCCATTCGACCCTGCTGTCGACGCTCGACATCGGCGCGGCCGGCGTGCTCGTGCCCCACGTGGACTCCGTCGAGCAGGCCGCCGAGATCGTGCGCAACACCCGCTTCGCCATCGGCGAGCGTGGCTATTCGGGAGGCCCGCGCTATGCCGGCTACGGCGCGCTAGGCCGCGACGAAGCTCTGAAGCGCGGCGACCAGGCGCTCGTGCTCTGCCAGATCGAGAGCGTCGCGGCGGTCGAGGCCTGCGAAGCGATCGCCGCGACGCCGGGAATCGACGGCGTGTTCATCGGTCGTTCTGATCTGTCCCTGTCGATGGGCGAGACCAGCGTCGCCGCGCCGGCGGTCGTCGCCGCCACCCGGCGGATCATCGCCGCGGGCGTCGCGGCCGGTAAGCTGGTCGGGATGTTCGTCGGATCGATGGCGGAGGCGGCCAGCTTCGCGCCGCTGGGCGCCAACTGGTTCATCGTCGGCTCGGATCAGTCGATCCTGCGGCAGGGCGCCAAAGAGATCGCCGCCGCCGTCGCGCAGCCGATCCGTCGTGAGGGAGACGCGGCATGAGCACTTCGGCGCGCCCGGCCTCGGGCGGATGGCACTACAAGGAGGCGCCGCTGATCGACGTCGATACCGGCGCCGAGACCTGGATCGCGCGCGGCGCGAACTTCGTGACGGCGGTCAGCATCGCGCCGGCGGGCACGACCCTCGCGCGCGCGGACAATCCCGACGAGTACATGATCATCACCGACAAGGTCGGCGCCACGGTCGTCGCCGGCGGCGAGACGATCGAGGTGGCTCCCGACAGCCTGACGATCGTGCCGCCGGGCGCCAGCAGCGTCACCCTGGCGGGCGACGGCGAGATCGTGCGCGTCTTCTCGAGCCGTGCGAGCGACCTGGCCGTCCGCGCCTCCAACGCGGGGGCCTATCGCGACCATCCGGCCGATGTCGCGCCCCTGAATCCCTGGCCGGAGCCTGTCGGCGGCTATCGCCTGCGCACCTACGCCTTGGCCGATCACGTGCGCGAGGGAACCAACATGCGTGTCTTCCGCTCGACCAACCTGATGCTGAACGTGATGACGCCGCGCGAGACGCCGCGCGACACCGCGAAGCTCACGCCGCATTCGCACACCGATTTCGAGCAGGGCTCGCTGGCGATCGGCGGCGTCTACGTCCATCACCTCCGCTATCCCTGGACCTCGGACATGGCGACCTGGCGCGAGGACGAGCATGTCGAGATGGCCAGTCCCTCGGTGCTCGTGATCCCGCCGACGGTCGTCCACACCAGCCGCAATATCGGCGACCAGCCTGGTCGACTGATCGACGTGTTCGCGCCGCCGCGTCTCGACTTTTCTCTACGCGAAGGCGTGGTGGCGAACGCCGACGAATATCCGATGCCGAAGGAGCGATGAGGTCGGTAAATTTGCCTCTCTACACATCATATAAGACTAAAGCGAAATATCGCTAGAAATAGAACGGCGGAAATATCATCCGTACTCGGCGGTGTGATGTTTTCAATAAAGGGGGAAACCAAAAATGACTAAGAATAGTCTTTTGCTCGTGCTCCACGCATCCAGCGCCACGCTCGCCTTGGCCTGGGCTATGAGCGCCGCGCCGGCCGTCGCACAGGATCAACCCGCCGCCACGGCCCCGTCCGGCGTGGAAGCCTCGATAGTCGAAGAGGTCATCGTCACGGGGTCGCGCCTCGGGCGTTCAGGCTATGACGCCCCAACCCCCGTGAACGTCGTCGGCGGCGAGCGCCTGCAGCAGCTGGCCATCAGCAATGTCGCCGATGCGCTCAACCAGATCCCGTCCTTTCGCCCGATCAGCTCGCCGGCGACCAGCAACTTCCGGGTCTCGAGCGCCATCAGCGCCCGGACGCTGGACCTTCGCGGCCTGGGCGCCACGCGCACCCTGACCCTGGTCGACGGCCGCCGCTTCGTCACCAGCGCCGACAACGGAACCATCGACGTCAACGGCATTCCCACGATCCTGGTGCAACGCGCCGAAGTCGTGACCGGCGGCGCCTCGGCGGCCTATGGCGCCGACGCCGTCGCCGGCGTGGTGAACCTGCTCCTCGACACCAAGTTCAACGGAACCAAGGCCGAGGTGTCGACGGGAGTCACCGATGAGGGCGATGGCAGGAGCTACTATGCCGCGGCGGCCCACGGGCGTGATTTCGCGGCGGGGCGAGGGCACTTCGTCGCCGGCTTCGAATATCTGAAGGAGGACGGCCTGGGCCAGTGCGAGACACGCGACTGGTGCGCCAAGTACACCAACTACGTGCCCAATCCGGGCTACAACACCGCCACCAGGACCAGCACCAACGGCCTGCCGGCCACGCTGGTGCTGGACGATGTCATGTTCGTCTACAACGAGAACGGCATCCTGACGGGCGCTCAGAAGCCCAACGGCAGCGGCGGCACGATCACGCTGGGACAGCAGGTGCTCAACACGGGCGCCACCTCGCTGCCGGCGGCCTTGCGGGGCAAGCAGTTCAACGCGAGCGGCAACCTGGTCCCCTACACCTTCGGCGACCCCTTGAGCGGCTTGTTCCAGCGGCTGCCGAACGGCGACCCGACCCAGCCCTTTCTGATCGGCCAGGCCCCGGCCCCGCTGGTGGTCCCCGATAAGCATTTCTCGGCCATGATCCATGGCGACTATGACCTGAGCGACAAGATCTCGCTGTCCGGCGACTTCATGTACGCCAGGGTCGTGGGCGGGCCGACCCAATCGACCCCGCCGCTGGACGGTCCGGCGAACCTCGACATCAACAACCCCTACATCTCGGCCGCCACGCGCGCCGCCGTGCTGGCGGCCGACCCGGCGATCACGAGGCTGCTGGTCAATCACGGCGCCTGGTCCCTCGGCGCGTCGACCATCGGGACGAGTACGAACAATCTCTATCGCGGCGCCTTTGGGCTCAAGGGCGACTTCGGCGGCGGCTGGAAGTGGGACGCCTCGTACACCTACGGCCGCGTCGAGAGCGACGTCGTGGACAAGCGGCTTCGTCTCAAGGAATGGAACGACGCCGTTGACGCGGTGGTCGCCCCCTCCGGCCTCGCGGGCATCGCCGCCGGCACGATCATTTGCCGAACGACCCTGACCAACCCGGCCAATGGCTGCATCCCGATCAACCTGTTCGAGCCCACCGTCAGCGCGGCGGCGGACGCCCGCTACAACGTGACGGCGACCCAGACCCGCACCTATGTGCAGCAGAGCGCGGCGGCCAACCTGCGCGGCTCGCCGTTCAACACCTGGGCGGGCGAGGTCAATGTCGCGTTCGGCGCCGAATGGCGTCGCGACACCGCGGAGGGCAACGCCGACGCCAACACCCTGGCCAACAAGTACATCTCGCCGGCGATGTCGGCCTTGCCGTTCACCAAGACCTCGGTCGCAGAGGGCTATGTCGAGGTCGGCGTCCCGTTGCTGAAGGACTCGCCGATCGGCAAGTCGCTGGACGTCGACGGCGCGGTGCGGTTCACGCACTACGATCCGTTCGGCGACGCCACCACCTGGAAGGCCGGCGCGGTCTATACCCCCGTGCAGGACCTGACCTTCCGGGTCACCCGCTCGCGCGACATCCGCGCGCCTTCGGCCCAGGAATCGACCCCCAACGCGACCCGGACCCAGCTGCCGCAGCCCGATCCGTTCGTCGGTGGCACGACCCTGCAGTTCACGGTCACCGGCGGCAACCCGGACCTGGCGCTGGAGGAGGCGGACACCTTCACCGCCGGCGTCGTGCTGAAGCCGAGCCTCGTTCCCGGGTTCAACCTCGCGATCGACTATTATGACATCAAGGTCGACGGCGCGATCGACTCCCTGACCAGCACCGCGATCGCCAATGCCTGCAAGCAACAGAGCCTGTTGTGCAACCTGATCCAGTTCAATCCGAACGGGTCGATCAACACGGTGTTCACGACCTATCAGAACCTCAGCCGGCTCCACGCCGAAGGCTATGAAGTCGTTGTCGACTACAGGCTTCCCGCGTTCGGCGGCAATCTCGACTTCCAGGGCAACGGCAACTACGTCGTCGACCTGTCGACGATCGGCGCCACGGGGGTGGTCTCGCAGCTGGACGACGTGACCGGCAACTCCGGCACGGTCCAGAACATCCAGGGCGTGCCGCGCTGGCGAGCGGACGGCGTCGTGACCTATTCGCGGCCGAAGTGGTCGGTGACCGCCCATGGCCGCTACATCCCGAAGGGCATCCTCGACCCGACCAAGATCGGTCCCGACCAGGCCGGCTACAACATCAACGACCCCAACAGCGTGAACATCAACCACGTGTCCTCGCGCTTCTATCTCGACCTGGCGTTCAGGATCAAAATCCCCGAGGCCAGCGGCGCCGAACGGTTCGAGATCTTTGGCGGCGTCAACAACGTGTTCGACAAGGACGAGCCCTCGCAGCTTCGTCTCTTCGGTAACGGACTGTACTTCGATCCGTTTGGTCGCGCCTTCAAGATCGGCGCGAGAATGAAGCTCTAACCTGATCCTCGGTCGCCTCCTTGCCGTCCATCGATCGGCAAAGGGGCGAAAGCCGGCGCCAGTCCGCGGTGAGGCCGCGGGCCGGCGCCGGCACTTTTTCGTCTGGCGGTAGGGCGAGCCGCCGATGCAATCAGGCCCGCGGCCAAGATCCACAGAGGGCGACGCATGGCCCAAAGCGGAAACCGTCGCTCTGCCAGCTGGGCCAAGGCGCCTAGTCGTCCGTATAGGTGGCGAGGCGTGTCAGCCTTGTTGGCGGCGCCGCCAAATTCAACAGTTCGAACAGATCCGCGCCGTGGTCCAGGCGGCTGATCGAGGCGGCCAGGGCCTTGGCCTGATCGCGGCCGACAACGGGGGCGGCCAGGGCGAGAAACTTGGCGTGCAGGCGGTCGCCTTGCCGCCCGAGGTCACCCTGCGGCAGGCTGATATCGTGGCGCTGGACGAATGTGCGGCCGTCGAGCGTCGTGATCGTCACCTCGGTGACATCCTCGGGCCAGCCTGGCGGAGCCAGCTCGACCGTGGTCAGGGCGCGCGTGGCCTGGAGGTCGGGACGCGGGACGATCGCGTCGGCATAGACGCCGCTGTCGGCGGTGTCGGCGCCGTGCAGGGCCAGGGCGGCGTTGAAGCGCAGACTGAACTTGGCTTCGAGCCCGGTGCGCGGCGCGGCGATGTTGCACATGGCGTCAGCGCCGGCGTCGACCTTCAGGCGAATGGCGCGGACGTCTTCCGGGCGCACGCCCTTGCGTCGCAACTCACCCACCGCTTCAAGCGTCCCATGCGTGCCGAAACAGGCCGCGTGAAACTTGAAGAGATTGCGGTCCAGTTCGTAGCCAGTCCAACGCACGCGCCCGGCGGGCGGGCCGTCGGTCTGGGTCGCCGCGAAGCCGCGTGGATGTTCCAGGATGTCGGTGCGGGCGGTCATGCCGTCCCGCGCCCACAACGCCGAGGCCAGGCCGGCCTCGGCCGCGCGACCCGCATGCAGTGATTTGGCCATGGTCCCGAACTGCGCCTTGAGACCCGCCGCCTGGGAGCCTGCGAGACCGTAGGCGATCGCGGTTTGCGCCTCATCGAGACCGAGCAGATGGGCGCAGGCCGCGGCGGCGCCGAAGACGCCGATCGTGCCTGTGGCGTGAAAGCCGCGCGCATAGTGGCTGGCGCTGAGCGCGGTCCCGATAAGGCCGGCCGCCTCGTAGCCGGCGACGAAGGCTTCCAGCACCGCGCGGCCTGACAACCGGTGAGCCTCGGCCAGGGCCAGCAGGCCGGGCAGGATCACCGTGGTCGGATGCACGCGCATGGCCAGGTTGACGTCGTCATAGTCGAGCGCGTGGCCCGCCGCGCCGTTAACCAGGGCCGCCTGCCGTGGACTGAAGGCGCGACCGTGACCCACGACGCTCGCCGTGGGCCGGGCGCCGTCGGCCAGGGCGGAGTCCCGTAGCAGCGCCGACAGCGGCTCGCGCGACCCGGCCAGCGCCAGGCCGAACCAGTCGAGCACGCACAGCCTGGCCATCTCCAGCGTCGCCGGCGGGATGTCGACGGCGGCCGCGCGACTGAGGCGGATGACGTCGGCCGTCAGACCGGATGCTTGCGTCACAGGGCGTCGTCGGAGGGCAGCCAGCCCGCCGCGAGGGCGCGCTGATCGAACTCCGCCGGCCAGGTGGATCGCCATTGAGCGCGCTGATCCTCGTCGGCCCAGCAGCCGTCGACGCCGTTGAGCATCATCACCCGCAGGTCGTCCAGGCCGTACCCGAGGTGGCTATACATCAGCTCCCAGGCGCCGGCGGGGCTGACATTGTGCAGGGTGGGGTCGTCGGTGTTGGGGTGGAGCTTCAGGCCCAGCGCCGACATGGCGCGGATCGGATGATCGATCGCCCATCGCTCCGGGTCGAGCGTGCGCAGATAGTAGGAGTTGGTCGGCACCACGGTGAAGACGATGCCGCGCTCGGCATAGCGCCGCGCCAGGTCCGGATTGTCGATGATGGTGTAGCCATGGTCGATGCGATCGACCTTCAGACGATCGACCGCGGTTTCGACATTGGTCCAGGGCATGCCGAACTCGCCGGCGTGGGCCGTGGTCTTGAGGCCGTGGCGACGCGCCAGGGCGTAGGCTTCCAGGAACAGCTCCGGCGGCCGGTCGTTCTCGCGATAGTCGATGCCGACGCCCGCCACTCTGGGATCGCGGTGGGCCAGCATCATTTCGACCATCTCGACGGCGCGGGCGGGCTCGGCCTCGCGATCGATGCTGGGGATCAGCAGGGCGCTGATCCCGAAGTCGGCCCGCGCCTCGCGCAGACCGGCCAGGATGCCGGCCTGGACCTCGCCATAGGCCAGGCCCGCGTCGCGGATCGTGGCGGTCGGGTTCCAGAAGAACTCGGCATGGCGAACGCTCTCGGCCGCCGCGTCCTGCAGGTACTCGTAGGTGATCCGGCGGAAGTCGTCGGGCCGGAGCAGCAGGTGTTGCTCCAGCGCCCGCAGCACGCGCAGCACGCCGATCGGCTTTTCGCCGCGGGCGTAGAAGGCGGCGATCTCGGCCTCGGTGATCGGCGCGCCGCGCTCGCGGACCAGATCCGCGAACGTCTCGCGACGGACGGCGCCCAGCAGATGGCAGTGCAGCTCCACCTTCGGCAGCGCGCGGAAGAACTGGCGTTGCGCCGCGTCGACCGGACGGCCGAGTGGGGACGCTGGGACGTTGCCGATGCTCTGGGTGGGGTCGGTGATCATGATGCCTTGGAAGCCGGAACTCAGTGCGTGGCGGCGGTGTAGAAGTAGTAGCCAAGCGGGATGGACAGGATCAGCAGGCCGATCGGGATCTCGCGCGCCTTGCCGGCCAGGACCTGGACGATGACGTGCACCAGCAGACCCCCGGCGATGCCGGTGCCGAAGCTGTTGGAGATCAGGGTCAGCAGCACCATGGCCATGGCGGGCAGGATGTCGGTGACGGCCTCGCTGCGCAGATGGCGGATGGTGCCCAGCATCGAGATGCCGATCAGGATCAGGGCCGGCGCGGTGGCCTGTTTGGGGATCGCCATGGCCAGCGGCAGCAGGCACAGGGTGAGGAGAAACAGGATCGCTGCCGTGACCGGCGTTAGGCCCGTGCGGCCGCCGGCCTCGACGCCGGCCGCGGACTCCACCAGGGCGGTGCCCGCCGGGATGCCGATCAGCGGGCCCAGGGTGGCGGCGAGGGAATCGACCAGGAACGGCTTTTCGATGCCGGGCAGGTTGCCCTCGTCGTCGGTCAGGCCGGCCTTGGCGCCGATGGCCAAGGTGGTGCCCAGGGTCGAGAAGAACTCACCGGCGAAGAAGGCGAAGACATAGGGCAGGGCGGCGAGGGTGAACGCGCCCATGAAGTCGACCTTCAGCGTGACCGGCGTCAGGGCGTGGGGCAGGGACACGCCGCTCTGGGGCAGGTGGGTCAGGCCTAGCGGGATGCCCGCCAGGGCGGCGACGGTGATGCCCGCCAGCACCGCGCCGGGGATCTTGCGCGCCTGCATGGCCACGGCGACCGCCAGGCCGATCAGGGCGATGACCGGGCCGGGCTGGGAGAAGTCGCCCAGGGTCAGGGCGTTGGACTTGATGTTCAACGCCACCATGCCGGCGTCGCGGCATCCCAGCATGGCGATGAACAGGCCGATCGAGGCGCCCAGCCCCAGCTTGATCTGCGGCGGGATCATCCGCACCACCAACTCCCGCGCGCCGGTCAGAGTCAGGACCATGAACAGCAGGCCCGACGTCATGGCGATGGCCAGGCCGGTGGCGAAGGGCACGTGCTCCAGATGCGCCAGGGTGACGCCCAGGATCACCGAGCCGCCGATGCCGGGACCGACGATGAACGGAAGGTTGGCGTAGACGCCCATGGCGATGCTGCCCAGCGCCATGACCAGGATCGCCGCGGTGGTCGCCGCGCCCCGGTCCATGCCGCCGGTCGACAGCAGCGAGGGGATCACGACGATCAGATAGGCGGCCGCCAGGAAGCTGGTCAGGCCGGCCGTCATCTCGCGGCTGACCGTGGTCTCCCGCGCGCTCAGGGCGAAGCGTCGGTCGAGGAAGGCTTTGAAGCGGTTCATTTCGAGGCCTGCGCCGCGAAGGTCTCGACGAAGCGATCGACGTCGATGGCCCGCACGATGTGCACCTCGCGCTCGCCGCTGTTGGGCGCCATCTGGGCGCTCCAGACCACGGGTTGCCCGTAGGACGGGCCGGGCAACGTGTCGACGTCCATCCGGGCCACCAGCTCTTCGGTGACCAGCGAGCGGTCGATGGCCACGGCGACGGTGATCTCGTCCCACAGGGGCTGGCCGATGCGGGCATAGGTCTTGAGGTAGGTCGCCACCGGCGTGCCGGCCGCGCCGATGCGATCGACCAGCGGCTGGGTCGCCTTGGCGGCGGCGGTGACGTTGCCCATCACCGTGACGCGCTTCCATGGCGCGGTCAGCACGATGTGCGCGGCCTCGGGGTCGAACAGGAAGTTGAAGTCGGTGGCATAGTCGGTGTTGCCGGTCACCCGCGCCACGGCGGTGTCCAGCTTGCCCGGCTCGATGACGATCTCCTTGGCCAGGTCGGCGATGTCCGGCGCGATGCGCAGGGCCAGGGCGATGTTGGTCAGGGGACCGGCGCTGACGATGGTGACCTCGCCGGGATGGGCGCGGACGTTGCGGATCAGGGCGTGGACGGCGTCCTCGCTGGACGCCTTGATCGTCGGCGCGCCCTCGGGCATCGGCGGGATCAGGTCGGGATCCTGCGGATGATAGGTGCGGCCCGGGCGCGGTGTGCTCCAGGCGCCCTTGAACGGCACCTTGCCATAGCGCGCTTCCCAGTTGGCCATTTCGGCCTGGGTGCGCATCAGCGGCATGCGGGCGCCGCGATGGATCGGAACGTCGGGACGCTTGGCGATCTCCAGAAACCGCAGAGCGTGGGCGGTCTCTTCGGTCATCCAGGCGTCGCCGGTGACGACGCCCACGCCCAGCAACTTTACCCGATCATCGCGCAGCAGCGGGATCAGCGACTGGATGTTGCTCTGACCCGGACCCAGGAAGTCGTTGTCGAAGAAGATGCTGACCTTGGGCTGCGGCGCGGGGGCGGCCGCAGCGGTCTGGGCGAAAGCGCCGCCCGCGAGCATGCAGCTCGCGAGCAGCGCCGACAGGCCAAGGGCCGCAGGGCGCCAATGAGGGGCTTTGGTGCGAAGCAGCATGAAAGGGTCCTTGGCCTGTACGGGAGGGAAGCCGCCCCTCCCGCGTCTCGATTAGAAGCGCGCGGTGGCGCCGACGAACATGTAGCGGCCCAGCGAGTCGTACATCCCCGCGAAGAAGGCCCCGTTGGAGGTCTGGCCGCCCGTGCTGGCGGTCAGCGGCGGGTCCTTGTCGAAGGCGTTGTTGACGCCGACCCGGACCGTGACCTTTTCGGCCACGTCCATGGAGGCGGCGAAGTCGATGTAGCTGACGCTGGGCATCTTCAGATCGTAGGGCTGGTAGGCTCCAGCCAGATAGATGGACGAACTGGACTTGTCGTTCTTCGTCCCGCCGATGTAGCGCCAGGTGGTGGACAGGTTGACGCCGCCGCGCGAGGTCCAGTCGGCGACCAGGCGGTGACGCCATTCGGGGATCGGCTGGCCGCAAGTCACGCCGAAACGACCGTCGCATCGGTAGGGAACCAGACCGGGCAGGATCTGGACCTCATACTTGTTGGTCTTGGTGCCCGCGAAATTCAGACCCAGTCGGCCCATGTCCCGGCCGAACAGCTCGGGCAGGCCATGCGTATAGTTGGCCGAGAAATCCAGGCCCGAGGTCTTCAGGTAGCCGGCGTTGACGCTGGTGGTGACGACATAGCCGCTGGTCACCAGCGAGCCGGTCGTCGGGCTGCGCTTGATCAGCTCGCAGGCGATGCCGGCGTTGAGACACTGGTTCAGCTCGATGCCGGCCGGGACCGTGGTGATCAGCTTCTTCACGTCGATATCGAAATAGTCGACCGACAGGCTCAGGCCTTGCACGAAGCGGGGCAGCAGTTGCAGGCCGAACGACTTGGTGTTCGAGGTTTCCGGATCCAGGTCCGGGTTGCCGCCGACCATGGCGCCCGACTGCTGGCCCGCCGCTGGAGCGATCGAGCCGTACTGCGTGGCCGTCACGCCCGACAGGGCGCACTGGGCGGCGCTCGCCTTGGGCGTCGCGCCTTCGCAAGGATCGGTGATCGCCGCCGTCACGACGCGTTGCGGGCCGAACAGTTCGACCAGGTTGGGAGCCCGCACGGCGCGCTGGAAGCTGCCGCGCAAGCGGATGTCGCTGATCGGCGCCCACTCGCCGCCGGCCTTGTAGGCCCAGGTGTCGCCCGCGGTGCTGTAGTCGGAATAGCGCACGCCGCCTTCGACCGACAGGCTCTTGAAGAACGGCTTGTTCTCGACCAGCGGCACGCGGACTTCGCCGTAGACTTCCTTGACGTTGAACGAGCCGTCGATCGGGTATTCGCCGCCCGAATTGCCGGCCACGTCGCGGCTGCTGTAGTAGCTGTCGGGCTGGAAGCTGATCTTCTCGTCGCGATACTCCGCGCCGATGGCCACGCCGATCGGATAGTTGGCCAGCGGGCTGGTGATAGGCAGGCTGCCGGTCAGCGCGCCGCTGAGGATCTTCTCCTCGGTGTAGCCCTTCCGATAGACGACGTTCTGCACGTAGTTCAGCGCCGCGGGGGAGATGGCGCCGATCTGGAACAGGTTGATCGGCACGCAGGAGGGGTCGGTCCCGTTGGCCACGGACTCGCAGACGATCTGGCCGCCGCTGTTCACCGCGCGCAGGGCCTTGGCGAACTTGGCCAGAGAATAGTCGCCGGTCAGGCGCGAGGTGTAGTCGGTGCGGCCGTACTGGGCGTAGACGTCGTAGCGCCAGTCAGAGCTGAGGTCGCCGCGAACGCCGGCCACGCCGCGATACGAAGTGTGGTTGGTGTAGTCGTGACGCGAGCCGCCCAAGGCGTTGCGCTGAGAGACGATGACATTGGCGCTCTGGGCGTCGGTCAGGCCGACCGAGGTGCAGATCAGGTTCTTTTCCTGGGCCGACATCAGCGGGTTGTTGCAGTTGATGCGTTCGGACACCGTGAACACGGCGGTGGGCGACAGCTTGATGTCGGCCTCGTCGCGCATGAACATGAACTCGCCGTAGACGTCAGCCTTGCTCGATAGGGCGTAGTGGCCGAACAGGTCGAGGTTGTAGCGCTTGTCGGGGGACTGCAGGTCGTAGGTGTTGCCGTTGTTGAAGCCGTCCGAGGTGCGGTAGGTGCGCAGCGTGTTGCCGGTCGTGCTGTCCAGGGCGTAGCTGCCGCGCGTCGCGCCGGTGGTCGGATTGGTCAGCTGGAACTGGACCGGATAGGTGGCGCTGGACAGCGAGCAGGCGTAGCCGGTCGCGGTGGCCGACAGGTTGCAGGTCGAGAAGTCGCGGTCCTTGGTGCCGACGCCGGCGATTTCCTTGTAGCTGGCGAAGGCAGTGATGTTGCCACGACCCTCGGCGAAGTTCTTGCCGGCGGTGATCGAATAGCTCTGCTGGCCGCCGTCGAGTTCGCGGCCGACCGCCGGCGTCTGGCCCGCCGCGATCGCGGCCGAGACGATCGCGCTGTGGTTTTTGTGCATGTACAGGCCGCCCTGCACGTCTAACTGCACGCCCTCGAAGTCGCGCTTGAGCATGAAGTTGACGACGCCGGCCAGGGCGTCCGAACCGTAGACGGCCGAGGCGCCGCCGGTCACCACGTCGATCTGCTGGATCAGGGCGGCGGGGATGTTGTTGATGTCGGCCGCCTGGGCCGCCGAGCGGGCTGGATCGCCCTGCATCAGGCGCTTGCCGTCGATCAGCACCAAGGTCCGCTGATTGCCGAGGTTGCGCAGGTTGATGGTGGCGGTGCCGCTGGCGCCGACCGTGCCGCCGCGATTGCCGCTGCCCTGGTCTGCGAAGGCCTGGGGCAGGGTGTTGATCAGGTCCTCGACGCGGACGACGCCGCGCTGGGCGATCTGCTTGCTGGTGACGGTGCTGATCGGGCTGACGCTGGTGGCGTCGGGGCTCTTGATGCGCGATCCAGTGACCACGACCGCCTCGACCTCGGCGCTGGCCGCGTTGTCCTGGGCGTGGGAAGCGCTTCCGCACGACAGTGCGACCAGCACGGCGGTGGAGGCGATCCCCAGCAGCGACGTCCTGGTGCAAAGAGCGTGAGCGGTCGCGGCGCGCTCGGGCCGATAGCCGATGGCAGACATGAAGAACCCCCGTATTGGTTGGCGCGCCCGCCGACAGCCTCCCCAGGCGTTTCTTCTTATGGTTGCCTACGCCAGCAAGTAGATTTGCTCAAAGTGCGTGCTTGTTTCGCACGTGCTGCGGCAATTCTGCTGCTTATTTAAACTATTCCATCGGTGCGCGATTGTTACGAGGTTATGACGCCCCCTTAGAATTGGAAACTCTTTGTAGTTATCTGCTTATAGGGTCTGCTTATAACCAGATGTCGGCCCGCTTCCATGCCCTAAAGGCCGCCATGTCAGAAACCCTCACCGCGCCCGCACCACGGCCAGCGGCTCGCACACAGGCCATATCGTTGCGGCAACTGCGCTTCTTCAGCGCTTTGGCCGACACCGGCAACTTCAGTCGCGCGGCCGAGCGGATGATCGTGTCCCAGCCCGCCCTGAGCGCCGGCATCCGCCAGATCGAGGAACATCTGGGCGTGCGGCTGTTCGAGCGCAGCACCCACCATGTCTCCCTGACCGACGCGGGGGCCGCCTTCCTGCCGCACGCCCTGCGTCTGCTCAAGACCGCCGACAACGCGTTCGTCGACATGAGCGACGTGGCCGCGCGCGGCAAGGCTGTGATCCGGATCGGCGCCATCCCGTCGGTGGTGCCCGCAGCGGCCGCGGTGGTGGCGCAGCTGAGCGGCCGCTGCGACGACGTGAGTTTCCACCTCAGCGACGGCAAGAACGACACCCTGTTTGGAAGTTTGCGCAGCGGCGCGCTCGACATTGTCGTCGGGGTCCTTGGGCGCACCGAAGACGGGCTCGAAGCCACCCTGATCGCCGAGGATGAAATGTTGCTGGTGGCGCCCAAGGACCACCCGCTTTCGGCCTCAAGCACGCTTCCCTGGAGCGCGTTGGAGGGCAGCGAGATCGTTCACTTCGTCGGCGGCAGCATTGGGGAGCTCAGCGCGGCGGCGATGCGCCAGAACAACCTGACCCTCTCGACGCGCTACAAGGTTGACCAGGTCAGTTCATTGCTGGGCCTGGCCGGCAGCGGCCTGGCGGTCGGTGTCCTGCCCAGGCTCTACACTCGCGGCCTCGACACGGATCGGGTGCGGCTGGTGCCGCTCGTACAGCCGCAGATCAAGCGCAAGCTCATGTTGTTCCATCGCACCAAACTGCATGATGAGCACCCTCGCGCGGCAGCGCTGTGCGCGCTGTTGGTTCCGGCTTTACGCGATCAACTCGCTGTCTGACACCTCGACCAGACACTCATGCCCGCGCCTGGATCCCTTCAGGGGGATCGATGGCGACGCTGTTGTGTGGCTCGAGGTCTGGGTCCGCATTGGAAAACTGGCTCATAGAGGGTGGGCTTCCCGGTGCGTTTTGGATGTTCGTGCTGCAAACGTCTCGCATAAAGTCCGGATGCCTTGCTTGGGGCAGGGTTTGCTCTCAAGCTCTCCGCGGCTGGCCTTGTGGCGGATGAGCTTTGCGCGTCCGCGCGGGACCGCCAGGAGGGCCTCTCGTGCTGAAGCGTATCCTTGTCGGACTGCTGGCCTTGGCGGTTGTGGGGTTGGTCGGTTTCGGCGTCTTCGCCTGGCGACCGGCGATCGGCAAGATCGCGCCGCCCGCGCCCTCCAGCTTCTCGCCGGAACGGGTCGCGCGAGGCGAGGTGCTGGCCGGAGCCGGCTATTGCTCGACCTGCCATACCACCAAAGGCGGCCAGCCGTTCGCCGGCGGCTATCCGATGCAGACCAGCTTCGGCACGATCTATTCGACCAACATCACCCCCGATCCCAAGACCGGGATTGGAACCTGGTCGGAACCGGCGTTCCGCCGGGCGATGCACCAGGGCGTTGCTCGCAACGGCGCGCACCTGTTTCCGGCCTTCCCCTATGACCACTTCACCAAGCTGTCGGACGCCGACGTTTCGGCCCTCTACGCCTACATGATGACCCGGCCGGCGGTGGCGGCCCCGGCCAAGCGCAACGGCGTTCCGTTCCCGCTGAACATCCGCGCGCTGCAGGCCGGCTGGAAGCTGCTGTTCTTCAAGCCGGGCCGCTTCGAACCCGACAAGGCCAAGAGCGCCGAATGGAACCGCGGCGCCTATCTGGCCCAGGGAGTCAGCCACTGCGGCGCCTGCCACACGCCGCGCAACGCCCTGGGGGCGGAGAAGCGCGACAAGGCCTTCGCCGGCGCGCTGATCGACAACTGGGTCGCTCCGCCGCTGACCGCCGCCAATCCTTCCCCCGCGCCCTGGGATCAGGCCGAACTGACCGCCTATCTGCGCACAGGCGTCAGCCGCTATCACGGCGTCACCGCTGGGCCGATGGCGCCGGTGGTCCACGACGGGCTCATCAAGCTGCCCGACGCCGACATCCAGGCCCTGGCGGTCTATTTCTCCGATATCGACGGCGCGGCGGGCCGGGCTGGAACCTTGGCGCCGGCCCTGGAGCGCGCCGCCGCGGCCGACCACCTGAACGTCGGACCTCAGAACGATCCGTCGGCGCGGCTTTACACGGCGGCCTGCGCGTCGTGCCACTATAACGGCGCGGGCCAGCCCAATCCGTTGCGGCCGGATCTGGCTCTCAACAGCGCCGTCAACCTGGACGACCCGACCAACCTGATCCGGGTGGTGCTGTACGGGGTCGGCGCTCGGGACGGCGCGCCGGGTGTGGTGATGCCCAGCTTCAACCGCTTCAGCGACGCCGACGTCGCCAAACTGGCCGCCTATCTGCGCGCCACCCGCACCGACAAACCCGCCTGGCCGGATCTCGAGAAGAAGGTCGCGGTGATCCGCGCCCAGGGAAAGTGAGCCAGCCATGACCCAGTTCACGATCAACGGCAGGGCCGTCTCCATCGACGTCGACGAGGATACGCCTCTGCTGTGGGTGATACGCGACGACATTGGCTTGACGGGCACCAAGTTCGGCTGCGGCATCGGCATGTGCGGGGCCTGCACCGTCCACGTCGGCGGGCGGGCGACGCGCTCTTGCATCACCCCGGTCAGCGCGGTCGACGGAGCCGAGGTGACCACGATCGAAGGGTTGGATCCGGCCGGTCAGCATCCCGTACAGCAAGCGTGGCTGGATCTGCAGACTCCGCAGTGCGGTTACTGCCAGTCGGGCCAGATCATGCAGGCCGCCGCCATGCTCAAGGATTTCCCCGCACCCACCGACCAGGACATCGACGCGATCATGAGCGGCAACCTCTGCCGGTGCATGACCTATGTCCGCATCCGTGCGGCCATCAAGCAGGCCGCCGCCGCGATGGGAGGCAAGTCGTGAGCCGCCTTCCGCCGAAGGGCGAACCAGGCAGCCTGCTGTCACGCCGCAACTTCCTGGTCGCCTCGACCGGCGCAGGTCTGGCTTTCGGCTTTTCGGCCATGGTCGAGGCGGCGATGGATCCGGCCGTGCCCGGCGGCGCGCCAATTCCGGCGACGGGACCCCGGTTTGAGCCGACCCTGTGGTTCGCCATCGACGGCGACGGGATCGTCACCGTCAACATCATCCGCGCCGAGATGGGCCAGCATGTCGGCACCGCCCTGGCCCGCATCCTGGCCGACGAACTGGATGTGGCCTGGGAAAAGGTCCGCATCGTCCACGTCGACACCGATCCCAAGTGGGGCCTGATGGTCACCGGCGGCAGCTGGTCGGTGTGGCAGACCTTCCCGATCTTCAGCCAGGCCGGGGCGGCCGGACGCATCGCCCTGGTCGAGGCCGGGGCCAAGCTGCTGAACGTCCCGCCGGCCGGTGGAACGGCCAAGGGCGGCGTCGTCCATGTGGGCGGCCGCTCGATCTCGTACGGCGACATCGTCAAGCGCGGCGGCGTGGCGCGCCAATTCACGCCCGAAGAACTGGTCAAGCTGCCGATCAAGCCGGCGGCCGAGCGCAAGCTGATCGGCAAGCCGGGCAAGGCCCTGGACATCGCCGCCAAGATCAACGGCACGGCGATCTACGGCATCGACGCCAAGGTTCCGGGCATGGTGTTCGCGCGGCCCAAGCTGCCGCCCACCCGTCACGGCGCCAAGGTGCTGTCGGTCAACGACAGCGCCGCGAAGAAGATCAAGGGCTACCTGCGTTGCGTGGCGTTGGATGACCCGTCCGACACCGTCCCCGGCTGGGTGATGGTGATCGCCGAAAGTTATCCGGCCGCGATCCGCGCCGCCGACCTGGTCAAGGTCAGCTGGAGCACCGGCCCAGGCGCGACCGTCTCGGAGAAAGACCTCCAGGACCATGCCGCCCGCCTGATCGCCAAACCTGACGTCGGCGCGCTGCTGGAGAACAAGACCGCCGACACCGCTCCGGCCTTCAAGGCCGCCAAGTCGGTGCTGGAGCAGACCTATACCGCCGCCACCGTCCTGCACTTCCAGCTCGAACCGCTGAACGCCCTGGCCTTCGAGAAGGACGGGGTGATGGAGATCCACACCGGCAACCAGTGGCAGAGCCTGATCCTTCCCACCTTGGCCAAGGCGCTGGATCTTCCCGAAACCCGTATCGTCATGCGCACCTATATGCTGGGCGGCGGCTTCGGGCGCCGGTTGAACGGCGACTACGCCGTGCCCGCCGCCTTGGCGGCCAAGGCGCTGGGCAAGCCGGTCAAGATGGTGCTGACCCGCGAGGACGACGTTCGCTTCGACTCCGTGCGTTCGCCCTCGGTCCAGACCGTGCGCATGGCCTTCGACGGCGCGGGGAACATCCTAGCCCAGGAGCACCACGCCGCCGCCGGCTGGCCGACCTTGGCCAACGCGCCGGCCCTTATGCCCAAGGGCAAGAACGGCGTGGCCTACGATCCCTTCGCCATCTCCGGCGCCGATCACTGGTACGAAGTCGGCGCCCACAAGGTGCGGGCCATCAACAACGATCTGGCCAATGAAACCTTCCGTCCCGGCTGGCTGCGGTCGGTAGGACCTGGCTGGACCAACTGGGCCGGCGAAAGCTTCATCGACGAGGCGGCTCACCACCTGAAAGCCGACCCCGTGGCCCTGCGGCTGAAGCTGTTGACCGGGGAGGGGGCCAACGCCGGCGGCGACGCCAGCACCGTAGGCGGCGCCAAGCGCCAGGCCGAGGTGGTGCGCCGCGCGGCCCAAGCGGCCGGCTGGGGCCAACCCTTGCCCAAGGACACCGCCTTGGGCCTGGCCACCAGCTTTGGCCAGGAACGCGACATGCCCACCTGGGTGGCGTGCGTCGCGCGGGTCCACGTGGATCGCACCAGCGGCGTGGTCACGGTGCAGAAGCTGACGCTGGTCACCGACGCCGGGACCATCGTCGATCCGGACGGCGCCCGCGCCCAGACCGAGGGCGCGGCGTTGTGGGGTCTGAGCATGGCCCTGCACGACGGAACGGAATTCGTGAGCGGCCAGGTCAAGGACCTGAACCTCGACACCTACACGCCGCTGCGCATTTCCGACACGCCGGAGCTGGACATCCAGTTCGTCGACAGCGTCGAGGTCCCCGTCGGCCTGGGCGAACCGGCGACGACGGTGGTCGCGCCGGCCATCGCCAACGCCATCTTCCGCGCGGTCGGTGTGCGCCTGAGGCACATCCCGATCACCTCGACCGCTGTGCTGCAAGCCTTGTCGGGAAAGGCTTGATCGTCCTCATCCTCTGCGGCTTTTGGGATCGCCCGTGAGTTTGGTGAGCGGTTCGGCCCGGTTCCGAACAGGGGCGCGCTGTTGGATGGCCTAGCTCAGACCAGCGCCGCGGCGATGGCTTGGCCACAGGCTTGCGTGGACAGCGGACCGCCTAGGTCGCGCGTCCTAAGGTCGGGCTGAGCCAGCACGGTTTCGATCGCGGCGATGACGGCGGCCGCCGCCTGGCGCTCTCCCAAGTGGTCCAACATCAGGGCGGCCGACCAGATCTGGCCCACGGGATTGGCGACGCCCTGGCCGGCGATGTCGGGGGCGCTGCCGTGCACCGGTTCGAACAGCGAGGGGAAGGCTCGCTCGGGGTTGATGTTGCCGGCCGGCGCGATGCCGATGGTGCCGGTGCAGGCCGGACCCAGGTCCGACAGGATGTCACCGAACAGGTTGGAGGCCACCACGACGTCGAACCAGTCGGGATGCTGCACGAAGTGCGCCGTCAGGATGTCGATATGGTACTTGTCCCAGCGCACGTCGGGATAGGACGGCGCCATGGCTTCGACCCGCTCGTCCCAGTAGGGCATGGTGATGGCGATGCCGTTGGACTTGGTCGCCGAGGTCAGGTGCTTCTTCTCGCGGCGCTGGGCCAGGTCGAAGGCGAACTTCAGGATGCGATCGACGCCGACCCGCGTCATCACCGTTTCCTGCATCACGATCTCGCGCGGCGTGCCGGGAAAAATCCGGCCGCCGATCGATGAATACTCGCCTTCGGTGTTTTCACGCACGACGTAGAAGTCGATATCGCCGGGCGCGCGGTTGGCCAGCGGGCTGGGAACGCCCGGCATCAGCCTGACCGGCCGCAGGTTGACGTACTGGTCGAACTCGCGGCGGAACTGTATCAGCGAGCCCCATAGCGACACGTGGTCCGGCACGGTCTCGGGCCAGCCGACGGCGCCGAAGAAGATTGCGTCATGGCCGCCGATCCGGGCCTTCCAGTCGTCCGGCATCATCTGTCCGTGCTTGAGGTAGTAGTCGCACGACGCGAAATCGAAATGGTCGAACGCGAAGGTGCAGCCGTAGCGCGCCGCGACAGCCTCCAGCACCCGCAGCCCCTCGGGGACGACTTCCTTGCCGATCCCGTCACCCGGAATGACGGCGATGCGGTAGTGGCGCGCTTGGTTCATGGAAACACCCTCGGACGAGACCCCGGCTGGTTAGGCAGGGGCGGAGAGCAGGGCCAATGCGGAATTCGGATGAAACGATGCGTGGGCGCCGGGTCGACGCCTGACGATGTCCGAGCTGGCCCATCCGCTCGGAAAGCGGGGCCGGAACACTAAAAACTGCCGCCCGCGCGTCTTTGCTCCAGCTTGCCCAATAATGGATGCAATTGCGAACATTCTTGGATGTCGTTAAGGCTGGGTGTCAGAGACTGATGATCGATCAGCGGCGGGTGGCGATTGCATGAAGACGGCGTTTCGTAGCGAGGACATGGTCGGTCATGATGCGGCCCGCCTCGGCGCTGTCCTCGCGTCGGATGGCGTCGAGCAGCCGTTCGTGGTCACCCTGCGACGACAGCAGGTGTTCCGGCGTGGTCGTCGCGACCTGCCTCAGGCGCAATGGAACAGCCGCCGCCACGCTGGGGCACAGCCGCGCCGGGTCGCCGAACACCGGATAGATCAGGGTCATCCGGATGGCGTTGCGCAGCACCTTGTTCTGCGACGCGTGATGGATCGAGCGGTGGAAGGCGTGGTTGAGCTCGTACCAGTCGATCTCGGCCTTCTCCGACCATTCGCCCCGATCGAGGATGGCGCGGCCCTGGCGGACCAATTCGGCCAGCCGGTCCAGCGCCGAGGCTTCCCAGCCCAGCTCCACCGACATCCGCGCGGCCTGACCCTCGAGACCGGCCCGGACCTCGATCGAGTCGAACACGTCGCCGATGGTGACGGCGCGGACCGTGTAGCCCCGATTGATCCCGTAATCGACCAGACCCTCGGCCGACAGCACGGCCAGGGCGCTGCGGATGGGGGTGCGCGACACAGCCAGCTCCGTCGCCAGGCCTTCGGCCCGAAGCCGGGTTTCGGGCGGGATCTGCCCCGTGACGATCATTTCGCGCAGGCGCATCAGCACGGTGTGGGTCGCCGGCTCGGTCTGCGGCGGGTCGGCCATGGGCGTGCTCAGGTCTGGGCTTTGGCCTGCCGGTTTGGTCGCCATGCTTTCCGTGTCTCCCAAGGCCGGTTCAAGTCCGGCCCGTTCTTCCTTCCTTACACCGCTCCCCCGTCGAACACGCAAGACTTCGGCCGGGCCTTGACCTCAACTCACCTGAAAAGGCGGCCACTGGCCGGCCCGGAGATCGCCTCGTGATCGACCTGCTGCTTCAACCGGCCGTCCTTGGTCTGGCGATGGTGCTCACCTTCATGATCCTGATCATGACCAAGCGCATGTCGGCGATCGCCGCGCTTCTGGTCGTGCCGATCGTGTTCGGACTGCTGGCCGGCGCGGGCCCCAATCTCGGCGAGATGATCCTCAAGGGGGTAGGGCAGGTCGCGCCGACCGCCCTGATGCTGTCGTTCGCGGTGCTGTACTTCGCCATCATGATGGATGCGGGCCTGTTCGACCCGCTGGTCAACAAGGTGCTGGCGATCGTCGGCGAGGATCCGATGCGGATCAGCTTGGGGACGGCAATCCTGGCCATGTTGGTCTCGATCGACGGCGACGGTACGACCACGGCGCTGATCGTGATCACCGCCTTCCTGCCGGTGTATCGCCGGGTGGGGATGAACCCGCTGATCCTGGCGACCCTGCTGGGCCTGTCCAATTCGCTGATGAACTACGTACCCTGGGGCGGGCCCTCGGCCCGCGCCGCCGCCGCCGTCCACGTCGACCTGGCCGATGTGGTGGGACCGTTGCTCCCGGCCATGGGCGTGGGCCTGCTGGGCGTTCTGGGGCTGGCCTGGCTGTTCGGAAGGTCAGAGCGCAAGCGCCTGTCGTTCGCCGGCGTGGTCACGACCGCCGAACGAGGCGCGCCGATCACGGCCTTGCCGCTCGCCCTCGACGCCGAGCGCGCCGCCATCCGTCGTCCGAAGTTGTTCTGGTTCAACCTGGTTCTGACCGTCGGCCTGATCCTGGGCATGATCCTGGGCTTGGCGCCGCTGCCGGTGTTGATGATGGGCGCGTTCGCGGTGGCCGCGACCGTCAACTACCCCAGGATCTCGGACCAGAAGGCCCGGCTGGCCGCCCACGCCGACAATGTCGTCAACGTCGTGGTCCTGTTGTTCGCGGCCGGCGCCTTCACCGGAATCCTCAATGGCGCGGGCATGTCTAACGCCATGGCCAACGCCGCCCTGGCGGTCATTCCGCCGCAGATCGGCCCGCTCCTGGCGCCGATCACCGCCCTGATCAGCATGCCCCTGACCTTCGTGATGTCCAACGACGCCTACTATTTCGGGGTGGTGCCGGTGATCGCCAACGCCGCCGCCGGGTTCGGCATCGAGCCGGCCGCCATCGCCCGCGCCTCGCTGATCGGCCAGCCAGTCCACTCGATGAGCCCGCTGCTGGCGCCCATCTATCTGGCCTGCGGCCTGCTGGGGGTCGACGTCGCCGACGCCCAGAGGTTCGCGCTGAAATGGGCGGTGCTGATCTGCCTGCTGGTGCTGGGCGTCGCCATGCTGACGGGCGCGATCCCGGTGGTCGCTTGATCGAAGACGGGCATCGAACCATGTGCCCCAGGCCGTCGTTCGGTTTGAGCTTCCCGGGTAACGTCCAGGGCGTCTCCTCGAGACAGTGTTGGACTACCTCGTGCTGAACTCACCCGGGCGCGCCGTCACCCTCGGTGCGCCCGGCGTCTTTTCCAGAGCTCAGCTCAACTCGGCCGAACCGGCCTCGGCGCGGGCCTTCAGCAGGGTCCAGAAGGCTTCGGCCGCCGCGGTCTGGCGGGCGCGGGGGCGATAGAGGCGGATGTCGATGGGGATGTCCCACAGCTCATCGCCGGCCCGCACCAGCACGCCCAGTTCCAGGTCGCGGGCGATCAAGCTCATCGGCATCCAGGCCACGCCGCGTCCGGCCCGGGCCATCTCCGCTAGCACCGTAGCCACATGGGCGGTGAAGACGGGCTTCAACCACACCGAGGGTCCCGCCAGCGCGTGGGTCGAGGCCAGGATGCGGCCCATCCCGGAGACGTCGCTGAAGGCCAGGTAGGGCGCCGGCGCGCCCAGGTCGCCCGGCAGCACGAAACGGGGCCGGCCCGGATCGTCCAGAGCCGGGGCGCTGACCGGAATCAGGGTGTCAGTCCCCAGGTCGATCGAGACGAAGTAGTTCGGCTTGAAGGACACCGGCGTCGAGGGGTGGTGGTGGCACAGGAGGAATTGGGCCTGGCCCTGCAGCATCATCCGCTCGCAGCCGGCCATGTTGTCGGTGACCAGGCTGACCGTGGAGCCCAGCGGGTGCTCGGCCTCGATCTCCTCCAGCCAACGCGGGAAGAAGGTGACCGACAGGGCGTGGGTTGAGGCGAAGCGCAGGGTGGTGGTCGAGCCCTCGGCGATCGCCCGGGTCTGCTCGCGTCCCAGATAGAGCCGGCGCAGCAAATCCTCGGCGTTGGGCCGCCATTGCTCTCCCGCCGGGGTCAGAGCGACGCGATGGGTGTCGCGATTGAACAGCGGCGCGCCCAGCCAGGTCTCCAGAAGCCGGATGCGGCGGCTGAACGCCGGTTGCGAAACGTTACGCGCCTCGGCCGCGCGCCCGAAATGCTGATGCTCGACCAGCGCGAGGAAGTCTTCGAGCCAGTCGAGCTCCATGATCGTCCTCCGCTAGCGGCCTTCGCGGCCGTCGGCGACGACACACTCCGGCGCGGGGTCGTCACCGTCAAGAACGG
>NZ_JBAPVS010000209.1:0-23046 GCF_049283275.1 Caulobacter sp. | reverse complement strand
CGGCCGAACAGCAGGGCCGAACGGGCCTCGGGGCTCAGCACCGGCTCGGCGAACAGCTCGGCCAGCCAGTCGCGCGACGGCAGCCGGCCGGTCAGGGTGACGTACAGGACCGCGACCAGTCGGCCGTCCTGCAGCCAGGCCTCGCGCCGCGCGCCAGTGGCGGCGTCCTCATAGGTCACGAGTTCGCCGGCGAGGCCTTTGGACAAGGCCTTGCGCAAGGCGGCGCGCTCGACGTCGTCACCTCGGCCGGCGAACTCGTGTTGCTGGCAGGCGTCTTGGGGAATACGCCGCCAGACGAGGTCCAGCCCCGTCGGGGTTCCGAGGCTGTCCCGCGTGAGAAAGAAACCCTTCCAGGTCTCGCGATAGGCGCGGATCCGGGCGGGGGTGTGCTTGAATTCCGGCTGGCCGGAGGTGGGATCCAGATTCGGGGCGATCAGCGGATTGGACCGGCCCGAGGGCGCGAAGTCGTCGGTCCAGTGCATGGGCATGAAAACGCTGCCGACGCGCTGGCGATCGGTGACCTTGGCCAGGACGACCGCCTCGCCGCGCGCGGTGATCACCCGGGTCAGGGCGCCGTCCTTGACGCCCAGGGCCTCGGCGTCGGCAGGGTGGACCTCGACGAACGGCTCGGGGGCGTGGCGGCACAGGTCCGGGGCCAGGCCCGTGCGGGTCATGGTGTGCCACTGGTCGCGGATGCGGCCGGTGTTCAGCGACATCGGATAGACCGCGTCGACCGCGTCGGCGGGCCCCTTGGGCCGGGTCGGGACCATGCGGGCGCGGCCGTCAGGGGTCTGGAAGCGGCCGTTCCCGAACAGGCGCGGCGTGCCCTGCCCGTCCGCGCCCACCGGCCACTGGACCGGCGAGAGTCCGGCGTAAGCCTCTGGCGCTAAAGCCGAAAGGCCCGACAAGTTCAGGAGACGATCGGTGTTCTCATAGGCCGTCAGACGCGCCCATTCACGGAACACGCTGGCCGGCGAGGCCCAGCCGAAACCGTCGAAGCCCATGGCCTTGGCCACGTCGGCGATGATCCGCCAGTCGGCGCGGGTCTGTCCCGGCGCGGGGAACAGGGCCCGCTGGCGCGAGATCCGACGCTCGGAATTGGTGACCGTGCCGTCCTTCTCGCCCCAAGCCAGGGCAGGCAGTTTGACGTCGGCGAAGGCCGTGGTGTCGGTCTCCACGCAGTCGGACACCACCACGAACGGGCAGCGCTCCAGCGCCTCGCGCACCCGGCCGGCGTCGGGCAGGCTGACGGCGGGGTTGGTGGCCATCACCCACACCGCCTTGATCTTGCCGGCATGGATGGCCTCGAACATGTCGATGGCCTTCAGGCCCGGCGCGCGGGCGGTGTCGGGCGCCCCCCAGAAACGGGCCACGCGGTCACGGTCGGCCGGGGCGAAGTCCATGTGGCCGGCCAGGGTGTTGGCCATGCCGCCGGTCTCGCGCCCGCCCATGGCGTTGGGTTGGCCGGTGATCGAGAACGGGCAGGCGCCGGGCTTGCCAATCCGCCCGGTGGCCAGGTGGGCGTTGAGGATCGACAGCCCCTTGGCGGTGCCCTGCGCCGACTGGTTGGCGCCCATCGAAAACAGGCTGACCGTCTTCGGATTGTCGGCGAACAGATTGTAGAACTTCAGTAAATCGTCCAGCGCTACGCCGCAGCCGGCGGCCACCGCGACCGGCGACTGGTCCAGATCGGCCAGGGCCGCTTCGACGTCCGAGAAACCGTTCACATGGGCTGCGATGTAGTCGCGGTCGATCGCGCCACGCCGGATCAGATCGGCCAGCAGGCCGTTCCACAGCCGCACGTCGCTCTGCGGGGCGATGGCCAGGTGCAGGTCGGCGCCCTCGGCGGTGTCGGTGCGGCGCGGGTCGATGACCACGTGCTTCTGGCCGCGCGCCTTGGCCGCCTCCATGCGCCGGAACAGCACCGGATGTGTCCAGGCGGCGTTGTGGCCGCTGAACACCACCAGGTCGGCCAGGTCCAGGTCCTCGTAGCAGCCGGGCACCAGGTCGGCGCCGAACGCCTGCTTGTGGGCCGCCACGGCCGAGGCCATGCAGAGGCGGCTGTTGGTGTCGATGTTCCCCGAGCCGATGAAGCCCTTCATCAGCTTGTTGGCGACGTAGTAGTCCTCGGTCAGAATCTGGCCCGAGACGTAGAAGGCCACGCTGTCGGGGCCGTGCTTGGCGATGGTGTCCTTGAAGCGCTTGGCCACCAGGGCCGTGGCGTCGGACCAGCTGGCGGCCTTACCGTTTATCGTCGGCTCCAGCAGCCGCCCCTCCAGCCCCACCGTCGCCCCCAGCGCCGTGCCCTTGGAGCACAGGCGGCCGAGATTGGCCGGGTGGGCCGTGTCGCCGGACACTGACAAGGCTCGTGCTTCGCCGACCGCGCCCGACACGCCGCAGCCCACCCCGCAATAGGGGCAGGTCGTCTTGACGAGCGGGGCGGTCGAGCCGTCAGCCATGGGTGTCCAGGCTCAGCAGCAGACGGCCGTCACGGACCTCCAGCGGCACGACCGGCGTGCAGCCCTTGCCCTTGTCGGCGCCCATCGGCTCGCCGGAGGCCAGGTCGATCGACCAGTTGTGCAGCGGACAGGCCACGGCGCGGCCGTGGACGATGCCCTGGCTCAACGGCCCGCCCTTGTGCGGACAGGCGTCCATCAGGGCGAACACCTCACCGTCGCCGGTGCGGAAGATGGCGATGTCGCCGCGCGGGCTGGTCACTCGGCGCGCACCGCGACGGGGGATGTCGGTCACAGCCCCGACATCCACCCAGACTGGAACTTTCACGTGAGCGTTCATGCGGGGGCGAACTCCATCCGGCGGCTCATGGGGGTGAATTCCTCGGTGTGGCGGCCGGCCACCCGCTCGGCCCAGGGGTCGAGACGGGCGAAGCGCTGCGAAAACACGAAGCGGTCGTAGAGGGCCTTGCGCTGGCCCGGATCGGTGACCTGGGCCTGGATGCTTTCCAGACCTACGCGCGCCATCCACTTGTAGACCCGCTCCAGGTACCAGCCCTCCTCGCGATACAGCTGCATGGCCGCCGCAATCACCCACACGGCCTCGTCCTCGGTCGCGACATGGGTCAGAACCTTGGTGCCCTGGATGTGCAGGCCGGCGGCGCCGCCGATGTGGATCTCGTAACCGCTGTCGACGCAGACCACGCCGAAGTCCTTGCAGGTGGCCTCGGCGCAGTTGCGCGGGCAGCCCGACACCGCCAGCTTGACCTTGGCCGGCGCCCAAGAGCCCCACAGGAACTTCTCCAGGCGAATGCCCAGGCCGGTGGAGTCCTGGGTGCCGAACCGGCACCAGTCGCTGCCGACGCAGGTCTTCACCGTGCGCAGGCCCTTGGCGTAGGCGTGGCCGCTGACCATGCCGGCGGCGTTGAGGTCGGCCCAGACGGCCGGCAAGTCGTCCTTCTTGACGCCCAGCAGGTCGATCCGCTGGCCGCCGGTGACCTTGACCGCGGGAATGGCGAACTTGTCGGCGACGTCGGCGATGGCCCGCAACTCATCCGGGGTGGTCATGCCCCCCCACATGCGCGGCACGACGCTGTAGGTGCCGTCCTTCTGGATGTTGGCGTGGACCCGCTCGTTGATGTAGCGCGACTGCTTGTCGTCGCGATATTCCGACGGCCAGGCGCACAGCAGGTAGTAGTTCAGGGCCGGTCGGCACGACGCGCAGCCGTCGGGCGTGGTCCATTCCATGGCCTGCATGACGGCGGGCATGGACTTCAGCTCGTACTCGACGATGGCCTTGCGGACGTCCGAGTGCGGCTTGTGCGTGCACTTGCACATCGGCTTGGGGCCGGTCTGCTCCTTGAAGCCGTCGCCCAGGGTCAGCTTCAGCACCTGCTCGACCAGCGGTGTGCACGAGCCGCACGAGGCCGAGGCCTTGGTGACCGCCTTGACGTCGTCCAGCGTCGTCAGACCCTGGGTGGTGATGGCCGAGACGATCGAACCCTTGCAGACGCCGTTGCAGCCGCAGATTTCCTGCGTATCGGGCATGGCCGCAACGGCCGCATTAGGGTCCAGGCCGGACAGCCCTTCGGTGATGGCCTGGCCGAAGATCAGGGTCTCGCGGATGTCGGTGACGACGGTCCCCGCCCGCATCAGGTCGAAGTACCAGTTGCCGTCGGCGGCGTCGCCGAACAGCACCGCGCCGGCCACCTTGCCGTTCTCGATGACCACGCGCTTGTAGACGCCGCGCCCGGCGTCGCGGAACACGATGTCCTCGCAGCCTTCGCCGCCCGAGAACTTGCCGGCCGAGAACACGTCCACGCCCGAGACCTTTAGGCGGGTCGACAGAACCGAGCCCTCATAGGCCCCTTCCCCGTCGGTCATCGACTCGGCGAGCGAGCGGCACATGTCCCAGATCGGCGCGACCAAGCCGTAGCAATTGCCCCGGTGCTCGGCGCATTCGCCGACCGCGAACACGGCCGGGTCGGAGGTGCGCATGGCGTCGTCGACGACCACGCCGCGATTGACGGCCAGGCCGGCGTTCCGGGCCAGAGCGGCATTGGGCTTGATGCCCACGGCCATGACCAGCAGGTCGCACGGCAGGGTGCGGCCGTCCTTCAGCTTCAGGCCCGTGACCTGACCGTTCTCGCCGACGATCTCCTGGGAGTGGGCGCCCATCACCGTCTCGACGCCGCGTTCGGCCAGGGCCTCGCGCAACAGGAAGCCGGCGCTCTCGTCCAGCTGGCGCTCCATCAGCACATCCATCAGGTGGACGACCGTGGCGGCCATGCCGCGCCGGGCCAGGCCGTAGGCAGCCTCAAGGCCCAGCAGGCCGCCGCCGATCACCACGGCGCGAGCGCCAGGCTTGCCCGAGGCGGCGACCATGGCCTCGACGTCATCCAGGTCGCGGAAGGTGACCACGCCCTTCAGGTCGATGCCCGGCAGCGGCAGGCGGAAGGGGTCCGAGCCCGTGGCCAGGATCAGCTTGTCATAGGGAACTGCAAGCCCGCCCTCGGCCACCACCTTGCGGTCGTCCAGGTCGATGGCCGTGACGGCCCGCCCAGCGTGCAGGGTGATGGCGTTATCGGCGTACCAGGCCTCGTCGTTGATGACGATGTCGGCGAAGGACTTCTCCCCCGCCAGCACCGGCGACAGCATGATGCGGTTGTAGTTCACCCGCGGCTCGGTCCCGAAGATCGCGATCTCGTAGCGGTCGGGATCGCGCTTGAGGACTTCCTCGACCGCCCGGCAACCGGCCATGCCGTTGCCGATGACGACCAGCTTTTCCTTGGTCATGGTTCTGCTCACTGGAAGAGGAAGATCAGACGCGGATCGGACGGGCGTCAGAGCCGTGCAGGGTCGGCCAGATCGCGCGCCAGCGGGCCTTCAGACCGTGCAGGGCCACCAGGGCGACCAGCGCCAGGGCCGCGAAGCCGAGGAAGCCGATCTGATAGGAACCCGTAAGCTTCTTGGCCATGCCCAGGGACGAGGCCAGGTAGAAGCCGCCGATCCCGCCCGTCATGCCGATCAAGCCGGTCATGACGCCGATCTCCTTGCGGAACCGCTGCGGCGCCAGCTGGAACACCGCGCCGTTGCCGGCGCCCAGGGCCAGCATCGAGAACATCAGCACCGCCAGGGCGATCCAGGCCGAAGGCATCTGGAAGCTGGCGGTCGCCAGGCCCAAGGCGGCCAGGGCGAAGACGATGGTCAGGGTCCGCACCCCGCCGAAGCGATCGGCCAGCGCCCCGCCGACGGGGCGGATGAACGATCCGGCGAACACGCAGGCGGCGGTGAAGAAGCCGGCGATCACCGGGGTCAGGCCGTATTCGGCGTTGAAATAGATGGTCAGGGACGAGGCCAGGCCGACGAAGCCGCCGAAGGTGACCGCGTACAGCAGCATCAGCCACCAGGCGTCCGGAACCTTCAGCACGTCCATATATTCGACCAGCGTCTTGGGCGCGGGCTGTTCGGGGGCGTCCTTGGCCAGCAGCATGTAGACGACGAAGGCCAGGGCCAGCGGAATGGCGGCCAGGCCGATCACGTTCTGCCAGCCGAAGTGCTTGGCCAGGATCGGGGCGAACAGGGCCGCCAGGGCGGTGCCGGAATTGCCGGCCCCGGCGATGCCCAGGGCCAGGCCCTGGTGCTCCTGCGGATACCAGCGCGAAGCCAGCGGCAGGGCGACGGCGAACGAGGCGCCGGCCACGCCCAGAACCAGGCCCAGGGCCAACACCTGATGATAGTTGTGGATGCCCAGCGCCCAGGCCAGGGCCAGGCCGGTCAGCACGATCAACTGGCTGATCATGCCGGTCTTCTTGGGGCCGATGCGGTCGACCAGCACGCCGTTGACCAGCCGCAGCACCGCGCCGGCCAGAACCGGAATGGCGACCATCAGCCCCTTCTGGGCGGGGTCGAGGTGGAAGTCCTTGGCGATGGCCACGCCCAACGGGCCCAGGATCACCCAGACCATGAAGCTGAGATCGAAATACAAGAACGCGGCGAACAGGGTCGGCGTGTGGCCGGCCTTCAGGAAATCACGGGAGAGCATGATTGGCCTCGGATGTTGCGTGTCTGCGAGAGCGAGGCGCTAAAGCGCCCCGGGCGGGTGACCGCATCCGAGCGGTCGTCTCTGGCAGCCACGAACGCCGTTGTCCGGAGGCCTGACCCTAGTGAAGGATCAGAAGCCGGAGCGTGTCACGCGGCATGCCGCGATGCCGCGTAGTCCGGGCTGCATCGTGCAGTTGCTCAGCAAATAGGCGCAGGCTCTGCTCGAACCGTGAGCAAAACGCATGGGTGTTGATGAGTTGGAAGGGTTAGATCGAAGCACGCCCGACCGCGAACGAGGCCGCATAGCCTCGCGCGTCCGCTGGATCGAACGGCGCGCCGTCGAACAGGGCCGAGGCCGGGGGCGCGGCGTCGGCGAACACCTGGGCGGGGTCCAGCACCGGTCCCAAGGACAGCGCCGCTTCACGGAACAGGTCCGGGCGATAGACGCGCTCGGCGACGGCGACCAGGTCCAGGTCCGCTCCCACCTGCCCCCAGCGCACCATCTGCGACAGGAACCACAGGGCATGTTCCCGGCGCGGCAGGCCGGCGGCGTCGCGATGGAAGACGATCTCGGACTTCAGGGCCCTGGCCACGACCTCGGCGTCGGCGCCCACATGGTCGGGCCGCGACAGCAAGGCGACCAGCTCGGCGTGGTTGCCTGGCTCGTCGGCCCAGGCCGAGGCCCGGATCAGGGCGCGCAGCACGGCGCGCAGCTCGTCGCCATGACCGTCGGCCCAGGCGGCGGTGACGCCGAACACCTTGTCAGGCCCGCCCGGCCAGAACTGCGAGGCCTTGATCAGCATCTCGCCCAGGCCCTCGTCGACGGCGACGGCGTTCCAGGGCGCGCCCACGCAGAAGCCGTCGATCTCGCCCAAACGCAGGTGCTCGACCATGCGCGGCGGCGGGGTGACCACCAGGCGAACGTCTCGGTCCGGATCGATCCCCGCCTGGCCCAACCAGTAGCGCAGGAAGTAGTTGTGCATCGAATGCGGGAAAACGACCGCGAAGGTCAGCGGCGGCGCGCCCTGCCCTCGCCGATGCTCGACGACCTCGGCCAGGGCCCGGGCGGTGATCAGCGGCGCGGCCATCGCCTCGGGATCGGCCTCTCGCATCATCGCGGCCAGCTTGGCCCCGACGGTGATCGCGCTGCCGTTACGGTTCAGCGCCAACGGCGCGAGCATGGCGTCCGCCGCAAGCGCCATCGGCGCCAGCATGTGGGCGCCGTCCAGCGCCCCCACCGTGAGCTTGTCGCGGATGGTCGCCCACGAGGCCTCGCGGCTCAGGGCCACCTCCAGCCCCTCCTCGGCGAAGAAGCCCTGCGCCTTGGCCACGACCAGCGGGGCGCAGTCGGTCAGCGGGATGAATCCCAGCGTCAGGTCGGCCAGTCCGCTCACGAGGCGTCGCCTTTCAACACGCCGGCGAAGGCTAGGAGATCGGCGGCGATCGAACCGATCGGCTTCCCGCGATCCATGGCCAGCTTGCGCAGCAGGCGGTAGGCGCCGTCTTCATCCAGGCCCCGCTCCTTCATCAGCAGGCCCTTGGCCCGCTCGACGGTCTTGCGCGATTCCAGGTCGGCCTTGGCCTTGGCCAGGTCGCCGCGCAGTTGCTGGGTCAGGGCGAAGCGGCTCATGGCCACGTCTAGGATCGATCGCACCCGCGCCGGCGCCAGGCCGTCGACGACATAGGCCGCCACTCCGGCCCGCACGGCCTGTTCGGCCAGGCCCGGCTCGGAGCGGTCGACGAACATCACCACGGCCCGAGGATTGTGCTGCCCGGCCTCGCGCAGGCTTTCCAGCGTATCGCGGTCGGGGCTGTCAGCGGCGATCACCACCACGTCGGGCGCGAACTCCGCGGCCTCGCGCTCGTCGAACGTCGCCGCGCGGCGCACCTCCAGCGGCTGCACGCCGGCGAGCCCCTCGGCCACGAGGGCGGCGCGCGCGGGATCTGGATCGATGACGAGGACGCGCATGCCCTCCGCCCTAAGTCCGTCCGGCGAAAGGGGGGAGCGGTGAAGGTCCATCGGGGACGGAGTTACTCGATCAGCCTGATATTTGCACACCATAGCCCGAAATAGCGGCGCCCGACGCCCTGGCAAGTCGTCTCAGGCGCCGGCGCGCGGCGCCTGAGACGGAGCGGCGTTTCAGCGCGCCGCGAACCGGTCGTGCAGCTGGATCCAGGCCGCCGGCCGCCGGCCCGTTCGGGCGACCAGATCATCGCGCAGGCCGCGATAGCGCGGGGCCATCAGGCTGGCCAGGGCGTAGGTCCCCACGCCGTTGGAGACGTCCCAAGGATGGGGCGCATATTCCTTCTGGCCCGCGGCGGCGCGGTCGCGGTCGAACTGGATCTTGGAGTTGGCGAACTCGACATGGACCTTCTCGCCCTTGGCGTAGGGGGCCAGCCAGTCCAGCGCGCCCGGCAGATTGGCGCCGACAGGACTCTTCCAGTCGAACCAATCCTCGCCGTGGGCCTGGGCCGACAGGGCCGCCATCATCAACGGGTCCAGGTCGTAGGTGACATAGTGGATGGCGTCGCGCTCGTGGAAGTCGAACACCGTGCCGTCAGCGCGCAGGTTGGTCGTGATCTGGGCGCGGAAGGCCGCCCTGGCCCGCGCGATCAGCTTGGCGTCTCCGGTCTGGAACGCGGCCATGGCCGCCAGCTTGACCCGGTGGCTCTGCCAGTTGGTCTCGAAGTTCTTCGGCTTGGCGTCCATGGCGTCCAGATAGCCGACGGCCATGCCGCGCCACAGGCGGTCGACCTTGGCGCGGGTCGCCGCCGGCAGGTCGGCCTCGGTCAGGTCGTAGGCCATCAGCAGGGTGTCGAAGCCGGTTTCGTCGATCGGGTTGAACGACGGCTCGTAGATCTCGGCCCAGGCCTCCAGATAGCGGCCGGCCTGGTCGAGAAAGGCGCGCTCGCCGGTCAGACGCCAGGCCAGGGCCAGGTTCAGCACGATCGGCTGGTCCTGCTTGGCCTTCAGGCTGATCTCGCGGATGCCCTTGCCCGGCAAGGTGCCTTCGGTGTGCAGCTTGGGGATCGCGCCCGGCGGACGGTCCAGGGCGGCCCTGGCCTTGGCGACCACGTCCTTGGCCGCTGACGTCTCGACGGCGCCCCCCTTTTCTAGGCCTTGGGCGTAGTCGGGACCCAGAACGGCGTAATCGGCCGCCAGAGCCGGCGAAGCGAGGAAGGCCAGGGCGCAGGCCGTGCCGAGCAGCAGGGTCTTCATGTCAGCGTCTCTTCAGGACTGGAAAGAAAAAGGCCGGGCGATCTGCCCGGCCCTCTCGGAAAGGTCTTTAGAACGTGGCGCGCATCGTCACCTGATAGGTGCGCCCGTCATAATCGATCCGGCGCGGCAGCATCGGATCGTTCTCGTATTCGGAACGGGTCGCGTCGGTCAGGTTGAACGCATCGACCGAGAGGCTGATGGCCTTGGTCAGCTGGTACGAAGCCGAGGCGTCCAACTGGCTGCGCGCCTTGACGGTGCGGGCGTCACCGACGAACGAGTTGCCGGCGGCCAAGTCGTACTTGTCACGCCAGTTGTAGACCAGGCGAAGACCCAGCTTGTCGGCCTCATAGAACCCGATGACGTTGATGTTGTTCTCCGACACGCTGGGCAGGGTGATCTTGGCTCCAGCCGTGTCCGTGCCGTCGATCTTCGTATACGAATAGTTGAACGCGCCGCCGAAGTTGCGCCAGAAGCCCGGCAGGAAGTCCAGGTTCTGCTGGATGTTGAACTCGAAGCCCGTGACGGTCATCGCGTTCTGGTTGGTCTTGCCGGTGACGTTGACCTGAGCCGGTTTCTGGCCGCTCGGGCTGGGGAACTGGTTGGAGCTGATGCACTGGCCCGCGGCGTTGGCGGTCAGGGTTCCAAGGTTTTCATCAATGCCAGGGATCTGGCCGTTCGCCGGGCAGAGGAACGCCGGGTCGGTGATCGGGCCGATATAGCCGTCGATCGCCTTACGATAGGCCGCCACCGATATCATCCCGCCGGGACGATTGTACCATTCCAGCGAAGCATCCAACGAGTCGGAGGTGTAGGGCTTGATGTCCGTGGCGCCGATGGTGACGGTGTAGACCGGGTCGACCGCCGGATCGGTCGGAAGCTGTATGAAGGTCGTCGGCACGTTGTCGCGCGGCTGCGGACGGACATAGGTGCTGTAGGCCGCCAGGCGCAGCACCAAGTCTTCACGCAAATCGGCAGCCAGGATCAATGACGGCAGCCAGTAATCGTAGTTCTTCTTCGTCGTCTTCGTATTCAGAGAGTGATTGATCGGACCTGCAGCCGTCGACTGGGCGCTGGCGCAGTTCTTACAGTTCAGGGCGATGATCTCGTTGTCGGTGTATTCGTAACGCATGCCGGCCGCGCCGCGGATCGGGATGCTGAACAGCTCGGTCTTGAACTTCGCCGTCAGATACGCCGAGAACACGTCGTTCTGGTTGCTGAAGTTGTTGTTCCAGTAGTTGCCGTCGGTGTAGTTGTTGACCACGCCGTAGGGCGTCAAGAACACGCCGGGCGCGCCCAGCGCGAACTGAGCAGGCAGGCCGTTCGGATTGCTCGTCGTGCGCGGGGCGGTGTTGATCGGCGTGACCGCCGCCAAGACCCGGTTGATGTCGACATTCATCCAATTGGTGGTGGGCCCGCCGGCCTCGCCGCCGAAGAAGTCATTGGCGTAGGACAGCTGGCTGGCCATGTCCGGCGTGATGTTCTGGGTCAGGGCGCCCAGCGAGGTGTTGCGCGAACCGCTCGAGGTGAACTTGTTGTGTTCGGCCCGACCGCCGAACAGCACGTCGGTCAGGAACGGGGCGTCGGCGAACGAGCGCACCAGGTCGAGCTGGAACGCATCCAGCTCGTTGTCGGCGTTGCCGTTGGTGCCGGTGATGCCGAAGCGATCGGCCGCGATGCCCGCTGCCTGACCGGGCATCTGGGCGCCCGCCTGGGTCGGCGCGGTCGGCAAGGCCGGAATTCCAAAGCCGCCGGTGGGCAGGTGGGTAGCGTGCGGCGTGACCAGGGTGGCGCGATAGTTCGCCAGGTCCGAGCCGCCCAGGTCGACCGTGGTGGTGATGCCGTTCAGGCCGGCCGCGCCGAGGTTGCGGTACGGGTTCTGGACGACGTCCAGCTCGATCTGGTTGGCCTGGGCCTTGGCGCGCGAGACGGTCAGGTTGGCGGTGGCCTTCCAGTCGTCGTCCACGAACTCCAGGGTCGGGTTGATCGCCCAGGTCTGGTTGGTGGCGGGCTCTGAGCGGACCGAGTCGAAGGTGTTGATGTTCTCGGCCGAGAAACTGTTGACGTAGGCGCGGTCGCCCAGCGGGGTCTTCACTACATAGGGCGTGCCGACCGCGGTGATGTGCGCGACAGCCGAGGTCGCCGACAAGGCGGCGTTGGAGCCGTTGCCTGCGCCGGCGTCGATATAGAGCAGGTTGTTGGTCGCCTCATCCAGCTTGCGCCGGGTGATGAAGCCGTTGGCTCCGAACTTCCAGTTCTCGTTGATGCGCCATTCGAAACCGGTCGCGGCCGACAGGGTGGTCCCGCGGTTGAACTTGACCAGCTGACGGGTCTGGCTGGGATAATAGACGCCGCCCGGATACTGGGCGATCAGGGCGTCGTACATTGGGTTCTGGCCGGGGACCCTTTGGTTTCCAAGCTGGGCCGAGCCCAGCTTGTTGCCCCATGAGTTCACGGTGATCGAGTCGCGGCGGAACTTTTCGTCCTTCCAGCCGACGACGCCGAACACGGCGAAATCGTCGCTCAGGTGGGCGTTGTAGCCCATCGAGGCCAGCGGGCTGCCCTCGCCGCCCAGCTCATTGTACTCGTAAGCCACCTTGGCGAAGCCGCCGTCCCTGCGCTGCAGGGCGGGCGCTATGCGCAGGTCGATATTGCCCGACAGGCCGCCGGCCAGGTCGGTCGCCATCGGCGACTTGATGACGTTGATCGACGTGAAGATGTCGGAGTTGAATGCGCCCAGCGGGGTCGAGCCGTTCAGGATCGGGTCGGCGAAGGCGCCGCCGTTCAGGGTGGTGCGGGCGAAGGTGCCGGGCAGGCCGCGCAGGCTGATGGTGGCGTTGCGGCTGTCGGCTTCGCGGTTGATCTGGATGCCGGGCACGCGCTGGATCGCTTCGCCGACATTGAGGTCCGGGAAGCGGCCCAGACCGTCCGACGAAATGCCGTCCGAAATCTGCAGAGTGTCGCGCTTGGTCGCGATGGCATTGGCGTAGGCGGCGCGGAAACCGGTTACCACAACGGCGTCAATGACGCTGTCATCGGCCCTGGTCTGGTCATCCTGGGCGGGCGCGGCTTGCCGGGCATGGGCGGTCGAACCCAAGGCGACGGCGGCGCACGAGGCCAGCAAAGCGGCGCGCAGGACGAAGGTGTTGCGAACGAGATTCATAGATCCTCCCCCGGGCGCGTCTGATTGGCGCCCTTATGGAGCTGACTTATCCGACCAATCAGGAATTGTGTCAATGATTGGTAATGCCACTTTTCCAGCTGTCGAGATTTCTGGTCAGGCCAAAACCCAAGGCGGCAAGACCGGCTTGGCCACCGGCCTGTTGTCATTGAAATCCGGCCCGGGTCATAGGCGAACGCGCCGCGGGCCGACGCCGACGGGCGGAATCTCGATTACGGTCGCGGAATCGAATGGCGCGCCGGATCACCGCGCCGCAACGTGGCGATAAACCGATGCGGCGTGGAAGAACGCGTCAGGCGCTAGGCGGCGTTCAGGCGCCAGGCAAAGCGCGTGGCGATCGACACCGCGCCGTCCTTGCCGCCCGCCGGTCCGTCCATCGTGTCGCTCTCAAGGAACTGCAGGCCGGCTTCCTTCTGCGAGCGCCAGACCACGCGGGTCAGATGAATCCGCTTGGCGATGGAATCCACCAGAAAGGCGCCCTCGGCCGGCAGCTCGATGTCGCCCAAAGCGATCCGGGCTCCGCCCTCGGCGATGTCGATCAGCGAGCACTTCCAGGCCTTTCGGCCATCGACCAAATAGGCCTTGCGCTTCGTCGGCATGCGAGGATGGGCCCGCTGCTCGACGCCGCCTGATCTGTTTTCGGCATCCGATTGCATGGGGCGACCCTAGCGGAGCACGATTAACGGATGGCGCCCAACGCTCACGCCGCCGTTCTTGCCGCACCCAATCGGCCGAAGACGTCAGACCACGAACGGAAAGGGCGACAGCGCCTTGCTCGATTCCTCGACCAGCAGGGTCCTGTTGATCGGCGCGGCGGCCCGTTGCGGGCAGGCCGGGCGCTCGCAGATCCGGCACGACGGACCGATCTCGACCGCCACGGGCGCGGCGATGTCCAGACCCCGGGCATAGACCAGCTTGCCGGCATGCTTGAGTTCGCACCCCAGCCCAACGACCAGTTCGTCCTCCAACCCCGCCTGCAGGCCCGACACCCGGCGGACGGTGCGCGACAGGGTGAAGTAGCGCTCGCGGTCGGGGGTCTCGATCACCTGGGTGACGATCCGTCCCGGGGTCTTGAAGCTGTCGTGGACGTTCCAGCGCGGACAGGCGCCGCCGAACCGCGAGAACGGGAACGGCCCGGCCGCGAACCGCTTGGAGATGTTGCCGGCCGCGTCCAGTCGCATCATGAAGAACGGCACGCCCCGCGACCCGGGCCGACTGAGCGTGGTCAGCCGCTGGGCCGCCTGCTCGTAGCTAATCCCGAACCGCGAGCGCACCCGCTCGATGTCGTAGCCGCTGGCCTCCATGGCCGCCAGGAACGGCTCGTAGGGCGTCATGATCGCCGCGGCCAGGTAGTTGTCGAGGAACACCTTGAGCAATTGCCGCGTGGCCCGGTCGGGGGCCTGGAAGCGGTCGGTCAGGGTCGACAGGATCTCGCCCGCCTCCATCACGCCCAGTTGGTAGCACATGGCGAAAATCCGGCTGGCCGGGGCCAGGGTTTCTGAGATCATCAGCCGTTTGCGATGGTGGTCGTAGCGCCGAAGCGAGTCGGCCATCACCTCGACCGGCATGACGCGAACCTGGATTCCGAAGCGCTCGAGCAGCCGTGCGCGCACGGCCGGGCCCAGATCCTGGGGATCGGCCTTCATCGACGCGACGATCGGCTCGGCCGCCGTCTCCAGTTCGGCGAAGTGATTGCGCTGCGAGCCGACGAGATCGCGCACCCAGTCGGTCGGCGATTGGGACGAGACGGACGCCGCGCCGTCCGGCCGCTCGAAGGCGCCCAGGTCGATCAGCCGCCCGCGATCCAGATAGGCGCGATAGAGGCGCGCCATGGCGTCGGCGATCCCCGGCGACAACTCGGCGACCTCGGCCGCCTCGTGACGGCTGACACCCAGGTCGGCGAACATCTTGTCGGCCAGAACCTCGTCCAGCCCTGCCCCGCCGCCTGGATCGTCGGCCGACAGACTGCGCAGGTCCAGGTCGTAGGCGTCGGCCAGGCGCAGCAGGATCTGGGCGGTGACCGGCCGCTGGTTGCGTTCCAGCAGGTTCAGATAGCTGGCCGAAACCCCCAGATTCTCGGCCATGCGGCTCTGGGTGACGCCCAGGTCGCGCCGTAGCCGCTTGAGCCGGCCTCCGAGAAACAGCTTTTTGTCATGCGTCGCCATTCGGTCACGTTGTCACAGATTTACAGAAAATACAAAGTCGGTTTGTGACAAATTGCCTTCAATAGGTTCGACGCGCCGCACGCCGCGCCGCTAGCTCCCCTCACGAACTTTTCCGCCCGGCCAACCGATGGCCGGGCCGATGATGGGACCAAAAGCCATGACGCTGCGCCAGACCTACGCCCAACACCGCGACGCCCTGCTCGCCCGCTATCCGCAAGGCGTGACGCCGGGCGGCGTCGCGATCGACGATATCATCCAGCTGAAGCTGCAGAACACCTTCTCGACCCACCTGGACATCGCCCGCGAGATGGCTGTCGTCATGCGCGCCGACATGGCCGCCTATGACGCCGACTCCAGCCGGTTCACCCAGTCGCTGGGCTGCTGGTCGGGCTTCCACGCCCAACAGATGATCAAGTCGGTCAAGCGCCTGCGCGGCACGACCAAGGGCGCCTATGTCTACCTGTCCGGCTGGATGGTGGCGGGCCTGCGCAACCGCTTCGGCCATCTGCCCGACCAGTCGATGCACGAGAAGACCTCGGTCGTCGATCTGATCGAAGAGATCTACGTCTCGCTGCGCCAGGCCGACGAGGTCGCGATCAACGACCTGTTCAAGGTGCTGAAGACCGCCCGCGACGCCGGCGATAAGGCGGCCGAGAAGGCGGCGATCGCGGCCATCGACGGCTTCGAGACCCATGTCGTGCCGATCATCGCCGACATCGACGCCGGCTTCGGCAACGAGAACGCCACCTACATCCTGGCCAAGGAAATGATCAAGGCCGGCGCCTGCTGCCTGCAGATCGAGAACCAGGTCTCCGACGCCAAGCAGTGCGGCCACCAGGACGGCAAGGTCACCGTGCCGCGCGAGGACTTCATCGAGAAGCTGCGCGCCTGCCGCCTGGCCTTCGAGGAACTGGGCGTCGATGAGGGCGTGATCGTCGCCCGCACCGACAGCCTGGGCGCGGGCTTGACCCAGAAGGTGCCCGTCAGCCAGGAGCCGGGCGACCTGGCCAGCGACTACATCAAGTGGCTGAAGACCGAGGCCATCACCCCCGACAACCCCATCCTGCCGGGTGAACTGGCGCTCTATCGCGACGGCCAGTTCGAAAAGCCGGTGCGCATGCCCAACGGCCTGTTCGCCTTCCAGGAGGGCAGCGGCCGGGCCCGGGTGATCGAGGACTGCATCGCCTCGCTGACCCAGGGCGGCGCCGACCTGCTGTGGATCGAGACCGACACCCCCAATGTCGACGAGATCGCCGCGATGGTGTCGGAGATCCGCAAGGTCGTGCCCAACGCCAAGCTGACCTACAACAACTCGCCGTCGTTCAACTGGACCCTGAACCTGCGCCGTCAGGTCCGTGACCAGTGGATCGCGGAGGGCAAGATCCACAAGGACAGCTATCCCGAAGGCGCGGCCCTGATGTCGGCCGAGTTCGACGCCAGCGACCTGGGCCGCGAGACCGACGAGCGCCTGGCCCGCTTCCAGGTCGACATCTCGGCCCGGGCCGGCGTGTTCCACAACCTGATCACCCTGCCGACCTTCCACCTGACGGCCAAGAGCATGGACGAGCTGTCGCGCGGCTACTTCGGCGACGACCGGATGAAGGCCTACGTCAATTCGGTGCAGCGCGAGGAGATCCGCCGCGGCGTCTCGGCCGTCAAGCACCAGCACGAGGTCGGCTCGGACCTGGGCGACACCTTCAAGGAAATGGTCGCCGGAGAGCGCGCCCTGAAGGCCGGCGGCCACGCCAACACCATGAACCAGTTCGCCGCCGAATAGCGGCGAACACCCCTTCCCTCACCATCCACCCGATCGAGGATTCCACCATGACCGCCACGCATTTCGCTCCCGCCGCCATGCCGAACTCCACCGACCAGCAACGGGCGGTCGATCGGGTGGCCGAGGCCGCCCACCGCCTCAACGAGGCGGTGCAGCGGGCTATCGCGGCCGGCTATTCGGTCGAGTTGGTGCGCACCTCGCGCCATCACGACGGCGCCGGCAACTGGGGCGACCAGATCGTCCCGACGGTGCGTCCCAATGGCGCCGCCAAGAGCGCCTGATACGTCTAGCGTGGTCCTCGTCATTCGACAGGCTCAGGATGAGGACCATTCTTGCCGCCGCGCCTCATTAGAAACCTCATCCTGAGCTGTCAGGACGAGGTTTCGGCTCCCTACACGTCTCCATACCCACGGAAATTCTCATGCCCCTCGACGTCGCCGCCAACATCCAGATCAACGGCCCTGTCATTCCTGGAGAAGTTGGGGGCCGCGCCGTGGAGATCCTGACGCCGGAAGCCTTGGCCTTCGTGGCTGACCTGCACCGCCGGTTCGACGCCCGCCGCCGTGAGCTGCTGGCGGCCCGCACGGCCCGCCAGGCCCGTTTCGACGCCGGCGAACTGCCCGACTTCCTGCCCGACACCCTCGACATCCGCGAGAACGACTGGACCGTCGCTCCGATCCCCGCCGACCTGCAGGACCGCCGAGTCGAGATCACCGGCCCGGTTGACCGCAAGATGATCATCAACGCCCTCAACTGCGGGGCCAAGGTGTTCATGGCAGACTTCGAGGACGCCACCTCGCCGACCTGGGCCAACCTGATCGAAGGCCAGGTCAATCTGAAGGACCGCTGGGCTGGCGACCTGACCCATGTCGACGCCAAGTCGGGCAAGTCCTATGCCCTGGGCGCCAATCCGGCGGTCCTGAAGATCCGGCCGCGCGGCTGGCACTTGCCCGAACGGCACATGGAGGTCGACGGTCAGGTCGTCAGTGGCGCGCTGTTCGATTTCGGCCTCTACCTGTTCCACAACGCCAAGGCCTCGCTGGCCCAGGGCTCGGGCCCCTACTTCTACCTGCCCAAGCTGGAGAGCCATCTGGAGGCGCGCCTCTGGAACGAGGTTTTCGTCCACGCCCAGGCCGCGCTCGGCATCCCCAACGGCACGATCAAGGCCACGGTGCTGATCGAGACCATTCCCGCCGCCTTCGAGATGGACGAGATCATCTTCGAACTGCGCGACCATATGGCGGGCCTCAACTGCGGCCGCTGGGACTACATCTTCTCGTTCATCAAGCGCCTGGGCCGCCGGGCCGAGTTCCTGACCCCGGACCGCTCGGCCATGGTGATGGGCAAGGCCTTCCTGGGCGCCTATTCGCTGAAGCTGATCCAGACCTGTCACCGGCGCGGGGCCTTCGCCATGGGCGGCATGGCCGCCCAGATCCCGATCAAGGGCGACGAGGCCGCCAACCAGGCTGCCTTCGCCAAGGTCCGCGCCGACAAGGAGCGCGAGGCCGGGGCCGGTCACGACGGCACCTGGGTCGCCCACCCCGACCTGGTGCCGGTGGCCATGGAGGTCTTCGACCGCCTGATGCCCGCGCCCAACCAGCTGAACAAGCGCCTGACCGACCTGACCATCACCCAGCCGCAGATGCTGGAGCTGCACGACGGCGTCCGCACCGAGGCGGGCGTGCGCGAGAACATCCGCGTCGGGGTCCGCTACACTCAGGCCTGGATCGAGGGCCGGGGCGCGGTGCCGCTCTATAACCTTATGGAAGACGCCGCCACCGCCGAGATCTGCCGCACCCAGCTGTGGCAATGGATTCGCCTCGGCGCCGACCTGGCCGACGGCCGCCAGATGGGTTCGGAGCTGTTCATCGGCATGCTGACCGAGGAGTTGACCGGCCTGCGCCGCGACTTCCCCTCGCCGCGCCTGGAAGACGCCGCCCTGCTCTTTTCGCGCATGGTGCTGGCCGACACGCTGGAGGAGTTCCTGACCCTCCCGGCCTATGAGCTGATCGCCTAGCCAGGCGAAAAACGGCGCGCGGGGTTGCCTGCGCGCCGCCGGACTACAGGCCTCGAAGCCGGGGCTAGAGCTTGACCATCCGTAACCTCAAGGCGTTGGCGATGACGCTGAACGACGACAGCGCCATCGCCGCGGCGGCAAGTTGCGGTGACAGCAACAGCTTGAAACCCGGATAGAGCGCTCCGGCCGCGACCGGCACGCCGGCGACATTGTAGATGAAGGCGAACAGCAGGTTCTGGCGGATGTTGCCCATCACCGCCCGCGACAGCCGTCGGGCCCGGACAATGCCGACCAGATCGCCCTTCAGCAGGGTGACGCCGGCGCTTTCGATCGCCACGTCGGCGCCCGGGCCCATGGCGATCCCGACCTCGGCCGCCGCCAGGGCGGGCGCGTCGTTGACGCCGTCCCCGGCCATCGCCACCGATCGGCCTTCCGCCCGCAGGCTCTGAACGACCTTGGCCTTGTCCTCGGGCAGGACTTCGGCCTCCACCTCGTCGATGCCTAGGCGCCTGGCCACGGCCTCGGCGGCGGCGCGATGGTCGCCGGTCATCATCACCAGGCGCACGCCCTGCGCCCGCAAGGCTCGGACCGCCTCCAGAGTCGTCGGTTTGATGGGATCGGCCACGCCGAGCAGGCCGGCCAGCCGGCCGTCGACCGCGACGAACAGGATGGTGGTCCCCTGGGCGCCGAGGCGCTCGGCGTCGTCCCGCAACGACGCGGTGTCGACCCCCTGCTCGCGCATCAGACGCGCTCCGCCCAGGGCGATGTTGCGGCCATCGACCACGCCCAGGACCCCCTTGCCGATCGGCGAGTCGAACTCGGCGGCTTCGGAGAGCGTGAGCCCCTGCTCCGCCGCGGCCCGCAGGATGGCGTCGGCCAACGGATGTTCGCTGCCCCGCTCGAGGCTGGCGGACAGCCGCAGAAGCTCGCCCGTCTCGAAGCCGGGCGCGGGCATAATGTCGGTGACCGCCGGCCGCCCCTCGGTCAGGGTGCCGGTCTTGTCGACCACCAGGGTGTCGATCCGCTCGAGCCGTTCCAGAGCCTCGGCGTCCTTGATCAGGACGCCGGCCTGGGCGCCGCGACCGACGCCCACCATGATCGACATCGGCGTGGCCAGACCCAGGGCGCAGGGACAGGCGATAATCAGCACCGAGACCGCCGCGACCAACGCATGGGGCAGCCGCGGCTCGGGTCCGGCCAGGGCCCAGGCTGCGAAGGCGACCCCCGCGGCGGCGATCACCGCCGGCACGAACCATCCCGAAACCTCATCGGCCAAGCGCTGGATCGGAGCTCGGCTGCGCTGGGCGTCGGCGACCATCCGCACGATCCGCGACAACAGGGTGTCGGCGCCAATCCTTTCGGCCCGCATCACGAACGAGCCGGTCTGGTTGACGGCGCCGGCGATCAGCTTGGCGTCGACCGCCTTGGTCACCGGCATCGATTCGCCCGTGACCAGGGACTCGTCGATGGAAGCGCGCCCCTCGATCAAAACCCCGTCGACCGGAACCTTCTCGCCGGGCCGCACGCGCAGTCGGTCGCCCACCTGGATCTGGTCAAGCGGAACCTCCTCGTCGGCGCCGTCGCCCCGAACGCGCCGGGCGGACTTGGGGGCGAGGCGGAGCAAGGCCTTGATCGCGCCGCCGGTCCGCTCGCGCGCCCTCAGCTCCAGCACCTGGCCCAACAGCACCAGGACGGTGATCACCGCCGCAGCCTCGAAATAAACCGGAACCGCGCCGGAGCCGTCGCGGAAGGCCGACGGAAACAGGCCCGGCTGCAGCGCGGCGACCAGGCTGTAGGCCCAGGCCACGCCGATCCCCATGGCGACCAGGGTGAACATGTTGAGCCGCCGGGTCACGATCGAGGTCCACCCGCGTGCGAAGAAGGGCCAGCCGGCCCACAGCACCACCGGCGTGGCCAGGACCAGCTGGACGCCGTTGGAGACCCGCACGTCCAGCATCATCATCAGGCCGGTCAGATGACCGCCCATCTCCAGCAGAAAAACCGGCGTGGTCAGGGCCAAGGCGATCCAGAACCGCCGGGTCATATCGGCCAGTTCCGAGCTGGGGCCGGCCTCGGCGGTCACCGCGACGGGTTCCAGCGCCATGCCGCAGATCGGGCAGACGCCGGGGCCAAGCTGGCGGATCTGCGGGTGCATGGGGCAGGTGTAGATCGCGGCCGCCAAGCCGTTCGGCGACGCGGCGCGGCTGTCGTGGTGGTGACGCGCGGCCTCTTGGCCTTCGTCGCTCATCGAGAGCATCCTCCAAAACGGGGTGGGCTTGGGCTAGATCGCCACGCCGACCAATCGACCGACGCCCGCCGTGACGCCCATGGCCATCAGGCCCCAGAACGTGACGCGCAGCGTCGCCCGCCAGGGTCGTGCGCCGCCCGCCTGAGCGCCGACGAAGCCCAGCACCGCCAAGCCGACGGTCGAGACCAGCACCACGGTCGCCACAAGCATCGACGGCGGAGCAACGACCACCACCACCAGCGGCATGGCCGCGCCGGCCGCGAAGCTGCTTGCCGAAGCGAAGGCCGCCTGGATCGGCCGCGCCGTGGTGGCGTCGGAAATGCCCAGTTCGTCGCGGGCGTGGGCGCCCAGGGCGTCCTTGGCCATCAGTTGGCTGGCGACGCGCCTGGCGGTTGGATCGTCCAGGCCGCGCCGCACATAGATCTGGACCAGCTCCTCATATTCGGCGTCCGGATCGTTTTGCAGCTCCGCCGTCTCACGGGCCAGGTCGGCCTGTTCGGTGTCGGCCTGTGAACTGACCGAGACATATTCGCCGGCGGCCATCGACATCGCGCCGGCGACCAGGCCGGCGACGCCCGCGATCAGGATCGCCGACGGCTTGCCGGCGGCGGCGGCGACCCCGACGACGAGACTTGCCGTGGACACAAGTCCGTCGTTGGCCCCCAACACCGTGGCCCGAAGCCAGCCGATGCGGGAGATGAGATGACGTTCAACATGACGCAACGATCTGGGCATTGGGCGTGTCCGAGGCTGGAGGTGAATAAGCCCGCTTGGCGCGGGCTTCTATTCGATCTTGAAGGCTCAGCAGCGTTCCTCACCCCGTGTCACGGCCGCGGAGCTTTCGCCGCGTCGGGCTCAAGGCTTTTCAAATAGGCGGTGAGGGCCTCGATCTCCTGGGGACTCAGCACCCATTCCGGCATGGGTCCGTGCCCCACGACGATGCCCTCGGCCAGAGCCTCACCAAGCTGCTCGACGGGATAGCGGCGGTGAAGGTCCCGAAAGCGCGGCGCCGCGGACAACGGACTGTCGCCGGCGGGACCTACCGCATGGCAGCCGCCGCAATCGCGCTTGGCAAGGGTCTGTCCCAGCGCAAGGCGCTCCCGCGCCGGGGCAGCGCCGATCTCGGCTTCGAGCTGTCCGGCGGCCGTCGTGGCCGGCGCCAGGAGGGACGTGAGGACCAGGAGCCAGGCTCCGATGCGCATTGCTTGCTCCGTGGGGTTGGTTTGGATCTTGATAGGACGCATAGGATGCGCGCGCGGTTACGAATTGATCCTTGTCAACACAGCTTCGCTCCGCCTGGCCAGACTGTCGACCATGATCCTGGAGGGTTCCATGCCCAGCAGTCTTCCGGTTTTCGACACCACCGTCCAAGAGACCAATATCTGGTTGAAGGCCATCGCCGCCGAACTGGAGCCCTGCGATCGCCATCAGGCCTACCAGGGCGCGCGCGCGACGCTACATGCCCTGCGGGATCGCCTGGCGCCGGACCCGGCGATGCACCTGGCCGCGCAGTTGCCGATGCTGCTGCGGGGCATGTTCACCGAGGGCTGGCAGCCGAGCCAGACCCCGACCTTGGAGCGGGACGTCGACGCGTTCCTCGCCCGGATCGAGGCCGCCTTGCCGCCCGACTTTCCGATCGACACCGAGAGCCTGGCGCGCGGTGTCTTTCGCGGGCTGGCGGACATCATGGATCATGACCTGCTGACCAAGGTGCTGCGCCAGCTTCCGCTCCCTCTTCGCGCCCTTTGGCCCCAAACCCTGGCGACCCTATGAGCCCACGCACGACCTTCACCTCCGTCGCCCGCGCTCGGCGGATGCTCCTGGGCCTCATCGCAGCGGCCTCCGGTCTCGTGACCGGCTGCTCTGTCCTTGAGCCCCTGCATGCCGGCCCCGAGCTTCCCCTTGTCGAATCCGGGCGCGCCCTCGCGGTCGGCGAATGCTCGG
>NZ_JBAPVS010000208.1:0-8625 GCF_049283275.1 Caulobacter sp. | reverse complement strand
GACGGCCGCGCGGCGGCCGCGAATGGATGCAAGCATGGGTTCCCTCCCTCTAATGACGAAGGCTTCCCGACGGGAGCCCCCGGGCGCCTTACCGACTCCGCGGCCGCCTTGATCGAGCGGCTCGCAGCGCCCGGCGGCGCATTTCTCATACAATATGAATAATTCCACATATTGAGATGTCAACGCAATTTGTGGGAAGACAGAACGGGGTTTCCGTGTGTAAGCTGGCCGTGACGCTCGCGGAACGGCCCTTACGCCGGACCCAGAGGCCGCGAAGAACGGCCGTCGCGAGCCAGAAAAACGGGGAAACCAAAGGGATTTCGACGCATGAGCAAGCGTGGTGAGAACCGGGTCGCGACGGCCGCCCTGCTATGGGCGACGGCGGTGTCGTCCGTGGCCGGATCGGCCCTCTGCGCGCCAATACCCCGTCAAATGGAGGCCCTCGACCGGGGCCTGGTCGCCGTCCCGGCCATCGACGGGGGCGTGCTGGTCAGCTGGCGGTTGCTGGGCGACGATCCGGCCAAGACCGCCTTCAACCTGTATCGAGACGGGACAAGGCTGAACGCCGCGCCCCTGACGGGCCCCACCGACTTCGTCGACAAGACCGGCGCCTTGACCGCGACCTACGCCGTCCGCGCCGTGGTCGGCGGCAAGGAGACCTCCGCCGGCAAGCCCGCCAAGGTCTGGGCCGACGGCTATCTGAGCCTGCCGATCCAGCCGCCGGCCGATGGCGTCACGCCGGCCGGCGAGGCCTATTCCTACACCGCCAACGACGCCAGCGTCGGCGACCTGGACGGTGACGGCCGCTACGAGATCGTCCTCAAGTGGGACCCGACCAATTCCAAGGACAACGCCTTCGGCGGCTATACCGGACCGGTCTATATCGACGCCTATACGCTGGATGGTCAGCGGTTGTGGCGCATCGACCTGGGCCGCAACATCCGGGCCGGCGCCCACTACACCCAGTTCCAGGTCTATGACCTGGACGGCGACGGCAAGGCCGAGGTGGCCATGCGCACCAGCGACGGCACGACGGACGGGACCGGCAAGGTGCTGGGCGATCCGAACATCGACTGGCGCGAGAGCGGCGGCGAGCGGCCCCAGGGCGACAAGACCGGCGCCACGGTCCTGCCCGACGGGACCAAGGTGGCCAAGGTGCAGGGCCGCATCCTCAAGGGTCCCGAATATCTGACCGTGTTCGACGGCCTGACCGGCAAGGCCCTGGCCAGCGCGCCCTACTCGCCCCCGCGCGATCCACGCACCGACGCCCCGACCACCGCGCAGATGACGCAGATCTGGGGCGACGGCTACGCCAATCGCTCCGATCGTTTCCTGGCCGGAACGGCCTATCTGGACGGCCGGCGACCCAGCCTGATCTTCGCTCGCGGCTATTACGGCCGCAGCACGCTGGCGGCCTGGGACTGGCGCGACGGCAAGCTGACCCAGCGCTGGCTGTTCGACAGCGCCGCGCCCGGCAACGCGGCGTTCGGCGGTCAGGGCAACCACCAGCTCAGCGTCGCCGACGTCGACGGCGATGGCCGCGACGAGATCGTCTACGGCGCGATGGTCGTGGACGACACCGGCAAGGGCCTGTGGAGCGCCCAGCTGTTCCATGGCGACGCCATGCACGTCTCCGACCTGGACCCAAACCATCCCGGGCTTGAGAAGTTCGGCGTGCACGAAAGTCCCGGCCGGAATGGCGGGATCGGCGCGGCCATGCTCGACGCCCGCACCGGCAAGGTGCTGTGGAGCACGCCCACCGACAAGGACACCGGCCGGGGCCTGGCCGCCGACATCGATCCGCGCTTCCCCGGCGCCGAGGCCTGGGGGACCAACAGCGACCGGCTCTACACCGCCCAGGGCAAGCCGATCGAAGGGGTCCAGCATCCGCGCCAGACCAACTTCGCGGTCTGGTGGGACGGCGACGACCTGCGCGAGCTGCTGGACAAGAACCAGATCAGCAAGTGGGACTGGAAGACCGGCGAGGCCAAACCCCTGCTGACCGCCGAGGGCATGGCCTCCAGCAACGGCACCAAGGCCAACCCGGCCCTGTCCGCCGACATCCTGGGCGACTGGCGCGAGGAGGTCATCTGGCGGGCCGAGGACAATCGCTCCCTGCGGATCTACGCCACGCCCTACGTCACCCAGCGGCGACTGGTCACGCTGATGCACGATCCGCAGTATCGCGTGTCGATCGCCTGGCAGAACACCGCCTACAACCAGCCCCCGCACACCAGCTTCTATCTCGGCGAGGGCATGAAGACGCCGCCCCGCGCCGACATCCGAACCAAGTGAGGCCGCCGATGACCACCAAGATCGCCCTTCTCCGCGCCGCCGCGCTCAGCCTGCTGCTGACCGCCGCGCCCCTGGCCCTTCCAGCCGCCCTGGCCCAGGACATGGTCACCCAGCCCAAGGCCGGCCTGCCCGAGGCCCCGCGCGAATGGATCGACAAGGACACCGGCCACCGCGTCGTCCGCCTGTCCGACAAGCCCGGCAGCGGCAGCCTCTATTTCAACTACAACGGCTACACGCCTGACGGCCGCTTCCTGGCGATCAGCACGCCCGACGGGATCTCGGTCTTCGACCTGAAGAGCCGCGTCCTGAAGCCGGTCGTCGAGGGCAAGGTCCGGCTGTTGTTCGTCGGCCGCAAGACCGGCCAGATCTACTACCAGCGCGCCGTCGAGGACGGGACCGCCTTGGTCGAGGCGGCTGATCCGGTCAGCCGCAAGATCCGTCAGGTCGCCAAGCTGGCCAAGGGCGTGGGCATCCAGACCATCAACGCCGACGAGACCCTGCTGGCCGGGGTGGCCAATCGCACCGACGTGCCGATCCCGCCCAACATGATGGACGCCCTGCCCCACAATCCCGACGATGTGAAGGGCGCGGACGGTCGCGAGCTCAGCTACGCCGAGGGCCGCGAGGTGCAACTGAACGCACGCCTCGACAGCCGCATCCCGATGGAGATCTTCACGATCAACACCGCCACCGGCGAGCGCAAGGTCGTGCACCAGGCCACCGACTGGCTGAACCACCTGCAGTTCTCGCCGACCGACCCGGGCCTGCTGATGTTCTGCCACGAGGGTCCCTGGCACAAGGTCGACCGCCTGTGGCTGACCCGCACCGACAAGCCCGGCTCCGCGCCGGTCAAGATCCACACCCGGACCATGAACATGGAGATCGCCGGCCACGAGTGGTTCAGCGCCGACGGCAAGACCGTCTGGTACGATCTGCAGACGCCGCGCGGCGAGGACTTCTGGGTGGCCGGCTACGAGGTCGCCACCGGTAAGCGCACGTGGCTGCACCTGGACCGGAACGCCTGGTCGGTGCACTTCAACACCTCGCCGGACGGCAAGCTGTTCGCCGGCGACGGCGGCGACAGCGAGATGGTCGCCCACGCGCCCGACGGCAAGTGGCTGTACCTGATGCATCCGCGCACCGTTCCCGACGTCGCCGGCATCCACGCCCCGGGCTCCGAGGCGCTGATCCAGCCGGGCGTGCTGGACACCGAGAAGCTGGTGAACATGCAGGGCCACGACTATCGGCTGGAGCCCAACGTCAACTTCACGCCCGACGCCAAGTGGATCGTGTTCCGCTCCAACATGCACGGCGCCAACCACGTCTACGCGGTCGAGGTGGCGAAAGCCCAATAGATCATCGAGACGCCCAGGCCTCCCGGCATGGGGTGGCTTGGGCGCGCTCGCCGGGCTAAACACCCGTAATGGCACGAACCAAGCAAAGCGCTGAGATTGAGATCGAAGTCGATGGAGAGCCCTATGTCTGGCGGCTTCATCGCCAGCCCGGGTGGTCCAGCGACGCCCCGGTGCGGCACGGCATGGCGATCGCCGTGCGTCACATGGAAGGGCAGCGCGAAGCCGTGGTGGAGTTTCCGCCGGGGCCGGAGCCTCGTTACGGCGCGCCGCTGCTGAAGGCGTCGCACGTCGATGTGAAACTCGTGGCGAAAGCCATCGCCTCCGCCATCGCGGCGGGCTGGGATCCGCACTCCCGAGGCAAGACGGTCGCCATCGTGGTGGATGCGACCGGCGCCTGACGCCCTCCAAATTGGCCAAGCCACTTTGGACCTTTTCCCACCTGTGGCTTGACACCCGCCGCGCCGTCGAGCATTCTCATCATATCGGATGATGTTCCATATTGTGGAAAATCATCCGTTGGAATTTGAACCTCGGTTCCTTTCCTCCCCACACACGCACTCGCCCGTTCTTCCCCCATCCGGGCCGGCGGAGCACCTCAGGTGCTCCGCTTTTCTTTTGCCCGCTCCCCTTCCACTCATCCCCACAAAAGGCGGGATGAAGGAACTGAAAAGCCTATCGCCCCAGGCAGCGCGGCCCGCCAAGGATCGGCTGCGCGCCGGTCGACGCCGGATGGACATAGGCCGAGACCGGCAGCTTCAGGAACGCCAGACGCGCGGCCACCAGCGAGGCCGCCAGACGCGCTCCGCCCTCATTGATGTGGGTGGTGTCGCTGATCCCCTGCGGATAGCGGGCGACGCCGTCCTGCGGGGTGTAGATTAGGTAGAAGCCGCGCGAGCCCGCCTCGCCCCGCGCTTGCTGGGCGCCCATCATGTCGGCGTCCAGGTCGATCAGCGGCGTCGAGGTGGCCTTGGCCACGGCGCGGACCGCCTGCGCATAGGCGCCGTGGGCCTCCTGGACCTGTTCGTCCAGAAACACGTGCTTGGCGATCGGGGTCATCAGCACCGGCTGGCCGCCGGCCGCCCGCACGTCGGCGACGAAGCGGGTCAGGTTGTCGGTATAGGCGCCCTGCGGATCGGTGAAGCGGACGATCTTCACCCGGTCGGCGTCGTTGTGGCCGAACTGGATCAGCACCGTGTCGCCGGGCTGGAGCTTGGCCAGCAGGCCCGTCCACAGGCCCTCCTCGATGAAGGTCTTGGTCGAGCGGCCGCCGCGCGCCAGATTCACCACCTCGACCCGGGGATCCAGCGAGCACTTCAGCACCATGCCCCAGCCCATCTGCGGATAGGCGGAAGGCCCGTAGTTGGCGGCGGTGGAGTCGCTGGCGATCACGATGCGGGCGACCGGCGCCTCCATGGGCGGCGGCGGTGGGACGGCGGTCAGGTCCGGCGACGGCGCGCCCAGTGCTGCTCCGGAAGGGGCGGCTTGAGCCAGCGCCAGGGCCGCGACAAGCGCCGCCAGGCTCATCGATCCACCTTGGCCAGGATGGAGCGGTCTATCTGATCCACCGTGTTGACGCCGGTCAGGGCCATGGCCACGCGCATCTCCTTCTCGATCAGGTCGAGGAGCTGACTCACGCCCGGTCCGCCGCGCGCCGCCAGGGCGTAGACCCAGGCCCGGCCCAGCAGCACGCCCTTGGCGCCGAGGGCCAGCATCCGCACCACGTCCAGGCCCGAACGCACGCCGCCGTCGGCCAGCACGGTCAGGCGGTCGCCCACGGCTTCGGCGATAGCGGGCAAGGCCCGGGCCGAGGACAGCACCCCGTCCAGCTGCCGGCCGCCATGGTTGGAGACCACGATGCCGTCGGCGCCGATGTCGGCGGCGGCCTTGGCGTCCTCGGGATCGAGCACGCCCTTGATGATCAGCGGACCCTTCCACTGGTCGCGGATCCACTCCAGGTCCTTCCACTGGATCGAGGGATCGAAATTGGCCCCCAGCCAGCCCATGAAGTCCTCGAGGCCGGAATTGGGCCCCAGCACCGGCGCGACATTGCCCAGGGTGTGCGGGCGGCCCATGACGCCGACGTCCCAGGCCCATGCGGGCTTGAAGACCGCCTGCATCAGGCGTCGCGTGGCCGCGTTGGGACCGCTCATGCCCGAATGGGCGTCGCGATAGCGGGCGCCGGGCACGGGCATGTCGACGGTGAACACCAGGGCCGTGGCGCCGGCGTCGGCCGCCTTGGCCAGCAGGTCGCGCATGAAGGCCCGGTCGCGCAGCACATAGAGCTGGAACCAGATCGGCGTCGGGCTGGCCTTCGACACCTCGGCCAGGTCGCAGACCGAGACGGTCGACAGGCAGAACGGCACGCCCTTGGCCGCCGCGGACTTGGCCGCCTGACACTCGCCGCGCCGCGCGTACATGCCCGTCAGTCCCACCGGGGCCAGGGCGACCGGCAGGGCCTGGTAGTGGCCGAACAGCGTGGTCGACGGATCGACCCGGGAGACATCCTTCAGCACCCGCTGGCGCAGCGACAGGTCGGCCAGGTCCGAGACGTTACGTTGTAAGGTCCGCTCGGCGTAGGCGCCGCCGTCGATATAGTCGAACAGGAAGCGCGGCAGCTTGCGTCGCGCCGCCTCGCGGAAGTCCGTGGTGGACGAGACGATCACGGGACTACTGCAGGTTCACGAACGCGCCGCCGTCGACCAGCAAGGCCGCGCCGGTCACGTACTTGGCCAGGTCCGAGGCCAGGAAGACGATCGGCCCGGCCAGGTCGTCGGGCTCGCCCAGGCGGCCCAGCGGAATGCGGCCGGCCATGTATTCGCGCTTGGCGACGTCGGCCAGGTCGTCCTTGTTGATCGCCGTCTCGATGGTGCCCGGCAGCACCGAGTTGCAGCGGATGCCGTACTTGCCGAGCGCGATGGCGGTCGATTGCATCAGGCTGTGCACGCCGGCCTTGGTCGGGGTGTAGTGGGTCTGCATGCCGCCGCCGACCAAGGCGCTGATCGAGCTGACCGCGATGATCGCCCCGCCGTCGCCCTGCTTGACCATCTGGTTGGCCGCCGCCTGCACCATGTAATAGGCGCCGAACAGATTGACCTTCATCGTCCGCTCCATCACCTCGGGCGGCATGTCCAGGAACGCGTGGAACGGGCAGATGCCGGCGTTGTTGACGAAGACGTCGACCCGGCCGAACGCGGCGACGGCCGCTTCGACGAAGGCCTTGGCGGTGGCGACATCGGCCACGTCGCCCTTCACGGCGATGGCGCGGCGGCCCAGGGCTTCGATCTGGGCGACGGCGTCGGCGGCGCCGGCTTCGTCGGAATGGTAGTTGATCGCCACATCGGCGCCGTGCTGGGCGCAACCGATGGCGGCCGCCTTGCCGATCCCGCCCGAGGCGCCGGTCACCAGCACCACCTTGTCCTTCAGAAGCATCGTTCCTCCACTCTGCACTATGGACAGCCTACCGCTTGGCGGGCGCCCTCTTCTCGTTCCAACCCAGCTCGACGCCGATGGCGTTGGCGCACTGGCGGACGGTCTCGGTCAGGTCGGCCATGCGCGCGTCGTCCATGTACTGGGCCGCGCCCGAGACGCTGATGGCCGCGACAATCGCGCCGCTGGGTCCGCGGACCGGCGCGGCGACGCAGCGGATGCGGTCCTCGTTCTCTTCAAGGTCGTAGGCCACGCCGCGCTTGGCGTAGTCGCGCATCCAGGCGATCCACTGTTCCTCGTCGGGACCGTGCGCCGAGCGCGGGCCTTCCTTGCGATAAAGCTCGCGCCAGCGCTCCTCGGTCTCGTCCAGCACCAGGGCCTTGCCCAGGCCTGTCGAGCGGATCGGCTGGCGGTCGCCGACGCGCGAGCTGATGTTGATCCGGCGACGGCCGGTCAGCTTGTCCAGATAGTGGGCGCGGTCGTCTTCCATCACGCCCAGGTGGACGGTGTCCTCCAGCTCTTCCCACAGGCGCTCGAGGTGCGGGCGGGCCAGGCGCGGCAGGTCCATCTGCTGGCCGGCCAGATAGCCCAGCTCCAGCAACTTCGAGCCCAGGCTGTAGCCTTCGCGCGGGGTCTGCGACAGCAGTCGGCGCTCGACCAGGGCCGTGGCCAGGCGGTGGGTGGTGCTGCGGGTCAGGCCCAGGCGCTGGGCCAGGGCGGGCAAACCGATCGTGCCGGAATCGGCGACCACGTCCAGCAGGTCCAGCCCCCGGAACAGCGTCTGGCTGCCGCTGGGCGCCTTTCCGCTGGAGCTGTCATCCTTGGCCACCGCGGAGGCTCCCCTTGACGCGTCACGTTTCATTTTGTAGCACTCTCTCTCATAATATGGTACCTAACGCAAGCGACGAAGGCGACGACCCGGTCACCGAAAGTCAGGGCGCGCCACCGTGTCATAGGACGTCTCGGGGAGGTAGGCGCGGCCGTTCAAGGTTTCGCCAAGCATGTCGAAGGCCTTTGCCTCACGATAAGCCCTCCTCTTCCTTTAAGTTGATCGCTTCCTTCCAGGAAGTATCGGGCTGGAGCTGGTTTTTCCCATGCCGTTTCCCCTCATCAAGGCGGTTCGCGCCTATGTCGTCCGCGGCGGCGGGGCCGACTATCACGATCAGGGCGAAGGTCACTGGATCGACGACCATATCGCCACCCCGATGTCGCGCTATCCGGAATACCGTCAGAGCCGCCAGAGCTTCGGCATCAATGTGCTGGGCACGCTGGTCGTCGAGATCGAGGCCGCCGACGGCACGATCGGTTTCGCGGTGACCACGGGCGGCGAGCCCGCCGCCTATATCGTCGAGAAACACCTGGCGCGGTTCCTGGAAGGCCGCGATCCCACCGAGATCGAGAAGATCTGGGACCAGATGTACTTCTCCACCCAGTACTACGGCCGCAAGGGCCTCGTCGTGAACGCCCTGTCCGGCGTCGACCTGGCGCTGTGGGACCTGCTGGGCAAGCTGCGCGGCGAGCCGGTCTATCATCTGCTGGGCGGCAAGGT
>NZ_JBAPVS010000207.1:0-6913 GCF_049283275.1 Caulobacter sp. | reverse complement strand
ACGATGGCCGACATCACCCAGTCCGCGCCCATGGCGGCGGCTTCGGAGACGGCCGCGGCGCCGGCCGCGGCGCGCACGCCGGAACCGGCCAGGCGTTCGCGCAACTCGGGCAAGCCGGCCTCGTCGTCGATGACCGCGACCAGGGGCTTCCACCGCAGCGCCTGCTGCGCCAGCTTCTCGACATTGCGGCCGGCCGTCAGGGCCAGGATCTCGACCGAGGCGTCCGCCTGCTCGAACAGGTCCAGGGTCGATACGCCGATGGACCCCGTCGAGCCCAGCACCACCACCTTGCGGACCCCGGCATTGCGGGCGTGGGTCAAGGCAGCACTCCCCACTGGTCGAGCAGCCGCGCCCCGGCGACCACGATCGCCGCGAACATCAGGCCGTCGACCCGGTCCAGCATGCCGCCGTGGCCGGGTATCAGGTCGCCGGAGTCTTTCACGCCGAACCGGCGCTTGAGCATCGATTCCCACAGGTCGCCGGCCATGGTGGCCAGACCGCCCAGCAGACCGATCACCGCGGCGACCGGCCAGGCCAGATGCAGGTCCGGCAAGGCGGGCAAGACCTGAGACAGAGCCACGATGCCGACCGCGCCCAGCGAGGCGGCGATCAGCCCGCCGAAGAAGCCCGACCAGGTCTTGTTGGGTGAATACCGCGGCCACAGCTTGGGGCCCTTCAGGGCGCTGCCGACGACGAAGGCGAAGATGTCGGCGAACCAGGTCGCCGTGAACAGCAGCAGGGTCCAGCTGAGGCCGGCGTCCATGCGGCGCAGCCAGATCATCGCGATGACGGCCGGGGCGATGTAGATCACGCCGTAGGCGGCGTCGGCCCGACGCTCCAACGCACCACGCGCCATCAGGGCCGCGGCCAGGGCTCCGGCGATCACCACGGGCCAGGTGATGTAATAGTGACCGCGATAGGCGACGATCACCGAGATCGCCACAGCCACGCCGATCGCCATGGCCACGCCGAGCGCGGATCGCCTGGCGCTCATCTCGGCCCACTCACGGGCGAGCAACGCGACGCCCACCAGGATCAAGCCCAGGTACCAGACGTCGCCGAACCAGACGGCGGCCACGACCGTAGGCACCAGCACCGTGGCCGAAGCGACACGGATCCGCAGGTTGCTCCAGTTGAAACGTTTAGCCGGCGACGGCGACGTCATCGACGGCGATACCTCCATAGCGACGGTCGCGGCTGCGATATTCCGTCAACGCGGCGGCCAAGTGTTCAGGTCCATAGTCCGGCCACAGGACGTCCTGATACACGAGTTCGGCGTAGGCGCATTCCCAAAGCAGGAAGTTGGAGATCCGGTGCTCGCCGCTGGTGCGCACGATGAGGTCCGGGGCCGGCGCGCCGGCGGTGGACAGGTGCTGTTCGAAGAGGGCTTCGTCGAGGTCGGCGGCCCGGGCCTCGCCGCGCTCCACGGCCCGGGCGAAGGCGCGGGCGGCGTCGGCGATGTCGGCGCGACCGCCGTAGTTGAACGCCACCTGCAGCAGGAAGGCGCTGTTATGGCTGGTCCGGCGCTCGGCGCGTTCGATGACGTCCAGCACGTCGGGGGCAAGGCCCGTGCGGCGGCCGATGATCCGCACCTTCACGCCCTCGCGGGCCAGGCGCTCGAGGTCGGATTCCAGATAGGCCTTCAGCAGGCCCATCAGCTCCGAGACCTCCTGCGGCGGCCGGCTCCAGTTCTCGGTGGAGAAGCCGAAAACCGTCATCACGCCCACGCCCAGGTCGGCGGCGCCTTCGACGGTCCGCTTCAGGGCGTTGACGCCGGCGCGATGGCCCAGGACGCGCGGCAGGTTGCGCCGCTTCGCCCAACGGCCGTTGCCGTCCATGATGATGGCCACATGCAGAGATTGGCCCGACTTGGCGCCCCCGGCGCGCGTCGCGACATTCTGCAGGCCGGTCGTCGGCGCCATGCGCTTCAGCCTTCCCTCATCGTCCCCCACAGGTCGATGCTAAACCTGCATGATCTCTTGTTCTTTGGTTTTCAAGGCCTCGTCGATGCGTTTGATGGCCTCGTCGGTCATCTTCTGGACCTCGGTCTCCATCTTCTTCAGCTCATCTTCGCTGATGACGGAAGCCTTTTCGGCCTTCTTGAGGTCGTCGTTGGCGTCACGACGGATGTTGCGGACCGCGACCTTCTGGGCCTCGGCGTATTTGCCGGCGATCTTCGACAGATCCTTGCGGCGTTCTTCGGTCAGCGGCGGGATCGGGATCCGCAGATTGTTGCCCTCGACGACCGGGTTCAGACCCAGATCGGAATTGCGCACGGCCTTTTCGACCGCCGCGACAACACCCTTGTCCCAGATGTTGACGTTGATCTGGCGCGGCTCGGGCACGCTGATCGAGGCCACGGTGTTGAGCGCCACCATCGAACCGTAGGCGTTGACCATGATCTGGTCCAACAGGCTGGACGAGGCGCGACCGGTGCGCAGACCGGCGAAGTCCTCCTTCAAGGACAGGACGGACTTGTCCATGCGGTCCTTGTAGCCGGACAGGACGGGTTTTTCGGCGTTGGCCATGGCTTGGGCTCTCTTCGCTGGAAGTTTAAGCGGCGCGGTCGCCGGAAACGACGGTGTGTGTTCCCTGCCCCTTGAGGACGTTGAGCAGATTGCCGCGTCCCTTGATGGAGAAGACCACGATCGGAATGTTGTTGTCGCGCATCAGGGCCACGGCCGAGGCGTCCATGACCTTCAGGTCCTTGGCCAGCACGTCCATGTAGCTGAGCGTGTCGTAACGCTTGGCCGCCGGATCCTTCTTGGGGTCGGCGCTGTAGATGCCGTCGACGCTGGTGCCCTTGAACAGAGCGTCGCACTGCATTTCGGCGGCGCGCAGGGCGGCGGCGGTGTCGGTGGTGAAGAACGGGTTGCCGGTGCCGGCGGCGAAGATCACCACCCGGCCCTTCTCCAGGTGGCGTTGGGCCCGGCGGCGGATGTAGGGCTCGCAGACCGTGGCCATCGGGATGGCCGACTGCACGCGGGTGGAGACGCCGATGCGCTCCAGGGCGTCCTGCATGGCCAGGGCGTTCATCACCGTGGCCAGCATGCCCATATAGTCGGCGCTGGAGCGTTCCATGCCCTTGGCCGCGCCGGCCATGCCGCGGAAGATGTTGCCGCCGCCGATCACCAGGCACAGCTCGACGCCGGACTGGACGATCTCGCGGATGTCGTCGGCCACCGATTCGACGGTCTTGGTGTCGATGCCGTAGGGCGTGTCGCCCATCAGCACCTCGCCCGAAACCTTCAGAAGCACGCGGCGATAGGGTCTGTGCTGAGGTTCGGACATGCGGAGGCTCTTCCTGAGTCGTCGGGACGCAACATAGTGCGCGTTCCGAAAAAGTGGGATCGGTTTTCCGGGCTGAAACCGGCCAGATCGCGTGCAGATGCGTGACCCGGGCGCAAAAAAGGCGCGGCGCGCGCTTGATGCGCGCCGCGCCTTTCATAGGCGAGTCCTGTCCGTCGCCCCGAAAGGCGACGAAAAGACCTAGGCTTGGCCGGCCATGGCGGCGACTTCGGCGGCGAAATCGCCTTCCGGAGCCTTCTCGACGCCTTCACCCAGGGCCAGGCGAACGAAGCCCTTCACGGTGAGCGGCGAGCCCAGTTCCTTGCCGGTCTCGGCGACCAGTTGCTCGACGGTCTGGTCCGGGTTCATGACGAAGGCTTGCTTCAGCAGCACGACTTCTTCCAGGAACTTGCGGATGCGGCCTTCGACCATCTTCTCGACGACGGCCGGGGGCTTGCCCGATTCGAGCGCCTGCGCGGTGAAGATCTGGCGCTCCTTCTCGATGGCGGCCTGGTCCAGGTCGTCCGGCGACAGCGACAGCGGGGCGGTGGCGGCCACGTGCATGGCGATCTTGCGGCCCAGCTCAACGATCTTGGCCTGGTCGCCAGCGCCTTCGATGGCGACGAGCACGGCGATGCGGCCCAGATCCGGGGCCGTCGCGTTGTGGATGTAGGTCGCCACGGCGCCATGAGCCACGGCGAACCTGGCCGAGCGGCGCAGCACCATGTTTTCGCCGATCGTGGCGATCAGATGGGTCAGCAGATCCGACACGACTTCACCGTCGGGCGTGGTGGCCGCGCTGATGGCGTCCACGCCTTCGTTGTCCAGACCGGCCCTGGCGATCTTGCGCACGGCGTTCTGGAACAGTTCGTTGCGCGACAAGAAGTCGGTTTCGGCGTTCACCTCGACGGCGGCGGCGGTCATCCCCGCCCCTTCGGCGCGGACCACGATGCCGACGAGACCTTCGGCGGCGACGCGATCAGCCTTCTTGGCGGCCTTGGACAGACCCTTCTCGCGCAGCCAGTCGATGGACGCGTCGATGTCGCCGTTGTTTTCGACCAGCGCCTTCTTGCAGTCCATCATGCCGACGCCCGACTTTTCGCGCAGTTCTTTCACCAGCGCAGCGGTCACTTCAGCCATGAGTTCCTCCATTGAATATCGGAGCATTCCCCTGCGCGACCGGGTCGCCTTCGGGAAACGCGTGAAACAAAATTACGACCGGGCTTGATAGCCCGGTCGCATGTCAGGTTCACGAAGACCGGATCGGGACCGAAATCCCGATCCGATGATCGGAAAATCAGCTCGCGGCCGGCTCTTCGGCGACGGCTTCGATCGCTTCGGCGGTCGCTTCCTGAGCGGCTTCCGGAGCGGCTTCGACGGCCGGAGCCGCTTCGGGGGCGGCTTCCGGAGCAGCGGCTTCAGCCACCGGTTCCGGGGTCAGTTCGCGGGCCAGGGTCGGTTCGATCGGAGCGACCGAGGCGCCCAGGTCGACGCCCGAGGCGGCTTGGCCGGCGGCCAGACCGTCCAGCACGGCGTCGGCGACCAGGTCGCAGTACAGCTGCAGGGCGCGGGCGGCGTCGTCATTGCCGGGGATCGGGTAGGTGATGCCGTCCGGATCGCAGTTGGTGTCGAGGATGGCGACGACCGGGATGTTCAGCTTGCGGGCTTCAAGGATCGCGATCGCTTCCTTGTTGGTGTCGATCACGAACATGATGTCGGGGATGCCGCCCATGTCCTTGATGCCGCCCAGCGACAGCTCCAGCTTGTCGCGTTCGCGCGTCAGCTGCAGCAGTTCCTTCTTGGAACGGCCCTGGCCTTCGCCGCCCATGATGCCTTCGAGTTCGCGCAGACGCGCGATCGAGCCCGAGACGGTGCGCCAGTTGGTCAGGGTGCCGCCGAGCCAGCGGTGGTTGACGTAGTACTGGGCGCAACGCTTGGCGGCGGTGGCGACCGGGTCGCTGGCCTGACGCTTGGTGCCGACGAACAGCACGCGGCCGCCGGCGGCGGCGACTTCACGCACCTTCACCAGGGCTTGGTGCAGGAGCGGAATCGACTGCGACAGGTCGATGATGTGAATGTTCGAACGCGAACCAAAGATGTAGCGGTCCATCTTCGGGTTCCAGCGGTGCGTCTGGTGGCCGAAGTGGGCGCCAGCTTCCAAGAGCTGACGCATGGAGAATTCGGGAAGCGCCATGATAGGTCTCCTTCTTCCGGTTGAACCTCCGTGGACACCCCCGCTCCGACAATTCGGACCGGGACCGGAACGGTAACGACGGGATGTCTCCCCGGCGTCGCCGCACGTCCACGTGTGGAATGGCCGCGCAAATAGGCGCGAACGGACCAGAAAGCAAGCCCCAACGCGCGGGTTCGTGCCCCTGACCGCCGTCTCGGAAGCGATTTCACGCCTCCCTGCTCCCGAGACGAAACCGATCCTCGCCGCGTTTTATCCACAGCCCGACACATCCTGCCCACAGGCGTGACACAGGACTGACAGGTTCGGGCGGTAGAAAAGGCCATGCTCGCGGTCTTCGATCTCGACGGCACCTTGTTGGATGGCGATTCCACGGCGCTCTGGCTGTGGAGCCGGGTTCGCCGCTCCGTTCCCCGACTTCTGGCCACCTTGCTGGTCGCGCCGGTCGCCGTTCCGATGGTGATCGCGCCACGCACCCGGCGGGCCGGAGCCTCGATCCTGCTGTGGATCGCCACCGCCGGCCTCTCCGAACGCAAGCTGAGCGAGTCCTGCGCCGACTTCGCCGCGCGCTTCCAGGCCAAGGCCCTGCCCCTTCATTGGCGCGGTCCGGGCGTGCAGATCCTGGACGCCCACTTGGCCGGCGGCGATGAGGTGGTGGTCGTCACCGCCGCCCCGACGGTCCTGGCCCAGGCCCTGATCGCCCCGCTGAACCGGCCCATCGTCGTGCTGGGCACCTCGCTCAAGCGCCGGGCCGGCGGCTGGGTCGCCGACGTCCACTGCCGCCACCAGCGCAAGTGCCAGGCCCTGGACGAGGCCGGCCACGGCAAGCGCTGGGCCTATGCCTATACCGACAGCCTCGACGACCTGCCGCTGCTGCGCGGGGCCGACGCGCCGATGATCGTCGGCTGCGGCAAGGCCGCCAAGCGCCGCCTCAGCCGCGCCCGCCTGCCCAAATGCCGAGCCATGGCTTGGTAGGCCCTGCCGGTCGCGCCCTAAAGATCTAGGGCGGATCGACATGAAAGCGTGGTGCGTGGTCCTCGTTTTCACGTCCAACGTCGAATGCGGATAAGCCTACCGCGACTTGCCGTCGAACTTGTGCGGCTCCAGTGCGAACACGTCGACGTCGTCCAGACAGCGGACATTGATCGCCGCCATCTCGGTCCCGTCCGGCCCGACGCCGCGACCGAAGGATTCGATGCCGCAGGTCTGGCAGAACAGGTGCGCGATCTTGTGGGTGTTGAAGCGGTATTCGGTCAGGGCGTCCTGGCCCTGCTGCAGCGCGAACGCCGAGGCCGGCGCGAAGGCCAGCACCGAACCCAGCTTGCCGCAGCGCGAGCAATTGCAGGTGATCAGGTTGTCGAGCGAGACCTCGACCGCGTAACGCACCGCGCCGCACTGACAACCGCCTTCATGCCTGGCCATGGGCCTTCTCCC
>NZ_JBAPVS010000206.1:0-5732 GCF_049283275.1 Caulobacter sp. | reverse complement strand
GGCCGGGGCGGCCGCTTCGGTGGTGGCCGGCGCAGGAGCCGCAGCGTCCTGAGCGAAGGCCGGGGCGCTCACCATCAGCGCCATGGCGCCGACGAGAGCGATGAGGGGGGTCTTCCGTTTAATGTCGAGCATCTGTCGCCAGTTCCTGATTGGTCTAGCACGTTTGGACCGAGGGTCGTCGCGCGAGAGCGTCTCCACCCTAACTTGAATAGCCTGCACGATGGCCGATTGCTCGGACGCCTGCAGACCCGCTTCGCTGCGCTCGACCCGTTACGCCCCCCAAGCCGGGCTCATGCCCATCAAGAAGGATCGTTTCGAAGCGCGTGTGATCGCCGCCCCCGAGGAGGCTTCGACCTTACCGCAATGTTAGAATTGCGGCAGGGGTCCTTTGGCAACCCCTTTTCGTACCGTCAAGGGGTGGGAGGGAGCATAAATTCTCCATCACTTTGGCGCCCCAACCATCTTTGCCGCGCCGCACAAATAGGAAATCAGGATTTAGGGGCGGTTTTCTCCGCAAAAGAGAATAGCTATGCTGCATCGCAGCATGTTTACAAAACATCGGTCTCGCAGACCCGACCTTTCGACGCATAACGACAGAGCGCAATCTAACCGGGAAAAGGTCGTATATGGGACTTTAACCGCCGTTCGGCGTGATCCTTGGGATGACCAGCTCCATTCTAGAGGTATTCGGCGCCAGATCCGGCTCTCGGCACGCGAAAGGCCACACTTTGCTGGACGGAACGGGCGCAAACTTGGCATTGCTCGGGTCGAGGAAACAGGTTTCCGACGGTGGTCCGGTCCCGTGAACCCGTCCGCAACACCCCCTCCCGCTCCCTGGGAGGCCGTTCAAGGAGCGGCTCGAAGAGGCGTCGGCCTTCCTGCAGCGGCGGCCGGCAGCCCTCTTGGCCTTCCGTCTCGAAGACGCCGCTAAAATTTTACATCTGCCCTCAGAGGGACGGGCGTGATCAAGTTCTCGGCGCCGCCTGAGCGTACGGTCTCGTGTTTGGCGAAGGCCGCGAAGACACCACCGGTCCGCGAGACGATCGAAACAGGGCTCTCTGAGAGCGTGTCTGGAAGGAATGGTGCCTGGGGGCGGATTCGAACCACCGACACGCGGATTTTCAATCCGCTGCTCTACCAACTGAGCTACCCAGGCCCTGGGCCTAAGAAGCGGTCGAAACCGCCTTGGCGCCCGCCCTACGGCGGGGAGCCGCGTCTATAGGGGACGCTAAAAACGAAGTCCAGCCCCTCTTGAAGCGATCTCGAACTAATCCCGATCGAAGTCTGTGGCCAAGTCTGAGGAGGGCGGGTTTTCCTCGTCCTCGTCGCCTCCGGGCACCACGTACCGGTCCGACAGCCAACGGTTCAGGTCGACGTCGGCGCAACGCTTGGAGCAGAAGGGCCGGAAGGCCAGCTCGGCGGGTTTCTTGCAGATAGGACAGGCGCTCATGAGGACGAGACCTCCAGGCGATCGTTGGGCCAGTCAGCGGCGACGGCCAGGGTGAAGCGGCGGCCGATCTTGTCGGCCAGGGCGGCGTCAAGGGCGGCGAAGGCCTCCGCCACGGCGGGACCGCAGCGGCCCACGAGCTTGCCGCCGGGGTCCGCCCTGCCCTCGCGCTCGAAGGCCCGGACCAGCCGCAGGGCGCCGGCGCGGGCCGTAAGGGCGCCCGTCTCGTCCAACAGCCTGTCGAGAATCGGTTTGGTCCGGCGCGGCACGATCATCTCCAGCGCCCCGAACTTGCTGATCGGGCCGAGGCCGACGCCGGGATTGTCGACGGCGAAGGCGTTGCGGGCCGCCGTGGTCAGGGCCGGGCCGTCATGGCCTCGCCCGACCAGGTCGAAAACCACCAGTCCCGCCAGGCCCTTCAGACGCAGGATGCGGGCGGCGGTCGTGAAGGCGGCCATGTTGGCGGCGCGAGCGGCCTTCTTGGAGTCGCCTTCGCGTCCCCCGAGGTCGACATCGACGGCCACCAGGGCGCGGGTCGCCTCGATGCTGACGTCGCCGCCGCCCGGCAGGGCGAAGACGGTGGCCAAGGCCTCGGCCTCGGCCGCCTCGACGGCCTCCAGGGCGGCCTGGCCCTGGGTCGGCGAACCGGACTTCACCCAGAGGCGCAGCAGCTCGTCGATGGTCGGGGCGTGGGCCAGCACGCGCGGCTCGCCCTCGGCCGGGCCGACATAACGGGCCACGCCGGACTTGTCGCGGCGCGAGGGGCTGCGGATCTCGATCTCGACCAACTGGCCCTCGATCAGCTTGGGCATGTCGGGCTTCAGGGCCAGAAGCAGATCCGCGCCGCCCGGCAGGGCGACGAAGGCGGAATTGAAGGCCCGCTCGATCTTCTTGACCCGGGCCACCCCCCGCACGCCCTCGGCGTCCAAGGGGTCATCGCCGTCCCATTGGGCGACCAGCCGTTCCGGACGACCGTCCAGGGTGACGACCCCGACCGTTTCGCCGATGCCTGTATAGAGGTAGGCGCGACGTTCGCTCATTTTCGATAGCCCAGGCCGGTCAGCAGGTTCAGCGTCTCGTACAGCGGCAGGCCGACCACCGCGGTGTAGGAGCCGTGCAGGTCGATGATGAAGCCGCCGGCCACGCCTTGCACGCCATAGCCGCCCGCCTTGCCGTTCCATTCGCCGCCGGCCAGGTAGTCGGCCTGCTCCTGGGCGGAGAGGTGCTTGAACTGCACGCGGGTCTCGACCAGCCGCGAGGCCTCGCGCCCATCGGGAGCGATGGCGGCCACGCCGGTCAGGACCTTGTGATTGCGGCCCGACAGCAGCTTTAGGCAATAGGCCGCCTGCTCGGGCGTCTCGGCCTTGGGCAGGATGCGGCGGCCGACGGCCACGACGGTGTCGGCGGCCAGCACCAGGCAGCCGGGCGAGCGGGCCGCGACCGCCCTCGCCTTCTCGACCGCCAGGCGCAGAGCATGGCGCCGCGGGGTTTCGTCCCGCAGCGGCGTCTCATCGATGTCGGCGGGATCGACCCGATCCGGGGCGACGCCGACCTGCGCCAGCAGGTCCAGGCGCCGGGGGCTCGCACTGGCCAGGACCAGCGGCGTCCGCTGGACGACCATCGCCAGCCCTACTTGAAGCGGTAGGTGATGCGGCCCTTGGTCAGGTCGTAGGGCGTCATTTCCACGAGCACCTTGTCGCCGGCCAGCACGCGAATGCGGTTCTTGCGCATCTTGCCGGCGGTGTGAGCGATGATCTCGTGATCGTTCTCCAGCGTCACGCGGAAGGTCGCGTTGGGCAGCAATTCGCTGACCGTACCGGGAAACTCGAGCAGTTCTTCCTTAGCCATCAGGCCTCTCAAAACGGGTGACGCCATGCCGGTAGAGCCCTCGCGACGATTGAGTCGGAGAGCGGATCGCGGCTGCGAGGCGGGGTGTATAGCGCATTCACCCCCCGAACGTCGATGGCGCGCCGAAACGTTGTCGAATCGCCGTGGCCAGAGCGTCACGCACCTCGCGGTAGGCGGCCAACATGGCGTCGCGCGAGCCGTCCGCAAGGGTCGGGTCGTGGGTCGGCCAGTATTCGATGTCGGTGGCCCGGTCCCGCGCCAGTTCGACGGCCCGGTGCTGGGCCTCGGGAGTCAGGGAGATGACCACATCGAAGCTGTCGTCCTCCAACTGGGCGAAGCTCTTGGGTTTGTGGCCGCTGACGTCCAGGCCCATCTCGTCCATGACCACGGCCACGAACGGATCGACGCCCTCATCGAGGTCGGGCTTCAGACCGCACGAATCGACGAACGCCCGCGTGCCGTAGAAATGCTTGAACAGCGCCTCGGCCATAGGCGAGCGCACGCGGTTGTAGTTGCAGGCGAACAATACCGCGCCCGGGAGGTCCGACGGCACGATCCCTACCCCCGCCAGTGCAGCGCGCAGATCAGGGTGAACAGTCGGCGGGCCGTGTCGAGGTCGGTCTTGACCTTGCCCTCCAGCCGCTCGCGCAGCAGGTTCGAGCCCTCGTTGTGCAAGCCGCGCCGGCCCATGTCCAAGGCCTCGATCTGCTGGGGCGAGGAATTGCGGATCGCCGAATAGTAGCTGTCGCAGATCATGAAGTAGTCCTTGATCACCCCCCGGAAGGGCGACAGGGACAGCAGGTGCCGACGCTCGGGCACGCCTGGACCGGCGATGTCGAAGGCCAGGCGATTCTCGACCAGCGACAGCTTCAGGTCATAGGGACCGCCCTTCGACTCGACCGGCTCGAAATAGTTGCCGTCCAGCAGGTCGAAGATCGCCACCTGCCGTTCCTGCTCCTGGTCGCGCGACGCGGCCGCCAGGCTGTCCTCGTCGATCAGGATGGATTTCAGGAACTGGTTGGCCTGGGGATCGGACATCGTCGGCAGACTTGCCCCTTACGGCTTGGTTGGCAATCGAATGGACGCCGACAGGGCGTGGGCCGGCAAGCCCTCGGCCTTGGCCAGCGCGACGGTGTGCGGCCCCAGGATGCCGAACGAGGCCGCGTCGCACTTCACGATCGAGGTGCGCTTGAGGAAGTCGTAGATCGACAGGCCCGACTGGAAGCGCGCCGCGCGGCTGGTGGGCAGCACGTGGTTGGAGCCGGCCACGTAGTCGCCGATCGCTTCGGGCGTCAGGCGGCCCAGGAAGATCGCCCCGGCGTGGCGCACGCGGTCGGCCAGGCGCTCGGGCTCGTCGATCGCGAACTCGACGTGCTCGGGGGCCAGCAGGTCGACCAGGCGCGGGCTGTCGTCGAGCGGGCACAGGATGATCGCGCCGTGGTCGCGCCACGAGGCGGCGGCGTCGACGCCGGTCGCCAGGGTCTTCAGCAGGGCGTCGACGGCGTCGGACACCGCCTGGGCGAAGGCCGGATCGTCGGTGATCAGGATCGACTGGGCGGCCGGGTCGTGCTCGGCCTGGCTCAGCAGGTCGGCGGCGATCCAGGCCGGATCGTTGTTCTTGTCGGCCACCACGACGATCTCGGACGGACCGGCCAGGGCGTCGATGCCGACCACGCCGTAGAGGCGGCGCTTGGCGGCGGTGACATAGGCGTTGCCCGGGCCGACGATCTTGTCGACCGGCTGGATCGGGCCCGCGCCATAGGCCAGGGCGGCGACGGCCTGGGCCCCGCCGATCCGCCAGATCTCGGTGACCCCGGCCTCCTTGGCGGCGGCCAGCACGGCCGGCTCAAGCTTGCCGGGCGGGGTGACCATGGCGATGCGGTCGACGCCGGCCACCTGGGCGGGCACGGCGTTCATCAGCACGGTCGAGGGATAGGCTGCGCGGCCGCCGGGCACATAGACGCCCACGGCCTCCAGCGGCGTCCAGCGCCAGCCCAGCTGCACCCCGGCCTCGTCGGTCCACGACTGGTCGGTCGGACGCTGGCGGGTGTGGAAGGCGCGGACGCGGGCGGCGGCGAAGGCGATGGCCTCGCGCACTTCGGTCGAGCATTCGGCCGCGCCGGCGGCGATCTCGTCGGCGGTGACGCGGATGGTGTCTTCGGTCAGCTCGACGCCGTCAAAGCGGCTGGTGAAGCTGAGCACGGCGGCCAGGCCGTCGGCGCGCACGGCGTCCAGCACGTTGCGCGCGGCCGCATCGACGGTCTCGGGCCCGCCCCGGCGCTCGTCGAGGAAGGCCTTGAAGGCGGCGGGGAAAGCGGGATCGGCGGAGTTGAAGCGACGCATGGGGCCTAGATGCGGGTTTTTGGGACGGGTGCAAGTCTTGATACGCAGAAGACCCCCTCCGGCCCTCCGGGCCACCTCCCCCAGAGGGGGAGGA
>NZ_JBAPVS010000205.1:0-12220 GCF_049283275.1 Caulobacter sp. | reverse complement strand
CGCGGCCCCATCCGGGGCGGATGGGGGCTTACTTCTAAGCGGACGTTCTGGAAGTCCGAGATGGGTGGCAAAACGGACATTGGGGAGCGGATTTCGAAAGTGCACGTGGAGCTCAGGGCTGATTCCGCTCAAGCTCAACCCGGTTGAAGATAACGTGCCAGACCTTGAGCGACCCGTCCGCTGTTCGCCGAAAGGTGATGATGTTGTTCGTCTCGAACGGGATAGGACTTCCGCCGTTCGCAGGATGCCAAGTGCCTTTAACCCGTCCCCTGGTCAGGACCATGTCGGAATAGGAGTGAAGTGTCACAATCTCATGGGTCATGTTGGATCGGCCATGTGACACCTCGGCAGCAAGCACCTTCTGCAGCTCAGCCTTACTCGTAATTGCGCGGCTTCCCTGCGCCATGTGAACGACGTCTTCGCTGTAGATGCTGGTGTCAGTGATGTCCGCGTCGATCTTTTTCAGGATGGCTTTCACCTTCTGAGTATCGTCTTCCACCGAATACGCCATTCCGGTGGCAGGCGGGCTAGTTGGAACTGCAACAGCGAGCGCCGAGGCCGGCAGACGGACGAAAGTGCCGCCGTACCAGTTCCCTGTTGCACGACCGTGGCCATCGTATTGTGTCGACTTCAAAGTATATTCGTCTGGCGACACCCACTCGTAGCGATACTTGCGATAGCTGCCTTCGGGCTCGTCCGTGAAACTCACCTTGAACGTCAGGTTGGAAGCCTTGTCGAATGTTCCGGCGCCGAAGCCGGTGCGCTCCGTCCCGAAATGCGAGAGCCAATGCACCTGTTGTTTCGACGCGTCGTAGGTCCACAACGTGTGACCGTTCAACGCACCGGCTTTGACGACGCAGAGTATGCTGCGGTCAGTGTTCACCCTCGCGCATTCGGTGTGATGATTGGGTATTATCTGTGTTTCGATGGTTCGACCGTCGCCGACGTACTGGAACTTGTCGTCCTTGAGCGTCCACTCGCCGAACAGTGCTGAGAACGGATTTTCGCCGGCGGGCGCAAAGACTGGCTCGCTACGAGCGCTCGCGCCGCCGAATATGAGAAGCAATCCGGCCAATGATCTGCCGAAGAAGGGTCGGGCTTTTCCACCCAAACGGATTTGATGAACCATTATTGCCCCTCTTGATCATGCGGTTGAACACACACTCACGAGTTCGCCACGATTTCCGAGATGTTAGTGGCGGCAATCAATCACGTCCGCGCTCGCTCCAACATTGCCGCAATTCCCTCGTGAATATCCAGCTTCACATATCACGATCTGCCCGAAAGCGGAGCTTCCCAACTTCCGCTTAGGGTCGGAAACGGAAATTGGCTGCGTTCCCGAAAACGGACACTAGGCCCCGAGGACTGATCGCGGACCTTGCGAAGACCCGAGAAGGTCGAAAAGCTGCCGCCCTACCCCACCGCCGCCCCCCGCGCCCCACTCCCCAACCGCATCGCCGCCACATAGATCACCGCCGCGATCCCCGCCCCGACGAACCAGGCGTAGTCATACAGCCCCGTCCACGGCGCCCCGATCCCCGCAGCCGCCGGCAGTCCCGCCGCCTTCAGGAAGCCCGGCAGGTTGGGCGCGACGCCAATCGCGAAGGCCGCCACGGCCGCCGGGTTCCAGCCCTTGCAGTAGGTGTAGCGCCCCGTCCGATCATACAGCGCCTCGACGTCGAGGCGGGCGCGGCGCAGCAGCCAGTAGTCGGCGATCAGGATGCCGGCCACCGGCCCCAGCAGCGCGCCGTAGCCGGTCAGCCAGACGAAGATGTAGCCTTGCGTGCTCTCCAGCAGCTTCCACGGCATGATCAGGACGCCGATGGCCGCGGTGATGTAGCCGCCGGTGCGGTAGCTGATCCGCTGGGGCCACAGGGCCGAGAAGTCGTAGGCCGGGCCGACCAGGTTGGCGGCGATGTTGCACGACACGGTGTCCAGGCTGATGATCAGCAGGCCCACCAGCACGGCGATCCCGCCGATGTTTCCCGACAGCGCCACAGGGTCCCAGATCGGCTTGCCGTAGATCAGCACCGTGGCCGAGGTGACGATCACGCTCATGGCGGCCAGCAGGGCCATGGGACCGGGCAGGCCCACGACCTGGCCGACGATCTGGTCGCGCTGGGTGCGGGCGAACCGCGTGAAGTCGGGGATGTTCAGGGCCAGGGTCGCCCAGTAGCCGGTCATGGCGGTGACGGCCGGACCGAAGTCCCGCCAGAACCGGCCCGCCTTGGCGCCGCCGGCGTCGTAGGCGCTGGGCTCGTGCAGGATGGGACCCAGGCCGCCGGCCTTGGACAGCGCCCACCAGACCAGCAGGCCGCAGACCACGATCTTGACCGGGGCGGTCCAGGTCTCGAGCTTGCGCACCGTCTCCAGGCCCTTGGTGACGAACAGCAGCTGGATGGCCCAGAAGGCGGCGAACGACAGCAGTTGGCCCACGCCGATCCCCAGCACGGGGACCATCGGCCCGACCAGGCTCTTGCCGACCATCACCCCCAGCAGGGTCAGCAGCGCCCCGCCGCCGATCCAGGTCTGGATGCCGTACCAGCCGCAGGCGACGATCGCCCTCGCCAGGGCCGGGGCCCGCGCGCCCCGCCAGCCGAACGAGGCTCTGGCCAGCACCGCATAGGGCACGCCCCATTTGGCTCCCGCATGGCCGATCAGCAGCATCGGGATCAGCACGATGACATTGCCCAGCAGCACGGCCCACACCGCCTGGGTCGCCGACATCCCCTGCTCGATCAGGCCCGCGGCCAGCATGTAGGCCGGCACGGCGATGACCATCCCCAGCCACAGGGCCGCATAGTGGCGCGCCTTCCAGGTGCGCTGGGCGGCCGTGGTCGGCGCCAGGTCCGGGTTCCAGAGGGTGTTGCCGGCTTGGTCTTGGTCCATGTCGCCCCCGCGATCGTGTCGCGGGCCGAGCATGGGTCAGCGAACAGGGGTCGTCACGGGGAAAGTGGAAGGGAGCTTTGAGCGCCCGATCCCCCCGCCGTGGGTGAATCGCCGCTAGAGATAGTCCAGCAGGCTCGTCCCGCCCGTGTTGACGCTGCCGTCGCTGTTGAACAGCGAGGCCAGCTTGTCGGAGAGGTTCTGCAGCTCGACCATCTTGTCGTAGAGCGCCGGGGTCCAGCCGGAGGCCTGGCGTTCCTCGTCGCTCATCCCCGCGTACTGGGTGATCAGGCTCTTGCCGAAGGCCGAGCCGTCCAGGCCCTTGGTGGCGGCGTAGGTGCTGGAGACGCTGTCGCGGCTGCGGGTCTTCACCTCGGCCGCCGCCTGGGCGATCTCGTGCTCGGAGAACTGCTCGCCCTTGTTCAGGGCCACCGCGGCCAGGGAGCGGTCGTCGAACTTGGAGAAGTCGATCTCGCCGTCGTCGGGGCCGGTCGCCATGCCGTCCTTGGTCGCGGTGGCGTACTGCTTGTCCAGCACCGCGCGGACGTCGGAGGCGACCTTGCCGATGTCGCGGGTGCGCGGATTGGCGACCACCCCGCCGACCTCCTTCAGATAGGCCGCGACCGGATCGCCGTCGATGCCGCTGGGCGCGACGCCGGGCTTGGCGGTGGCCTGGGCGAGCCCCTCGGTCAGGGCGGCCTTGTCCTTGGCCCACTGGCCCATGGCCTTTTCCTCGGGACCCGCGGCCTCCAGATTGGCCAGGGCCGCCTTGTAGAGCCCCGCATAGTCGCCGGTCACCCGCATGACCGAGGCCGAGGCCGACAGGGCCGTATCGCGGTTGGCCTTCATCTGCAGGCTGGCGACCACCTGTTCCTCGATCGAGAACTTGCCGCCCTTGTTGCTGGCGATGGCGTAGAGGCTGCGCCGATCAAGGCCCGACACGTCGATCGTCGCCTTGCCGTCCTTCAGGGCGCTGGACGCCTTGGCGCCGGCCAGCAGCTTGTCCAGGGCCGAGCGGGCCGAGGCGATCACCGCGTCGGTGGTGCGGTTGTCGGTCTGGGCGGCCAGGGCGGCCTGGGCCTCGGCCGACAGGGTGACCTTGTCGCCGGAGCCGCTGGTCTTGGCCGCGGCGGCGCTGGAGGCCTCGCTCTTATCCGCTGTCGTCGCGGCCGTCGTGCTGGCCGCGCCGGTGGCGAGATAGGGGTTCGTCGCGTAGCCGTTGGTGACGCTGCTGACCATGCCGCCCTCGAAAAGTCGCCGCGAGATCACGAATCGCGACGGTCTGAAACACGGGATCAAATGGCGGGAACAGGGTTAAGGGCGCATTAACCATGATCGCCGGCGGGGCTGGGGGCGGGCGCATGGGCCTGCCCCCAATCGCGTCCTTACCCCGGCGCGCTGACCTGGGTGACGGGCTGGATGTCGGTGAACTTGGCCACGTCGGCCAGCACCTCGGGGGCGCGAGGGCCGCCCAGGCTGGCGGCCAGGGCTTCGGGACTTTCGAAGGTGAGGTGGACCATGCACACGAACGGCGCCGCGCTTCCGTCCGGTCCCGGCAGCCCCTTCAGCACCTGGACGTCCTTCAACCCCGTGGGCGTGAAGGCCTCCTTGGCCAGCGGGATGTGGACGGCGTCGTAATAGGCCTGGTCGAACTTGGCGCCGGGCGTGGCGGGATAGAGCACGCTGAAAATGACCATGGTCGCCTCCCTCAAGGGACGGCTCGCCGGTCGCGCGCCGTCCGGAGCGGAGTTAAGCACGCGAGCGCCGTCTCGCCAGATTGCCGCGACGGCGCCGGGTTCAGTCCTTGGCGGGCCGGCGACGGCGCGGGACGCGAACGACGGCCTCGCCGTCCATGATCAGCTCGTCGCCGATCAGGCCCTCGCAGCGCAGGGTGACCCGCGCGCTCACCTCGTCGACGGCCGAAACCGTGACGCGGGCCGTCACCACGTCGCCGATACGCACCGGCTTGTGGAAGCCCAGGGTCTGGCTCAGATAGATCGCGCCCGCGCCCGGCAGGATGGTGCCGACCACGGCCGACCCGAACGAGGCCGACAGCAGGCCGTGCGCGATCCGGCCGCGATAGGCGGTCTTGGACGCGAAGGCCTCGTCCATGTGCACGGGATTGAAGTCGTCCGACGCCTCGGCGAAACGCTGGATGCGCTCTTCGGTGATGGGGACGTGCTTTTCAGCGACCATCCCGACCGAGAGTTCTTCAAGGATATAGCCGCCGGAGGGATGAGGTTGGATCATACCGCGCGATAGCCATGATGCGCCGCCATGGCCAGCAAAATACGTGTGAACACGTCCGATCCGGACTTGCGACGCCGAGCCTGGGCGCGGCCCTAGTCCGCGTGCCCCGGCCGGCGCGGGGTGGACCAGGCTTGCGACACGTCGGCCAGGATCACGTCCAGGCAGTCGACGCTGACCTTCAGGTCGCCGCCGCCCGCGAAGGTCAGCAGCACGGCGCCGCCCGGCGCTTCGCCCGGCTCGAACGCGACCGACAGCAGCTCGACCACCGCGCCCTTGGCGTCGCGCCGCAGCTTACGGGCCTGGACGCCGGTGACGTCGCCCAGCTGCAGGGCCGAACGGATGCGCTCGCCCTTCTTGGCTCCCGATTCCCAGCGGAAGCGGTTGCAGGCCAGGGTCAGGGTGCGCGCCGAGGCGTCCCAGCGGATGTCGCCGATCTTGGCCACCGCGTCCTGCAGGGCGGCCGAGATCACCGCCAGGTCGTCGGCGTCCTGGGCCAGCAGCTTGAGGGTGTCAGTCATGATCGAGCTCGCCTTCGACATCGCCCTTGATACGGCGCACCTGGGCCCCGCAGGCGCCCAGCTTCTCTTCCAGCCGTTCGAAGCCGCGGTCCAGGTGGTAGATGCGGCTCACCGTGGTCTCGCCGCGCGCCACCAGGCCGGCGATCACCAGGCTGACCGAGGCGCGCAGATCGGTGGCCATGACCTCGGCGCCTTCCAGCCGCTCGACGCCGCGCACCAGGGCCTCGCCGCCCGACACCGAGATGTCGGCGCCCAGGCGCATCAGCTCGGGGGCATGCATGAAGCGGTTCTCGAAGATGGTCTCGCGGATCCGGCTCTCGCCCTTGGCCGTGGTCATCAGGGCCATGAACTGGGCCTGCAGGTCGGTGGCGAAGCCGGGATAGGGCTGGGTCTCGACATCCACGGCGTTCAGGCGATGGCCGCTGCGCTTGATGATGACGCCGTCCTCGGTGCGGACGACGCCGGCGCCGGCCTCTTCCAGCTTGACCAGCAGGCTGTCGATCAGCTCGGGACGGGCGCGGGTCAGCTGGACCTCGCCGCCGGCCATGGCGGCGGCCACGGCGTAGGTGCCCATCTCGATGCGGTCGGGGATCACCGAATGGGTCGCGCCGTGCAGCTTGGCGACGCCGGTGATGGTGATGGTCGGCGTGCCCGCCCCCTCCACCTTGGCGCCCATGGCGTTCAGGCAGATCTGCAGGTCCAGCAGTTCAGGCTCGCAGGCGGCGTTGTGGATGCGGGTGACGCCGTCGGCCAGCACGGCGGCCAGCATGGCGTGCTCGGTGGCGCCCACCGACACGAACGGGAAGGTGATCTCCGCCCCCTTCAGGCCGCGCGGGGCCTGGGCGTAGACATAGCCTTCGTGCAGGTCGATCTTGGCGCCCAGGGCTTCCAGGGCCTGCAGGTGCAGGTCCACGGGCCGCGCGCCGATGGTGCAGCCGCCCGGCAGGCTCACCTTGGCCTGGCCGGTGCGAGCGATCAGCGGGCCCAGCACGTTGAACGAGGCCCGCATCTGGCGGACCAGGTCATAAGGCGCGAATCCGCTGGTGATCTCGGCGGCGTGCAGCACCGTCTCCGAACCGTCCGGCCCCTCGCGCTCGTCGACGTTCGCGCCCAGACGCGTCAGCAGCTTGCCCAAGAACTTGGTGTCGGCCAGGCGCGGCATGTTGGTCAGCCGCAGCGGCTGATCGGTCAACAGGCTGGCCGCCATCAGCTTGATGGCCGAGTTCTTGGCGCCGCTCACCGGGATGATCCCGTTCAGCTGCACGCCGCCGGTGATGACGATACGATCCAATGAAAGTCCCTCGTCGCGCGGCCAGTCGGGGATGTCGCCGCGCGGTCACATGTGAAAGGGCGGTTCTACTGGTTGCAAGGCCTCGCGCAAGGGGCTGCACGGATTCCTCAAGGTTCCTCCTCAGTCGGATAGGGTCTCGTCGCCTGAAGGGGATGATTCCGGTTTGGCCGCCCCCTTGTCCGCTCCGGCGGGCGCGGCCTTCCTGCGGCGAAGATTGGTGCGCAGCGCCTGGGCCAGCCGCGCTTCGCGCGCGGCTTTCTCGTTGTGGGGCTTGGGGTTCCGGCTCATACGTCCACAGGTGAAATCGCTGCGACGATCGGTCAAGACGATTTTGTCTTTGCCAACGGCCTTTGGTTCGCTATACGCCCCCTCCTCTTCGCCGCGGTAGCTCAGTGGTAGAGCGCATCCTTGGTAAGGCTGAGGTCCTGGGTTCGAGTCCCAGTCGTGGCACCATCGGGGCCCAGATCGAATGATCTGGGCCCCGACCATTTCCAAACCCCTGCATTTCGAAACGAAGACGGCTCTGGGCCGCCAGCGGCGTTCAGGCCGGCGGGCGCGGAAGACGCTCACCCTGCCCGCGACGAACCTCGAGTTCCATTTTGCGGGACCATGTCTCGAAATGTGAAATATATTGCCTTGGCGCGGCGCGGCCGATATTTCTGGGGTCGACGCAGAGCGACGCAGATCGCCCAACGGTGAGACAGAAGGAGGCCGCGCCTTGACGATGCATAGACGCGCCGTCCTCGCCGCGCTCGCCGTCGCCCCGACCACCGGCTGGGCCGCCGAACCAGGCAAACCGATGCAGAGCTGGGCCTTCGACTTCGGCGGCGACAAGGCCGCGCCGGGACATGTCCGGGTCGCCCGCGACGCCGTCTACAACCCCGCCGTCGGCCACGGTTTCGAGCCCTCCCCCGCCGACGGTCCCCTGCTTTTCTCGCTGGCTGTGCCCGAGGGCGACTATCGGGTGACGCTGGAGCTGGGCGGCAAGGCCGCGTCCGACACCACGGTCAAGGCCGAGTCCCGCCGCCTGATGGCCGAGCGGATCATCGCCGGGCCCGGCAAGACGGCGACCGTCGACTTCGTCGTCAACGTCCGCACCGACGCCCTGACCGCCCCGCCGCCCAACGCCCCCGGCGGCGTGCGGGTGCTGCTCAACCCGCGCGAGGAAGGCTCGTACGACTGGGACGACAAGCTGACCCTGGAGTTCTGCGGACCGGCGCCGGCCGTGCGCCGCCTGCGGGTCGAGCCGGTGAGCGTGCCCGTGGTCTACCTGGCCGGCGACTCCACCGTGACCGACCAGCGCTTCGAGCCGGGCGCCAGCTGGGGCCAGATGCTGCCCCGGTTCTTCAAGTCCGACATCAGCGTGGCCAATCACGCGGAGTCCGGCGAGACCTTGAAATCGTTCCTGTTCGAACACCGGTTGGACAAGCTTCTGAGCCGCATCAAGCCGGGTGACTGGATGCTGATCCAGTTCGGACACAACGACCAGAAGGTGGGCTGGCCCCAGACCTACGCCGAGGCCGCCACCACCTATCGCGACTATCTGAAGGCCTATATCGGCGAGGCCCGCCGACGCGGCGCCAAGCCGGTGCTGGTGACCTCGATGCACCGTCGCAAGTTCGACGCGGCGGGCAAGATCGTGAACACCCACGGCGACTACCCCGAAGCCGTGCGCGCCGTCGGCCGCGAGACCGGCGTCCCGGTGATCGACCTGCTGACGATGAGCGCGGCGTTCTACGAGGCCCTGGGCCCCGCCGACGCGCCGAAGGCGTTCGGCGACGGCGGCAAGGACGCCACCCATCACAACAACTACGGCGCCTATGTGCTGGCCCAGTGCGTGGTGGCGGGCCTCCGATCGCAGGTCCCCGACCTGGCCGCCCACCTGCTCGACGGCCTGCCGCCGTTCGACCCGGGCAAACCGCCCTCGCCCGATACGTTCGTCCTGGCCCCCAGCGCCGCGCACAGCACCGAGGCTCCCCGTGGGAATTGAAATGGCGCCTGATCGTCGCTCGCTCTTGGGCCTGGGCGCCCTGGCCTTGGCCGCCCCCAGCCTGGCCCGGGCCCAGACGGCCGCGCCCTCGACCATCGAGGTCATGGACCTGTGGCCCGGCAAGGCGCCCGGCGGCGAGGCGGTCACGGTCACCGAGCAGGTGATCCTGCGCAAGCCCGGCGGCGATCCCAACGACACCGCCTTTCTGAACGTCACCAAGCCCTGGCTGATGATGCGCCGGCCGGCTAAGCCGAACGGCGCGGCGATCCTGATGATCCCCGGCGGCGGCTATATCCGCGTGGCGGTCAGCAAGGCCGGCGGATCGATCGACGCCTGGATCGCCGACCAGGGCGTGACCGCCTTCGTGATGGACTACCGCCTGCCGGCCGACGGCTGGGCGGCGGGGCCGGACGTGGCGCTGCAGGACGCCCAGCGCGCCATCCGCCTGATCCGCGCCAATGCGGCCAGGTGGGGCCTGGATCCCGAGCGGATCGCGGTGACCGGCTTCTCGGCCGGCGGCCACGTCGCGGCCCGGCTGGCCACGCGATTCGCGACCCAGACCTACGCCCCGATCGACGCGGCCGACCGTTTGCCGACCCGGCCGATGGCGGCGGGCCTGTTCTATCCGGTCGTCACCCTGACCGCGCCACACGCCCACGGCAGCTCGCTGAAGTCGCTGCTGGGGACCAACCCGACCGACGCTCAGCGCCTGGCGGTCTCGGCCGAGCACGACATCCCCGCCGACGCCCCGCCGACCTTCATCGCCGCCGCGGCCGACGACAAGGTGGTGGCGATGGAGAACAGCCTGATGATGTTCCAGGCCTTGCAAGCTCGGAAGATCGCCAGCGAGCTGCACATCTTCGAGTCCGGCGGCCACGGTTTCGGCCTCACGGGTCCCGGCGGCGTCGCCATGCCCTGGCCGGCCCTGCTGAGCGCCTTCTTCAAGCGGCACGGCCTCTACGCATGACCCGCGCGCCGTTCGACGTCCGAACGTTCGGGGCGCGGGGCGACGGCGCGACCCTGGACACCGACGCGATCAACGGGGCGATCGCGTTCGCCCACGCGGCCGGCGGCGGCGAGGTGCTGCTGCCGGCCGGGCGCTGGCTGTCGTTCTCGATCCGGCTGCTGAGCGGCGTCACCCTGCGGCTCGACGAGGACTGCGTGCTGGAGGCCGCCGATCCGGCCCGGCATGACGGGGCCTATGATCCGGCCGAGCCCAATCCGTTCGACCTCTATCAGGACTTCGGCCACAGCCATTGGCGCAACAGCCTGATCTGGGCTGACGATGTCGAGGACGTCGCCGTCGTCGGTCCGGGCCTGATCGACGGCGTCGGCATGACCCGAGAGGGCCCCGGCTCGCGCTGGACGCGCCAGGCGGGCGAGTTTCCGGTCAGCATGGCGGGTCTGTCCGAGGAAGAGATGGCGATCCTCGTTCCGGACCTGGAGGCCATGGCCGGCCAGGGCAACAAGGCCATCGCCCTGAAGAACGCCCGCCGGGTGCGCCTGGACGGCTTCACGATCTGGCGCGGCGGTCACTTCGCTGTGCTGGCCACCGGCTGCGACGACCTGAGCATCCGCAACCTTCTCATAGACACCAACCGCGACGGCCTGGACATCGACTGTTGCCGCGACGTGACCATCGCCGACTGCCGGGTCAATACGCCCAACGACGACGCCATCGTCCTGAAAAGCTCGCTGGCCCTGGGCGAGGCGCGGGCCACCGAACGCATCGAGATCACCCGCTGCCACGTCAGCGGCTTCGACCTAGGCACGATGTTGGACGGGACCGAGGGCCGCACCCAGCAGCTCGCGCCGGACCAGGATCGCGTCACCGGCCGGATCAAGCTGGGCACCGAGTCCAACGGCGGCTTTCGCCACGTCACCATCAGCGACTGCACGTTCACCCGCTCGCGGGGCCTGGCCCTGGAGACCGTCGACGGCGGGGTGATCGAGGACGTCACGATCCGCGACATCGTCATGCGCGAGGTCACCACCGCGCCGCTGTTCCTGCGGCTGGGCGACCGGGGACGCGGTCCGGACGGCACGACGCGCGGCGCCATCCGGCGGGTCAGCGTGCGCGGCCTGACCGCCTGGGACATCCTGCCTGACTACGCCGCCACGATCGCCGGCCTGGAGGGCGATCCGATCCAGGATGTCGAGCTGACCGACATTCGCCTGGTCTATGCCGGCGGCGGCGAAGCCGATTGGGCTGACCGCCGGCCGGACGACATGGCCCACGCCTATCCGGAGCCCAGCATGTTCGGCCCGACTCCCGCTCACGGCCTGTGGGCGCGACACGTGGACGGTCTGACCTTGACCAACGTCCGTATCGAGACCCTGGCGCCGGACCCGCGCCCGGCAATCCTGTTGCAGTCGACGCGGCGCGTGGCGCTGGGCGGACTGGACGCGATGGAGGAGGCCTGATGCGCCGCCGAACTCTCCTGGCCGGCCTGGCCTGTCTGGCCGCCGGCCCCGCCCTCGCCGCTTCGGACGGGCTTCCTCGGCGTGGTCGCCGCCTGCACGCCGACGACTTCCGCCATGGCCTGGACCAGTGGGTCCTCGAGGCCGAGAAGCCGGCCAAGGTCGTCGTCCAGGGCGGCGTGCTCGACATCGACACCCCCGCCGGCCTGACCCTGTGGTTCCGTCCCGAGCTGATCGGGCCGGTGATGATCGAATACCAGGCCCAGGCGGTCTCGGCGGGCGGCCCCAACGACCGGGTCAGCGACCTGAACGCCTTCTGGATGGCCCGTGACGCGGGTGGAGGCAGCCCGCTCGCCACGCCCCGAACAGGCGCCTTCGCCGACTACGACACCCTGAAGACCTACTATGTGGGCCAGGGCGGCAACGCCAACACCTCCACCCGTTTTCGCCGCTATGTCGGCCGCCCGGGCGAGCGGCCGCTGCTGCCGCAACACGACCACGCGGCGGCCGACGAGATGCTGGTTCCCAATCGCTGGCAGACCGTGCGGCTGATCGCCGACGGCGGGCTGATCCAGTACTGGAACGACGAGCTCAAGCTGTTCGAGCTGAACGACGCCGAGCCCTACACCCGCGGCTGGTTCGGCCTGCGGACCACCTTGAGCCACCTGCGGGTGCGGCGGTTTCGGGTGTACGCCCTGGCGCGATAAGCGCCGCTGCCGTCCATGGCCTTCAATTTTGCCGTCATTCCTGCCCTTGTGGCGGGAACCCCTCTGTCCGCCGCAGGTGCAGGGGTGTGGCGCGCCAGCGCGCCATTTCGCTTCACCGTCATCTGAACCAGGGGTTCCCGCCACAAGGGCGGGAATG
>NZ_JBAPVS010000204.1:0-18032 GCF_049283275.1 Caulobacter sp. | reverse complement strand
CGTCAAACCTCACGTCTCTGGAGCCGGTCGGGCCTGGAACACAAAAACGACGTGGCGTGAGGGCCGGCTTGGCGGCAGGCGAGCGGTGACAGGCTCGCGGTCCGGGACCAGGCTTCGTTGACCTGGCCCGCCCGTCGGAGGCTTCAAGGCGGCGAGGCCCTAACAGGGCTCAGCGCCGCAGGCTTCCGGATAACGGCCGCGCGGAGCGATCGGGCTTCGTCGAAACGGTATTCTTATTCAAACTCCGGACGGTGTCCGGCGCTCCGCGTCCCTTTCCACACCTTCAGCGGTGATCCGCATGAAGCCGCGAAATTGCGCCCAAGGCTGGGGCGTACGGTCAAGATCGCGCATTTCTGCAAATGATTATCATTGCACCTTAGCAACGCCCCAGCTAAGAACGCGTCGCAATTACGACAAAGGGCCGCGCTCCTCCGACGGCTCGCTGGGGTTTCAAACATGCAAAAGACTTCCAAGCCCGTCGCCGCCGGCGTTCGCAGTCAAGCCCGCAGCGCGCTGGGCGTCGCCGCCGTCGCGGGTTTGGCCGGCCTGTCCATGGCCCCGGCGGCCTTCGCCGCGCCGAACGCCGAAGCGCCGGTCGCCACGGCCGACGCCGCCACCACCGAACTGTCGGGGGTCAAGGTCGACGGCAAGCGCAGCAACACCGAGGTCCAGTCGCCCAAGCTGACCGCGGCGCTGGTCGACACGCCCAAGGCCATTACGATCATCCCCCGCAAGATCATCGAGCAGACCGCCGCCACCTCGCTGCAGGACATCCTGCGCACCTCGCCGGGCATCACCTTCGGGGCGGGCGAGGGCGGCCAGCCGCTGGCCGACCGTCCGTTCATCCGCGGCCAGGCTTCCGGCAACAACATCTTCGTCGACGGCCTGCGCGACAGCGGCGGCCAGACCCGCGAGGTGTTCAATCTCGAGCAGGTGGAAGTCGTGAAGGGGCCGGACAGCGCCTATAGCGGCCGTGGTTCGGGCGGCGGCAGCATCAACCTGACCTCCAAGACCCCCAAAGCCGATGACTTCGCCACCGGCGCGCTGGCGGTCGGCACCGACGAATATGTCCGCGCTACCGTGGACCTGAACCACCAGATCAACGACGGCGTCGCCGTGCGCCTGAACCTGCTGGGCACGCAAGGCAACACGCCCGGCCGCAAGGCGGTGGACTTCGACCGCTGGGGGGTCGCCCCGTCGATCGCCTTCGGCCTGAACGGCCCGACCCAGCTGGTGGCGAGCTACTACCACCTCGACGGCGACAACATGCCCGACTACGGCCTGCCGCTGTTCACCAAGGTGCCGAGCCAGCCGCGCGACGCCTCGGGCATCCTCAAGGTCGATCGCGACAGCTTCTACGGCCTGAAGTCGCGCGACTACCAGAAGACCAAGGCCGACATCGCCACCTTGGCGTTCGACCACCAGATCAGCGAGAACCTCGGCGTCCGCCAGGTGCTGCGTTATTCCAAGAGCCTGAACGACTACATCCTGACCAACCCCGGCGACGCGGGTCCGGCTCAGCTGCTCAACGGCGTCTGGTGGATGAAGCGCGGCACCAAGACCCGCTGGAACCCAACCACCACCGTCGCCGCGATCACCGACCTGCACGGCAAGGCCGTGACCGGCGGGGTCGAGCACAGCTTCGACGTCGGCCTGGAGCTGAGCCGCGAGAAGAACCTGAACGCCACCTATTCGACCTTCACGACCGGTGGTTCGTCGTGCCCGACCGGCTATGTCTGGACCGGCTCCTTCAAGGCCAATCTGGGCGAGGGCGATTGCACCAACGTCTTCGCGCCGAACGCCGACGATCCGTGGACCGGCGTCGTCAACCGTAGCCCGGCCAATTACAACATTAGCAAGACGGCGGCGCTCTACGCCTTCGACACTCTCAAGTTCGGCGACAAGTGGCTGCTGAACCTGGGCGTTCGCCACGACAACTACCAGACCTTGGGCCACGACTACACGTCGACCCAGGCCAGCGGCGTTTTCACCGCGACCGCGATCACCCATCGCAAGGCCGAGTGGAACTTCACCAACTACCAGGCCGGCCTGGTCTATAAGCCGACCCAGGACAGCAGTCTCTACGTCTCCTACGGCACCGCCTCGACCCCGCCGGGCGTCTCGGCCGGCGACCAGAACAGCAACGGCACTAACGGCACGGGCAATCTGGCCAACACCGTGCTGGAGCCGGAAGACAGCGAGAGCTTCGAGCTGGGCGCCAAGGTCAATGTGTTCGACGACGCCCTGGCCCTGTCGGCGGCGCTGTTCAAGACCACCCGCAAGAACGCCCAAATCCAGATCGACTCGGGCGTCTACGCTCAGGTCGGCGAGACCCAGGTCCAAGGCGTCGAGCTGGGGGTGTCCGGCAACATCACGCCCAAGTGGCAGGCGTTCGGCGGCTACACCTACATGGACAGCGAGCTGGTCCGGGGCGCCTATAACGGCGTCAACCAGGGCGATACGCTGGCCAACACGCCGGAACACACCTTCAGCCTGTTCTCGACCTACCGCGTGACGCGTCCCTTGTCGCTGGGCGGCGGGGCCTACTATGTGTCCAAGACCTTCGGCGGCAACCAGGGCGGGGCCGGCGGGGGCGCCAACGGGGTCTATCTGCCGTCCTACTGGCGCTACGACGCCTTCGTCAGCTATGCGGTCAACGCCAAGGTCGATCTGCAGCTCAACATCCAGAACCTGACCGACGAGCGCTATTTCACCAAGACCAATGGCGTGCACCACGCCGACCCGGCTCCCGGCCGGCAGGCGATCCTGACCTTGAACGTCAAGTACTGATCCTCTCCCTCCCCGGAGTTTGATCGTCAGACGTTCGAGCGCGTCGTCCGGGAGCGGCCCCTCCCGGACGACGCCGCAGTTCTGCTAGGAGTAGGGTCATGATGATCCAGATCCCCGATGTCCTGACGCCCGACGAGGTCGCCCACTGCCGGGCCGTGCTCGACGCGGCCGAATGGACCGACGGCAACGCCACCTCGGGCTTCCAGGCGGCGATGGCCAAGAACAACCAGCAGCTGCCGCAGGAGGGAGCGGCGGCCCGCGAGATCGGGGCGGTCATCGTCCAGGCCCTGCAGGCCAATCCGCTGTTCGTCTCGGCCGCCCTGCCGCGCACGATCCTGCCGCCGCTGTTCAACCGCTACGGCGTCGGCATGGGCTTCGCCGACCATGTCGACAACTCGATCCGCCGTGATCCCTCGACCGGTCAACCGCTGCGCGCCGACCTGTCGATCACGGTCTTCCTCAACGATCCCGAGACCTATGACGGGGGCGACCTGGTGGTCGAGGACACCTATGGCAGCCACATGGTCAAGCTGGCCGCCGGCGCGGCGATCCTCTATCCGTCCTCCAGCCTGCACCACGTCACCGAAGTGACGCGCGGCGTTCGCACCGCGGGCTTCTTCTGGATCCAGAGCCTGGTGCGCGACGACGCCAGGCGCGCCTTGCTGCTGGACATGGACGTGGCGATCCAGCGCCTGTCGGGCGCCGTCGGGATCACCGATCCTTCCGTGCTGTCGCTGACCGGGACCTATCACAACCTTCTGCGGATGTGGGCCGAGGTTTAACGCACGGTCGGCGAACAATGATCGCTGACGCCAACCATAAGTTTACTCTTCCCCTTCACCATCCGGCCTCCGCCCCCTGGAGCCGCGATGACCTCGCCCCCCAAATCCCCACGATTGAGCGACGCCGAAAGCGCGCAATGGTTCTTTGACCATTCGCACGATCTGTTCGCCGTGGTGGTGAAAGGACGGTTCGCCACGGTCAATCCGGCCTGGACCCGGGTGACGGGCTGGACCCGCCGGGACCTGATCGGACAACCGGCCCTGCGCTTCGTGCATCCGGAATCCCACCAGGACTTCATCGAGACCCAGGCCCTGATCCGCGCCTCGGGCGAGGCCCTCAACAGTCTCAAGGTGATCTGCAAGACCGGCGGCTGGGTGTGGCTGGAGGGGCACTCGCGTTTGGGGCCCAACGGCGAAATGGTCGGCGCCCTGCGGGACGTCACCGCCGACATGGCCCGCCGCGCCGAGATCGCCGCCGCCCGCCAGACCCGGGAACTTCTGGCCTCCTCGGCCGGCATCGGCGTCTGGAGCTACGAGCCGCACGATCAGAAGATTGAATGGTCGCGCGACATCTTCGCCGCCACCGGTCTGGAGCCCGAGGACGTGGCCCAGCCCGAAAAGTTCTGGGAGCATCTCGATCCGGGCGAGCGCGAAGCCCTGCGGGCGGCGTTCGACACCGCCGTGCGCACGGGCCAGGACGGAACGATCGAGCACCGTCTGCGCGGCGCCCGCGACCAATGGTTCACCTACCGCGCCACCTTCCGCACCGAGCCGCGCGCCGACGGGTTGTTCGCCCTGAAGGGCATTTCCCAGAACGTCACCGACGTGGCCCGCACCCGCGACGCGGCGGTCTGGAGTGAACGCCAGACTCGCCGCCTGGTCGAGGAAGCTCCGTTCGCCGTGGCGCTCTACGATCGCGATCTGCGCCTGCAGGTGGTCAGCCCCCGCTTCCTGGAGACCTTCCAGGCCACCGAGGCGGGGGTCATCGGCCGCACCTTGCAGGACTTGACCTCCGGGACCCGCAAGCGCTTCGTCCGGGCCGTCCAGCGCGCCTTGGCCGGTGAGACGCTGGTGCGGCGCGAGGACCAGTTGCGCGACGGTCTCGGCCGCAGGCGCACCCTGCGCTGGGAGGCGCGCCCTTGGCGCGACGCCCAGGGGGAGATCGTCGGCGTCATCACCTATATGGACGATGTCACGGCCCTGTCGGAGGCGCGTCGCGAGGCGCGGGCCAACGCTCGGCGGCTGCGGGTCGCCCTGGGCGCGGCCCAGGCCGGGGTCTACGAGATCGACCATGCAGGCAAGGGCTTCTGGGGCTCGCCGGAGTTCCATCGCATCCTGGGCCGCCGGGTCACCTATGAAGACGTGCGCAGCGCCGTCTGGCCTATGATCCACCCCGACGACGTCACGGCGGTCTACGAGGCCGCCGCGGAATGGCGCCGCCACCAGGATGATGGTCTCAGCTCCCGGGGCCGCTCGTTCGACGCGCGGGTGGTCACGCCCGAGGGCGACGAGCGCTGGATCCGCATCTTCCACGAGGTGCGCCAGGACGCGAGCGGACGAGTCCGCAAGGCGTTTGGCCTGGTCCTCGACATCGACGACAAGAAGCGCGCCGAGCTGGCTCTGGTCGAGGCCGAGCGCGCCGCCCAGGCGGCCAACGACGCCAAGGCTCAGTTCCTGGCCAATATGAGCCACGAGATCCGCACGCCCATGAACGGGGTGCTGGGGGTCATGCACCTGCTCAAGCGCGCGAACCTGCCGGGCGAGGCCGACCACTTGCTGGGCGAGGCCCTGGCCTGCGGCCGCATGCTGTCGACCCTGCTGGACGACGTGATCGACTTCTCGCGGATCGAGGCCGGGCGACTGGACGTGACCCACGAGGCGGTCGATCCCAGCGAGCTGGCCGCGAGCGTGGCGCGGCTGCTGCGCGCCCAGGCCGAGCACAAGGGCCTGGAGCTGCGGGTCGACGCCCCCGACGTGGGCTTGATCCTGACCGACCCCAGCCGCCTGCGTCAGGCGCTGTTCAACCTGGTGGGCAACGCCGTGAAGTTCACCCTGGCCGGCTCGGTGACCCTGAGGGTCCGCCGCCTGGACGGAGACGCGCCGCGCATCGCCTTCGAAGTGATCGACACCGGAGTCGGCATCGCCGCCGAGGCCCAGGCGCGGCTGTTCGAACGTTTCCAGCAGGCCGACGCCAGCACCACCCGACGGTTTGGTGGATCGGGCCTGGGTCTGGCCATCACCCGACGCCTGGCCCAGATGATGGGCGGGGAGGTCGACTTCACCTCTCGCGAGGGTCTCGGCTCGACCTTCCTGCTGACCATCGCCGCGCCGCCGGCCGAGAGCCGCAAGGTCGAGGCCGAAATGGCCGACGGCCTGTTGCAGGGTCTGAAGGTCCTGGTGGTCGAGGACAACGCGACCAACCGTCTGGTCGCCCGCCGCATCCTCGAGCAGCTGGGCGCCAAGGTCGAAACGGCCGAGGATGGGCTGGACGGGGTGACCACGGCGGCGCGGGGCTTCGACCTGATCCTGATGGATGTGCAGATGCCCGGCATCGACGGACTGGAAGCCGCTCGCCGCATCCGCAACCTGCCGGGACCCGCCGCCCGCACCCCGATCATCGCCCTGACCGCCAACGTCCTGTCGCACCAGCGCGCCGCCTATCTGGCCGCGGGCATGGACGGCGTCGCCGCCAAGCCGATCTCTCCCGCCGCCCTGGTCGGCGAGATCATCCGGTTGGCGGGCGGCGAAGTCGACGAAGCCGCGGCCGTGGCCTAGGGCCTTCCCCACCCGCCTGAAACCACGCTAAGCATTCCCCAAGAACTTGGGGAAACCAACGCATGACGGTCCAGGACCAGGGCGAGGACCGCGCGTCGATGCGCACGGTGGTGGCGGCGTCGTCCGCGGGCACCGCCTTCGAGTGGTACGACTTCTTCATCTTCGGCAGCCTGGCCCAGGTGATTTCCAAGACCTTCTTCACCGGCCTGTCCGACACGGCCGGTTACGTCGCCGCCCTGGCCCTGTTCGGGGTGGGCTTCGCGTTCCGGCCCTTGGGGGCCCTGGTGTTCGGCAAGATCGGCGACCAGGCCGGGCGCAAGGGGGCGTTCCTGGCCACGGTGCTGCTGATGGGCGGCGCCACCTTCGCCATCGCCCTGCTGCCCACCTATCAGCAGGCGGGAATCATCTCGCCGATCCTGCTGATCATCCTGCGCTGCGTTCAGGGCTTCGCCCTGGGCGGCGAGTACGGCGGGGCGGCGATCTACGTGGCCGAGCATTCGCCGCCGCACCAGCGCGGCCGCTCGACCGCCTGGGTCCAGAGCTCGGCGTCGCTGGGTCTGTTCGCGGCGCTGCTGGTCATCCTGGTGACCCGCTGGGCCCTGGGCCAGAGCGCCGCGCCCGGCGCTTTCGACGCCTGGGGCTGGCGCATCCCCTTCGCCGTTTCGATCGGTCTGCTGGTGGTCTCGGTGTGGATGCGCCTGAAGCTCAGCGAAAGCCCGACCTTCGCCCGGATGAAGGAAGAGGGCGCGGCGTCCAAGGCGCCCTATGCCGAGGCCTTCGGCGAATGGAAGAACCTGAAGCTGGTGCTGCTGGCCTTCTTCGCCGTCATGTCGGCCCAGGGCGCGGTCTGGTACACGACCTTCTTCTACATCCAGACCTTCATGGAGAAGTTCCTCAAGATCGCGCCGGGCGTGATCAACGGCCTGATGATGGCCGCCGCCGCGGTCAGCGCGGTGCTCTATGTCGTGTTCGGCGCCCTGTCGGACAGGATCGGCCGCAAGCCGGTGATGCTGGGCGGCATGGTGCTGGCGCTGGCGTTCTACTTCCCCGGCTTCCACCTGCTGGAGCGCGCCGCCAACCCGGCCCTAGCCGAGGCCTCGGCCCGCGCGCCGGTCACGGTCACGGCCGACCCCAAGGACTGCGCCCTGCAATTCGACCCCATCGGCAAGGCCGCCTTCGTCTCGTCCTGCGACATCGCCAAGAGCGCCTTGGCCAACGCCGGGATCTCCTACGCCAACCAAGCCGGCCCCGCGGGCTCGCCGGCCGTGGTCCAGATCGGCGAGACGCGGATCGTGTCGCAAAGCGCCAAGGGCCTGCCGGCCAAGGACGCCAAGGCGGTGAAGTTCGCCGGCGAGGCCGCGATAAAGGCCGCCCTGGCCCAGGCCGGCTATCCGGCCACGGCCGACCCGGCGCGGATGAACTGGTGGGGGGTGTTCGGCGTGCTGATGGTGTTCGTGGTCGGCGCCACCGCCCTGTACGGACCGCTGGCCGCGGCCCTGGTCGAGCTGTTCCCGACCCAGGTGCGCTACACCGCCCTGTCGCTGCCCTATCACATCGGCACGGGCTGGATCGGCGGCTTCGTGCCGTTCAGCGCCTTCGCCATCGTGGCGGCGGTCGGCGACATCTACGCCGGGCTCTGGTACCCGGTGCTCTTCACCCTGATCAGCGTGCTGACGACCCTGTTCCTGCTGCCCGAGACCAAGGACCGGGCGCTGGACTGATCTGTCGATGATCCGGCCGTCCCGGCGCGAGCCGGGATGAGCGGAGTCAGGAAGCCGGCGCCGCCATCAGCACTTCAACGCCGACAGACGCGGCCGCCAAGACCTGGATCAGCGCCGGATCGACGGGGGTCACGATAAGCCGGACGATCTGCCGGCCCTCCTTGGCCAGCTCGACCAGTCTCTCGGCGGTGACCTCGGCGGGGCTCAACCGCTGTGCGTCGCGGCGGGCCATGGTCATGACGTCGGGATCGGCGCGTTCGTCGGCGATCAGCACATCGGCCGCCCCCAGGGCCCTGAGCGCGCGCAGCGTCAACAGGTCCGAAGGGCCCTTGCCGGCGATGAACCGCACCTTGCCCTCCCGGCCGACGCCCTTGGCCAGGGCCTGGCGGAACAGCTGGTCGGCCTTCTCCATGTCGCCCGCCATGGCCGCCTGAGCGGCCTCGCCGGCCACGGCGTCGCGCAGAAAGGCCCGCCGCTCGTGCAGGGCGGGCAGGGCGGCGCGCACCTCGTCCTGGAACTTGCGCAGCAAGGCCGCCACCCGGCCCGAGCCTTCCGGGACCTGGGCCTCGATGTCGTTGCGCAGCTTGGTGGCCAGGGTCGGCGAGGCGCCGCCGGTGCCGATGGCCAACACCACCTCGCCGCGGTCGATCACCGCCGGGGTGTTGAAATCGCTCATCTCGGGCTTGTCGACGACGTTGACCAGCACCCGCGCCGCCCGCGCCGCGCTGGCCGCCGCCTGCAGGAAGACCTCGTCGTCGCCGGCCACGAAGGCCAGTATCGCGCCGGAATAGGTTCCCGCCAGGAAAGCGGCGTGACCATCGACCCGCACCAGGGTCGCCGGCGATCCGTCGAACAACCGCGCCTTGTTGTCGGCGGCCTCGCCGCTGCCGGCGATCACGACCTTGCGGCCGGCCAGGGGGAAATAGGCGGGGAAGGAATCCAAGGCGCGGGCCCTCAAGGCAAGTAACGAACGGCATGGCCAGGCTAGCCTGCCTGAACCAAGAATTCACTGGCGGGTTTCGGTCTGAGCAGTGTTAGATTTCGCCGAGCGGACCTTCGAACCCGCTTTTCCTCGGGAGGCGAAAGCCCATGGCGCAGACCCTGGACATCAATGGCAAGGCGGTGGTGGTCAAGGCCGACCCGCAAACGCCCCTGCTGTGGGTTCTGCGCGACGAGTTGGGCCTGACCGGCGCCAAGTTCGGCTGCGGCATGGCCCAGTGCGGGGCCTGCACGGTTCACGTCAACGGCGACCCGGTGCGGTCCTGCGTAATGCCGATCGCGGCCCTGTCGGGCGCGAAGATCGTCACCATCGAAAGCCTGGGCGGCCAGCACCCGCTGCAGCAGGCTTGGGTCAAGCACGACGTGCCGCAGTGCGGCTACTGCCAGTCGGGTCAGATCATGTCGGCCGCGGCGCTGCTGGCCCAGACCAAATCGCCCAGCGACGAGGACATCGACAACGCCATGAGCGGCAACATCTGTCGCTGCGGCGCCTACCAGCGCATCCGCGCCGCCATCAAGGACGCCGCCGGCCTGGTCGCGGCCCCGATGGTGGCCGCGCCCGCCGCGTCGAACGATGTCGATGGCGAGATCGCCGCCGCCTCGGGCTCGACCGGCCGGGAGAAGAGCCAATGAGCGGGCTGATCCAAAAACTGCAGCGTCAAGAGGGCGTCAGCCGTCGCGACGTGGTGGTGGGCGCGACGCTGGTCGGCGGGGCCCTGCTGGTCGGCTGTTCACCGGCCGACCTGATGAGCGCCGGCTCCAAGGTCGAGCCCGGGGCCTTCGGGCCGTTCATCCAGTTCGATCCGGACGGCGCGGTCACGGTGCTGTCCAAGCATATCGAGTTCGGCCAGGGCAATCACGCGGGTCTGGCGGCCATCGTCGCCGAGGAGCTGGACGCCGACTGGAGCCGGGTCAAGGTCGTCCATGCCCCGGCCAACGCCAAGCTCTACGGCAACACCACGGCCGGCATCCAGTTGACGGGCGGCTCGTCGGCGATCTCCAATTCCTGGGAGCAGCTGCGCAAGGCCGGAGCCGGCGCGCGGGCGATGTTCGTCCAGGCGGCGGCGACCCGATGGAACGTCCCGGTCGACCAGATCACCGTCAGGGACGGGGTGGTCAGCGGGGGCGGCAAGAGCGCGGGGTTCGGCGACCTGATCGCGGACGCCGCCAAGGTGACGCCGCCGGAGAACCCGACCCTGAAGGATCCCAAGACCTTCACCCTGATCGGCACCGACCGGGTGCGTCGCAAGGACAGCCTGATCAAGAGCAACGGGACCGCCCGCTACACCCAGGACGTCCAGTTGCCGGACATGCTGGTGGCGATGGTCGCCCACGCGCCGCGCTTCGGCGCCAGGGTGAAGAGCTTCAACGGCGACGACGCCAAGAAGGTGGCGGGCGTGGTCGACGTCTACGAGATCCCGACCGGGGTCGCGGTGGTCGCCGACACCACCTACGCCGCCCGCATGGGCCGCGAGGCGCTGAAGATCGAGTGGGACGAGGGCAAGGCCGAGACCCGAAGCTCGGCGACGATCGCCCAGCAGTGGCGCGACATCGCCGCCGGCAAGGGTCCCGCCGATCTACAGTGGCAGGCTTTCGACTCCAAGGGCGACGCGGCGGCCGCTTCGGCCGGAAAAGGCGCCCAGGTCTTCGAGACCACCTACGACTTCCCCTACCTGGCCCACGCCACCATGGAGCCGATGAACTGTGTGGCCATCGTCGACGGCGCCAAGGTCAAGCTGATCCATGGCTCCCAGGCCCAGACCCTGGACCAGATGAACGCGGCCAAGATCGTCAAGACCCTGCCCGGTTCGGTCGAGATCGAGACCCTGTTCGCCGGCGGCTCGTTCGGGCGGCGGGCCAATTTCCAGTCCGACTACGTGGCTGAATGCGTGACCATCGCCCAGAAGGTCGGCCACGGCCGACCGGTGAAGCTGATCTGGACCCGCGAGGACGACATGCGGGCCGGCTACTATCGGCCGCTGATCCATCATGCCGTGCGGGTGACGCTGGACAAGGACGGCTATCCGGCGACCTGGCGCCACCGGATCGTCACCCAGTCGATCATGAAGGGCTCGCCCGTGAAGGCGAAGGGGCCCGACCAGACCGCGATCGAAGGAGCGGCCGGCTCGCCCTATCTGAAGGCCACGCCGATCGTCGACGCCCAGTTGGCCCTGCCCGAAGGCGGCGTGCCGGTCCTGTGGTGGCGGTCGGTGGGCGCGACCCACACCGCCTTTGTGATGGAGCACACCATCGACCAGCTGGCGCTCAAGGCCGGCAAGGATCCGATCGCGTATCGTCGGGCGCTCTACGCCAAGGCGGGCGCCCACCGCCACCTCGCGGCTCTGAACCTGGCGGTCGAAAAGGCCGGTCCGGCCGCCGCCGCTGGGTTCACGCGGGGCGTGGCGGTGCACGAGAGCTTCGGCTCGGTGGTCGCTCAGATCGCCGAGGTCAAGCTGATCGACGGCGAGCCTCGGGTCGGACGCGTGGTGACGGCGATCGACTGCGGCCTGGCGGTCGCGCCCGATCAAGTCGCGGCCCAGGTGGAGGGCGGCACCTGCTACGGCCTGTCGGCGGCGCTCTACGGCGAAATAACCCTGACGGACGGGCGGGTCGATCAGAGCAATTTCGACACCTATCGTGTGCTGAGGATGAACGAGGCGCCGACGGTCGAGACCCATATCGTGCCTTCCGGCAATCCCCCCAGCGGGGTGGGCGAGCCGGGCACGCCGGTCATAGGCCCAGCGGTGGCCAACGCCCTTCTGGCCCTGTCCAAGACCCCGACCAACCGCCTGCCCTTCGTTCGCGCCGAGACCTGACTGTCACGTGATCGGCAAATAAAGAGCATCCGACGCAGCGAAATTCGATGCGAGTTTGACACGATGCGCACTGTGAAGGCGCAATCAGTCAAGTCTTGCTGGACGTAAGGCGAGCCGCGAACCATTTTAGCGCCATGGTGGACTCCGGCGACAACCTGAGCTTCGAGCGGCTGACTCCTCGCGAGCGGGAGATTCTGCGACTCATCGCTCAACATCGACAGTCCAAGGAGATCGCCCGCCTGCTGCGGCTTTCACCCAAGACGGTCGAGATGCATGTGCTCAGCGCACGGCGTCGGCTGGCCGGCCTGAACCGTCGCGACGCCGCCCTGGCGTTCATCGCCTGGGAAGCCGACCCCGGTAATGACTACCGTAAGCAATCGGCTGAGCTAGCCACGGCCCGGTCAGAGGTTTCTTCTCGCTTCAACAGCGAGAGCAGCCATGACGAAACCTTCCACCACCAGCCCGAGCCCGGCCCCAGCTTTTTTCATCGCAAGCTGGCAGTCGCTGGAAGAGGGCCTGACCTTGATGGCGGGAACCCCGGAACGCGGCCGGCTGGTCTCGGAGACGGTTTCGGCGTTGCGCAAGGCGCAGGCGGCGGGCGATCCGCCGGGCAAGCTGCTCCTGAGGGTCCTGGCCGCGACGGCTTTCCTGGCGGACGACACGCCGCTTCGTATGGAAGGAGCTGGCGCGATGACCTGACTCCTTTGCAGTGGCTGGGCCTGATCCTCGCGGTCGCCACCCTGGGCGGAATCCTGCTCGGAACGGTGACGATGGGAGCCCACGAATTCCTCTACGCCCTTCAACGGTTCCGCGAGGGCTGGAGCCCGCCTCCGGCGCGCTGACGCCGAACTTCCAAAACCATTCCATCGACTTGAACGTGCGGGGGGCACCCGTGCGATCGGGAGAGTCATGCCATGAAACGCACCGAAGCCGCCCGAGCCGGCGCCGAAAAGCTGGCGCGCGCCGAAGCCGCGATTGACGCCGCCCTGCGCGAGACCGCGGAACTGATGGGCTTGCTGCCCTCCCTCAGGCTTGAGACCCGTCTCTCCGCGGTGATCGGACAGGAAGCCGTCGCCAATCTCGGCGAAACCCTGGCTCACATCGTTTCCGCGCGCCGGACGATCATCGAAACCCACAGCGCCCTGGCCACCGTACGCAGCCAGATCGGATGCGGCGCCCTGGCCATGGGTGATCTGGACAAGGGTCCGGAAGTTCCTCGCACCAGCGGGCTGCATTCCGTTCCCGGCGGCCTCGCCGCCTGAGTTCGGCCTCCCTTCGTTCGTCCACGGCGCAAGCCGTCCTTCGACCCATGAGAGATGACGTGCAATGAGCACCGCCCAGATCGTCCAGCCGCAGCAGGACTCCACGGCCGATGAACTGAACGAATTCCGTCGACACCTGCGCGCCCTCGGACCCGTGCAGCGCCGGATTCTGACGGTGCTGATGCCCCGGTTAGTCGCTCTCGATGAAGCCGGCGACGCCGACGGCGCCCTGAGCATCATCGAGGAGGTCAAGACCATCCTCTGGGAAGGTCGCCGAACCCGGCATTGACCATAAGGTCGCTTCTCTGGGATTCGCGTCTGAGGCATGGTGGCGCCCGACCTTGAAACCGGGCGCCATCGTTGTGCAAATTCACACACTCATTTCCCTGACCCTGGCCGTTCTGATCTGTGGGCTGGCGATGTGGCGCGGCGACCAGCCCGCGCGGTGGATTGGAGCGGCCTTTCTCGCCTCGTGGCTGGGCTCGCAGCTGATCAACCAGCGTGACAGCTCCAACGCCGACTACGGCCTTCTGGCGATCGACATCGCGACGCTGGTGGTCTTCGTCTGGATCTCGATGCGGACCCGACGGCTCTGGACGGTTCTGGTCTCGGCCTTCGCGGCGATCGTCGTCGCCTCCCACATCGCGGTCATGATCGATCTTCGGGTGACCATCAACACCTTGAAGGCCAGCATGGCGATATGGAGCTATGGCATTCTGGCGTGCATCGCGTTCGGGACCTGGACGGCCGGCCGCCGGCGCGATCACGCGCCGTCCTGACGGTCAGGCCTTGAGCTTCAGGCGAGGTCCTCGGGGCGATCGACGTCGAACAGCACGCCGGCGTCGGAGTTGTCGATCAGGGCCAATCGATCGCCCATCGCGGCCAGTATCTCCCGCGCGCCGACGTCGCCGCCCAGGGTTCGCAAGGCAGGGAAACAGGCCCTTCCGAACAGCACCGGATGACCGCGTCGTCCGGCGAAACGCGGCGCGACGGCGTCGACGTCCGGCGTGAGCGATCGGACCAGGTCCTGGGCCAGAGCGGGTTGAAGGCGCGGCATGTCGCCGAGAAAGACGAAAACACCGTCCGAGTCGGGCGGCAGGGCGTCGACGGCTGTCCGCAGGGATGATCCCATGCCCTCGGCGGCGTCGATCGCCACGACGATGTCGAGATCGTCCCCGCGGCCCAGCGATCCGGCATGGTCGCGAGCGATTTTGGCCAGGTCGAGGTCGCCGTCGGTGACCAGCAGCACCCGTCGCGCGGGGGCCGCGAAGGCCGCGTCGAGCGCGCCCGCCAGCAGGGGGCGGCCCTCGAACGGCGCGAGCAGCTTGCGTCCCCCAAACCGGCGACCGGCCCCGGCCGCCAGGATCACGGCGTCGCACCGCGTGCTTTCTCTTTCCGCCATGTCGTCCCGCGCCTATCCTATCCACCGACATGACGCCCTATGACGCCAGCCCCGCGCAAGCGGTCACCCGTTCTTCGCACCTGCCCAGCCGCTTGGTCGACGGTTTCGGCCGTGCGGTGACCTATTTGCGCGTCTCGGTCACCGACCGCTGCGACCTGCGCTGCACCTATTGCATGGCCGAGCACATGACCTTCCTGCCGAAGGCGGAGGTCCTGTCGCTGGAGGAGCTGGACCGCCTGGCCTCGGCCTTCGTGGGCCTGGGCGTGCGCAAGCTGCGGCTGACAGGCGGCGAGCCGCTGGTGCGCAAGGGGGTCATGACCCTGGTCGAGCGCCTGTCGCGGCATCTGGGTTCCGGCGCCCTGGACGAACTGACCCTGACCACCAACGGCACTCAACTGGCCGCCCATGCCGCCGACTTGGCGCGCCTGGGGGTGCGGCGGATCAATGTCTCGCTCGACACCCTCAAGCCCGACCTGTTCCGCAAGCTGACCCGGGGCGGGGACCTGGCCAAGGTTCTGGCCGGCGTCGACGCGGCCTTGGCGGCGGGCCTGAAGGTCAAGATCAACGCCGTGGCCCTCAGGCACGACAACGCCGAGGAACTGCCGGCCCTGATCCAGTGGGCTCACGGCCTGGGGGCCGACATGACGCTGATCGAGACCATGCCGTTGGGCGAGATCGACCAGGATCGCACCGATCAGTACCTGTCGCTGGCGGAGGTCCGCCGCGACCTGGCCGCGTTCTGGACGCTGACGGACCTGGCCTACGCCACCGGCGGTCCGGCGCGTTATGTCCGTGTCGAGGAGACCGGCGGGCGGCTGGGACTGATCACCCCGCTGAGCCACAATTTCTGCGAGGCCTGCAATCGGGTCCGCCTGACCTGCACCGGCACGCTGCACACGTGCCTGGGCCGCGACGACGCCAGCGACCTGCGGACGGTGATCCGCGGCGGGGCCGACGATGCGGACCTGGAGCGGGCGATCTTCGCGGCCATCGGCGCCAAGCCCCAAGGCCACGACTTCCACATCGACGGCGCGCGGCCGGCCGTGGCCCGCCACATGTCAACGACAGGCGGCTGACCATGGCGCGTGTGCTGCTGTTTGGACGCCTGGCCGACCAGGCCGGCTGGCGAGACCGCTCCATCGCGGCCGCCTCCCTGGCCGCCTTGCGCGACGTTCTGGCCGCCGACGATCCGGACCTGGCTGAAGCGTTGGACGGTCCCGGCGTCCAGGTGGCGGTCGACAAGGCCATCGTCCGGGGCGAGGCGGTCCTGGCGGCCGCGACCGAAGTGGCCTTCCTGCCGCCGATGAGCGGCGGATGACCACCTTTCCGTCCATCAGCCTGACCGGTCAGCCCTTCGAGCCCGGCGCCCTGCTGACCACCTTCTGCGCCGGCCGCGACGAGACCGGCGCGGTGGCCAGCTTCGTGGGCCTGGCGCGGGCCGAGCACGGCCAGGCCCGGATCCTGGAGCTGGAGGCCTATCCCGGCTTCACCGACGCGGCGATCGCTCAGTTCGCCGAGGACGCCAAGGTTCGCTTTTCGCTGGACGACTACCGGATCGTTCATCGCATCGGCCGCATCGCGCCCGGCGAGGCCGTCGTCTTCGTGGCCACGGCGGCCGGCCATCGCCGCGCCGCCTTCGAGGCCTGCGATTTCCTGATGGACTACCTCAAGAGCCGCGCGCCCTTCTGGAAGAAGGAGCACGGCCCGGACGGCGAGCGCTGGATCGAACCGACGGCTCAGGATAGGACCGACGCCGAGCGTTGGGACTAAAGCGTTTTCGAGCGACGTGGGCGCCGGTTCGCGTGAACAAGACGCGCGAGACGAACAAGGAGAGCGATCGATGTCGGCAGGTCTCACCCCGGGCGGCGGCATCCAGCCTGATTTGCCGTTCAGGCCGGTGCGCGTGGCGATCCTGACCGTTTCGGACACTCGCGACGAGGCCAGCGACACTTCCGGCCAGCTGCTGATCGACCGTGTGAAGACCGCCGGCCACGAATTTGCCGGCCGGGCGGTGGTCCGTGATGATGTCGAGAAAATCCGCCAGACCGTGCGCGCCTGGATCGCCGGCGGGCAGGTCGACGCCATCGTCAGCACCGGCGGCACGGGCCTGACCGGCCGCGACGTCACGGTCGAGGCCCTGGAGCCGCTGTTCGACAAGAAGATCGACGGCTTCTCGGTGGTGTTCCACCTGGTCAGCTACGCCTCGGTGGGCTTGTCGACCCTGCAGAGCCGCGCCACCGCCGGCCTGATCGACGGCGTGTTCGTGTTCTGCCTGCCGGGCAGCAACGGCGCGGTCAAGGACGGTTGGGACAAGGTCATCGCCGCCCAACTCGACAGCCGCCACAAGCCCTGCAACATGGTCGAACTCATGCCCCGACTCCTGGAGCAATAGGACTATTGGAACAGTGACCCGTCTGACCCACATCGACGACCAGGGCCGCGCCCGGATGGTCGACGTCTCCGACAAGACCGAGACCACCCGCGAGGCGGTCGCCGTGGGTTTCGTGCGGATGCGCCCCTCGACCCTCGAGCTGGCCGTCTCCGGAACCGGCCGCAAGGGCGACGTGCGCGCCGTGGCCGAGATCGCCGGGGTCATGGCGGCCAAGAAGACCGCCGACCTGATCCCGCTCTGCCATCCCCTGGCCCTGTCCAAGATCGAGGTCTCGGTCGAGCCGGCCGAGGGCGGGCTGGCGGTGATGGCCCGCGTCAAGCTGAAGGGCCAGACGGGCGTGGAGATGGAGGCCCTGACCGCCGTTTCGGTGGCCTGCCTGACGATCTACGACATGCTGAAGGCCGCCGAAAAGGGCATGGTCATCGAGACCGTGCGCCTGATCGAGAAGACCGGCGGCAAGTCGGGCGACTGGCGGGCGGAGTAGGGCCGCCGGATATCCGTCCGTGAAGCGAACCTCGTCCTTCGACAAGCTCAGGAGGAGGTCTACTGCGAGGCCTGCACAATGGTCCTCATCCTGAGCTTGTCGAAGGACGAGGACCACGCACCGGCTCTGACCGTCGATAGGTCCTACGGCTCCAGACCGGCGCGCGCCATCGCCAGCAGCCGGTCGCCGCCCTCCGGACCGGTGACGTCGATGCGCTCGAAATCCTCGCCCTGGACGCGGATGTCGGCGAACAACCCTTTGGGGTCCTCGTGGAAATGCAGGAAGGCCCGGGACTTCCGGTAGAAGACCCCACGCGCCTTTTCGGCCAGGCCGGGCAGCTCGCGGATCCGCGCGATCAGCGGCTCCAGCCGATCCAGCGCGTCCGGGCCCGCGTGTTTCATTCGAACCGCCGCGCCAGGGCCGGCTGGCCATGCCGCGTGGCCATGATCTCGCCGATAACCGCCACGGCCACCTCGAACGGCGCCTTGCCGCCGAGGTCGAGGCCGATGGGCGCGCGCAGCTTCTGAAGGTCGCGCTCGCCGACCCCGGCCGCCCGCAGCCGGTCCAGCCGTTCGCCCAGCCGCCGCCGCGCGCCCAGCAGGCCGACAT
>NZ_JBAPVS010000203.1:0-73352 GCF_049283275.1 Caulobacter sp. | reverse complement strand
GGCCAAGCTGACCGAACCGCCGCCGAGACGGAAGAAGCCGCGACGCAGGAAGGCGGCGGCGGTCAAGGCCGCCTCATGAGCGACGCCGGCCATTGCCGCGCCGACGTCTGGCTGTGGCGCGCGCGGTTCTTCAAGACCCGATCCCTGGCCGGCCGCTTCGTCGAGGAAGGCCGCATCCGCCTGACCCGGGCCGGGGCCGAAAGCCGCGTCGACAAGCCCTCGCGCGGCCTGCGGGTCGGCGACGGCCTGGTGTTCGCGATCGGCGGACGGCTGATCGCCGTGCGGGTGGTGGGGTTCGGCGAGCGGCGCGGCCCGGCCAGCGAGGCGCGGGAGTTGTACGAGGCGGTCGGCTCGGAATGATCCCTCTCCCGCAGGGGGAGAAGGAAAATCTACCGCGCCGCCTTCGTATAGGCGTTGATCGCCGGGGCCATTTCCGGGGTCGGGGCGGCCGGCGGCGGGGCGGTTTGCGTCGGCGCGGAGCCGGCCAGGCGGGCCTGGGCTTCGGCCGACAGGGTGACGGTGTCCTGGGGCGCGGCCGGGACCTGGACGGCGTCGAGGTCGGCCTGCAGGCGGGCGCGGTACTCCTCGACCGAGGCGGGACGCGGCGAAGGGCCCTGAACGCCGACCTGCAGCGAGGCGACGATCTGCTGGTGGTCGTCCGACAGGCCGTCGAACGCCTGCAGCATCTTCTGCTGCGGCGCGGGCGGAACGGCCTCCGACCCCGGCCAGGCGGCGCGGGTGAAGCTGTTGACCGCGGTCTGGATGGTCTTGGCGAACGGCGACTCGGTCAGGGCATGGGTCAGGGCGGCGCGCTCGCCGGCGCCGGCGCCCGCCCAGCGGCCCGACAGGGCGTGGTAGGCGTCCAGCTGCCGGCCGACGCTGGTCGCGCCGCTGGCGTCGTTGACCGCCGCGGACGCCGCGCCGATCCCGCCCGGAAAGGGGAGTGCGACCTGCCCGCCGTCGGCCGTCGCCGAAATCTGGTCAATCTTCATCGCGACCCCAGTTTGGGCCGACATGATGAAGAGCTCCTGAATCGACGAAGAAATCGCCCCGCCCCGCGCCGCACCGTCTTCAGGGCCGGCGTCCGAATCCCGCCACATAGTCCGGCACCCGCTCCGCCGGCATCGGCCGGCTGAAGTGGTAGCCCTGGATCTGATCGCAGCCGTAGTCGGCCAGGGCGTCCAACTGGGCCTGGTCTTCGACGCCCTCGGCGACGACCTTCATGCCCATCGAGGCGCCCAGGGTGATCACCGCCTTGACGATGGCGGCGTCCTCGGCGTTCTGGACGAAGGACTTGTCGATCTTCAACCGGTCGATCGGGAACTGGCGCAGGTTGGCCAGGGACGCGTAGCCGGTGCCGAAATCGTCCAGGGCGATCATAACCCCGGCCTTGTGCAGTCGGTGGACGCTGTCGCTGACCATTTCCGAGCCCCAGCCCATATAGACGTTCTCGGTGACCTCGATGGTCAGGCGATCGCACGGCACGTTCCAGCGCTTGAGCCGATCCTGGATCTCTTCGGCCAAGCGTCCGCTGCGGAACTGGGCGGCCGAGATGTTGACGGCCACGCGACCGAACTCCACGCCCGCGTCCAGCCATTCGCGCATCTGCTTGAGCGCGGTCTCGAAGGCCAGGTCGCCCAGCTTCAGCGACAGGTCCTGGTCCTCGAAGGCGGGCAGGAAGCGGTCGGGCGTCAGGATGCCCTGCTCGGGATGGTCCCAGCGCATCAGGGCCTCGAAGCCGCTGATGCTGGGGCAGGCCCCATCACGCGAAATCTCGACCACGGGCTGGTAGTAGAGCACGAACTCCTCGGCCGCGATCGCCGCGCGCACGTCGCGCAGCAGTTCGATGCGCCGCTCCAGGGCCGATCGCATCGACGGATCGAAGACCACGCTGCGGTTGCGGCCCTCGTCCTTGGCCCGATAGAGCGCGATGTCGGCGTTCTTGATCATGTGGCTGGGATCGGCGTCGAGGTCGCCGTGCAGGGCCGCCCCGATGCTGGCGCTGACCGAGAAGCTGCGGCCGCCGTGCTCGATCGGGCGACGCAGCAGGTCCTGCAGGGCGTTGACCGGCCGCATCATGTCGGCCTCGGAATGCAGGCCGCGCAGGATCACCGCGAACTCGTCGCCGCCCAGCCGCGCCACGGTGTCGCCGGCCCGGAAGGCCGCGTGCAGCATCTCGGCCAGGCGCTTGAGCAGGGCGTCGCCGGCGTCGTGGCCCAGGGTGTCGTTGATGTCCTTGAAGTGGTCGACGTCGATCATGATCAGGCCGAACAGCTCGCCCATGATCTCCGAGGCGTCGACCGCCTCCTGGAACTTGCGCTGGAAATAGGCGCGGTTGGGCAGGCCGGTCAGCGCGTCCTTGAAGGCCAGGTTCTCGACGGCCTCGGTCTGTCGCCGGCGGTCGGTGATGTCCTTGAACAGGTTGACCAGCCGCTCGGGCTTGCCGTCCGCGCCCAGGAACTTCTTCCCGACCGCGCGCACCCAGGTCTCGACCCCGTCGGGGCGGTTGAGGCGGAATTCGAAGACCTGGGCCTCGCCGTCCTTTCGGTTGCGGACCAGCTCGGCCATCTTCTCGCGGTCGTCGGGGTGGACGATTTCCAGCGGATCGTCCTTGAACTGGCACCACCGCTCGAGCTGGGACGTGGCGCCCGAGAAATGGATCTCGCCGGTCCGCAGGTCGTATTCGCGCACCAACAGGTCGTCCAGCTCCAGCGCCATTCGCAGCCGCTGCTGGTCGCGCTCGGCCTTCAGGGCGGTCTCGGCATAGCCGCTGACGTCGCGGGCGGTGACGATCACCGCCAGGGTGCGGCCGCTCTCAGCGCGGGTGGCGGCGAATTCGGTGCGCCAGATCCGCGGCTCGCCCCCTCCAAGCGCAATGGCCCGATAGCGCGAGAACGGCTCGCCGGACGCCACGCAGCGCTCCAGGCTGCAGACATCCTCGGGGCTGGTCAGGGCGCGGCGGAAATCGTCGCCGATCGCCAGGTCTGGCGAGAGGCCCTGGCTTTCCCAGTCAGGGCTGACGGCGGTGAGGCGGAAGGCGCCGTCGACCAGGGCCGCGGCGAAGGGCGCATGGCGCACGAAGATTTCGAACGCGTCCATCTGGGCGTCCGACGTCTTGGCCTCTTGGGGGGTGATCGAGACCTGAGTGCGCACGGCGGTTCCCGTTATGGGTAGAATTGTCGACTTCTTGTTTGTTTTCCTTGGCTTGGTTATGCCCAGGCTTCGATAAGAAAGGGTAACGTAACAACGGTATATGAATATCCGCGTTCGTTTAAGGCGGCCCCGGACGCCCGCGCCCGGGGTGGTGTGAGAAATCCTGGGCTCCCGCGTAGTCAAGCCGCATTGACAAGCGGGCCCATGGCTTCGAAAACGCGGCCTCTCTCGCCTCGTCCCGGAACCTGCCGAGCCTTCGATGACCTACATCGTTACCGACGCCTGCATCAAATGTAAGTTCATGGACTGCGTCGAGGTGTGCCCGGTCGACTGCTTCTATGAGGGCGAGAACTTCCTGGCCATCAATCCGGACGAGTGCATCGACTGCGGCGTCTGCGAGCCGGAATGCCCGATCGACGCCATCAAGCCCGACACCGAGGACGAGCCGGACGGCAAATGGCTGCGGATCAATTCCGAATACGCCAAGATCTGGCCGAACATTACGGTCAAGGGCGTGCCGCCAGCCGACCGTGAGGCATTCGAGCGCGAGACCGGCAAGTTCGAAAAGTACTTCAGCGAGAAACCCGGCAAGGGCAGCTGACCGGCGCCTGAGTCGGCCTGCGGCCGGTCCGGCCAAGCTTGACGTCCGTCTGACGGAAAACCGATCGAATCCGGAAAAAATTCGGCGCAAGAGCCTGAAAACTTGGCCCGAACCAGCCCGTTCGGGCGGCTAAACAGGTCGCAAGCCTTTCATCAAGCTGAATTTTATGATATTGTCGATTTCGACGTAACGGTCGCGAACACTCGTGCCCGCCCGTCATGTGGACGATGTCAGCCGGGAAACCGGCGCGCCCGATCGAAGGCGAAGGGTGACTTAAGCACTATCCCAATCCCAACCGGTCTTGGCCCCGCAAGCATTTCGCGGACGGGTTCTTATCGCCGTTTGGGACGCCCCTTGGATGTTTTCGAGACGCGGTGTTTTGGGCTTTGCCCGAACTTATTGAGGACGAACGAATGAGCAAGAGCGGTCTGGAATTCTCGGTCGGCGATCACGTCGTTTATCCCGCGCACGGCGTGGGCACCATCCAGGGCGTCGAGACCCAGGAAGTGGCCGGGATGTCGCTCGAGGTCTACATCATCACCTTCGACCACGAAAAAATGACCCTGCGCGTGCCGACCAAGAAGGCCAAGACGGCCGGTCTTCGCCCGCTGGCCGAAGGCAATGTGGTGAGCCAGGCCCTGACCACCCTGAAGGGCCGGGCCCGCGTCAAGCGCACCATGTGGTCGCGTCGCGCCCAGGAATACGAGGCCAAGATCAACTCCGGCGACCTGATCTCGATCGCCGAGGTGGTCCGCGACCTGCACCGCGCCGAGAACCAGCCGGAACAGTCCTATTCGGAGCGTCAGCTCTATGAATCGGCCCTGGACCGCATGGCCCGCGAAGTCGCCGCCATCGAGCGCATCGACCGCGAGGCCGCCATCGGCATCCTGACCAAGTCGCTGGTCAAGACGGCCACCGCCGCCGCCGCCGCCGCCGCCGCCTGAGGCGGCTAGGCTGAGCCGGACAAGCGCCCTCGGACCTCGGTCCGGGGGCGTTTTTCGTTTTGGGGTCCTTCTGGGCCGTGACGGCGCGGCGTGCCGGGCGCTGTGACGGACTACGTCCGGAGGCGATCACGCCGCCTTGCCGAACCCTTCGATCGCGTCCCTCAGCAGGACGGGATTGATCGGCTTGTTCAGCACCACCACGTCCTCGAAGCCCTTGCGGGGCAGGGCGCCGTAGCCGGTGGCGAACACGAAGGGGATGCCGGCCGCCCGCAGGCGCTCAGCGACCGGGAAGACCATGGTCCCGCCGATGTTGACGTCCAGCACCGCCCCGTCCAGGGCGGGCGGCGGCGTGGCTGCGTCCTTCAGATAGGCCAGGGCGTCGTCGACGGCGCCGAACGAGCCGGAGATCTCGCAGCCGAATTCGGTCAGCAGGTCCTCGACCATCAGGGCCACCAGCGCCTCGTCCTCGACGATCATGATGCGGGGCGGATTTTGGGGCGATGTCCGGGCGGCGGTCATGCGGTGGTCCTCGCGGCCGTTTCCGACCCTTGGCCCGCGGCGACCCGTTCCGACAGCGGCACGCGCAGCAGGTAGGTCAGACCCTTGGGCTGATAGGCCAGCTTGGCCTCGCCGCCCAGGTCGCGGGCGACGCCGCGCTCCAGCAGCCGGGTTCCGAAACCCTGGCGCTTGGGGACGAACACCGGCGGACCGCCGCGCTCGACCCATTCCAGGACCAGGCCGGGCGCGCCGTTCACCGCCTCGATGCGCCAGACCACGGTGATCTGGCCGCTGGCCGCCGTAAGCGCCCCGTGCTTGGCGGCGTTGACCATCAGTTCGTGCAGGGTCATGTGCAGCGCCACGGCCGTCTCGGGCGTCAGGGCGATGGCCGGGCCGCGCGCGGTGAAGCGCGGATCGGCAAGGCCGCCGAACGGCTGCAGGGCCGCCTCCAGCACCTCCCGCAGGTCGGTCCTGCCCCAGCCCTGGCGGGTCAGCAGCTCATGGGCTCGCGACAGCCCCAACAGCCGCGACTCGAACGACTCGATGAAGTCGGCGGGAGAGGGGGCGTTGCGCAGGGTCTGGCGGGCGATCGACTGCACCGAGGCCAGGGTGTTCTTCACGCGATGGTCCAGCTCGCGCAGCAGGAAGGCGCGGCGGTCCAGGGCTTCCGTCAGCGACGCGTAGAGATTGGCGTTCTCGATCGCCGCCGCCGTGGCCCGCGCCATGGTCTCCAGCCGGATCACCGTGTCCGGCGCGGGGGTCTGGCCGACCGCCCAGTAGGCGCCGATCGCGGCGATCGGATCCTTCACCCGCACGGGCGTCATCACCAGGCTTTTGACGAAGGTCGGGCGATAGGCGTCGTGGGGGATGCGGTCGTCGACATAGATGTCGGGGATCACCGCCGTCTGGCCGTGCAGCATGGCCCAGCCCGAGATGCAGGCGGTCATCGGAAAGCGCTGGCCCTTCCACATCGGACCGATGGCGTCTTCGTCCAGGTACCAGCACAGGTCGCCGTCGCGCAGCACGATGCAGACGCCGTCGGCCCCCGAAATCCGCCGGGCGGCCGAGCGCACGACCGCGGCCACGTCCTCGATCGTGCGCGTTCCCGACAGCGCTTCGATCGTTTCGACAAGGGTCAGCAGGGCCGCGTGGTCGGCCTGTTCCGAACGGCCCGCGTTCGCGACGTTGAGCAATCTTGGATGTCCCGTTGCGCGTGTCATCCGCCAGCCTACCAGCGGGGGGTGTCGCGGCAAGGTCGGCCGGTCCTCGACACGCCTCGCGGGCGGGTGTTTGCAGGGCTCCTCACGGCGTCCTTTGCTCAGTCGGCGGGAAGATCCTCAATGACTTCAAGGTGAGTAGCGTTGGGGCCTCGGCTCAACTCCCGCGACAATCGGTCGCTGTCCAGCGCGCCCTCCCACTTGGCCACCACCAGCGTGGCCACGCCGTTGCCGACGAAGTTGGTCAGGGCCCGGCATTCGCTCATGAAGCGGTCCACCCCGACCAGCACCGCCAAGGCGGCGATGGGGATGTCGGGGACCACGGCCAGGGTGGCGGCCAGGGTGATGAATCCCGCGCCGGTCACCCCGCTGGCCCCCTTGGAGGTCAGCATGGCGATCCCCAGCAGCGCCGCCATCTGCACCAAGCTGAGGTGGGTGTTGGTCGCCTGGGCCAGGAACAGGGTGGCCAGGGTCATGTAGATGTTGGTGCCGTCCAGGTTGAAGCTGTAGCCGGTGGGCACCACCAGCCCGACCACCGACTTCCTCGCGCCCAGGCGCTCCAGCTTCTCCATCAACTGGGGCAGGGCGCTTTCCGACGAGCTGGTGCCCAGCACGATCAGCAGCTCCTCGCGGATATAGCCCAGGAACTTCAGGATCGAGAAGCCGCTGGCCCAGGCTATGGCGCCCAGCACCACCAGCACGAACACCAGGGCGGTGACGTAGAAGGTGGCCACCAGGGCGCCCAGCTGGATCAGGCTGGCCACGCCGTACTTGCCGATCGTGAAGCCCATGGCCCCGAACGCCCCCAGCGGGGCCAGCTTGACCACCACGTGGATGATCCCGAAGAACAGCTTGGCCATGTCGCTCATCGCCGCCGCCGCCCGGTCGCCGAACGGTCCCATGCGGGTGCAGGCGAACCCGGTCAGTACGGCGATCAGCAGCACCTGCAGCAGGTTGCCCTCGGCGAAGGCGCCCACGAAGGTGTCGGGGATCAGGTGCAGCAGGTAGGCCACCAGGTCGCCGCCCTGGTGGGCCTTGGCCACGTAGCCGGCGGCGATCGTCGGATCCAGGGCGGCGGGATCGATGTCGAAGCCGCGGCCCGGCTGCAGCAGGTGGCCGACCACCAGCCCCACAACCAGCGCCAGGGTCGAGACCACCTCGAAATAGACCAGGGCCTTCACGCCCACCCGGCCGAACGCCTTCATGTCGCCCATGTGGGCGATGCCGCTGGCCACGGTCAGGAAGATCACCGGGGCGATCACCAGCTTGACCAGCTTGATGAAGGCGTCGCCCAGCGGCTTCAGCGCCACCCCCACCTCCGGCCACAGCGCCCCGACCAGCACGCCCAGGGCGATGCCGATCAGCACCTGGACATAGAGCGTCTTCAAAGGCCGCAGCAAACCCATGTCATTCCCCCTGCCGGTCTCGCGGCGCGGCTTTTCCGGCCCGGGGTTCGCACGCCCGGAAACTTGCGCTATGGACCCCTGGCGCGCGCAACGCGGCCCGGTAGCTCAGCAGGATAGAGCAGCGCTTTCCTAAAGCGAAGGTCAGGGGTTCGAGTCCCTTCCGGGCCGCCATGCGGCGAAAAGACTCGTTACTTCTCAATTACTTATCCTGAATTTTGTCTAACTCTTCTAGGTGGTTAGACAGATTTCCGTTCTGGTTTTGTGTTTTGCACCTTCCGCATGGCCGCCTCGGCGCTGATGCGCTGGTCGGCCGCGCGGGTGTAGCGCTCGACTTCCTTGAGCGACCGGTGGCCGGTGATCGCGGCGATCTGGTGCGCGGTGCAGCCAGCCTCGGCCAGGCGGCGAGCGGCGGCTTTGCGAAGGCCGTGGGCGCTGCATCCGGCGGGGAGGCCGGCTTGGCGGGCGGCGTCGGAAATCCAATTGCCAAAGCCCTTGGCCGTGAACGGCTTGCCGAGCTGCGTCGAGATCAACACGAGCTGGCCGCTCTTGCAGGCCTGCATGGACGTCTCAAGAGCGGCGTGGATCGGGATCTCCAGCACTTCGCCGGTCTTCTGCTGCCTGAGGCTGATGACGCCGTCGCGCACCTGGCCGGTGGTCATGCTGCGGACGTCGCCGCTCCGTTGGCCGGTGTAGAGCAGGAGGTCGAAGGCGAGGCGTTGGCGTGTCCCGACGAGCCAGCGCGCCTCGAATTGAGCGATCTCCGCCTCGCTCCAACTATGGAAGCCGTCGGTCTGGTAGGTGATGTTCTTGACGTCCTTGGTGGGATCGTCAGGCCGCCAGCCCCGCGACACGGCGAAGGCCATCAGGGTCCGTAGCATCTTGCGCAGGTTGTTGGCGGCGGCCGGGTGATCGGCCTTCAGATCCATCATCTTGGCGATGTGGGCGGCCTTGAGATCCCGAACGCGCTTGTCGCCATGTTGAGCGCGAAAGCGCTCGATCTCGCCCCGATACTTGGGTCGCGTTCCCGCGCTGAGGGTCTTCCAGTCGGACGATTGGTAGTAGGCGACGATGAGGGCGTTGAAGGTGCCGGGTCCCGTGCGCTCCGCACCGATCTCCCGGCGCTCGCCCTTCAACGCGTCGAAGTACCAGGTCCACCAATCCTTGGAGTCGAAGGACAGCGCCGTCTGGGTCTCGACCATCCCGCTCTTGCGGAAACGCCAGCGGATCTTGCCGTGACGGTCGCGGTACATGCTGACGTGGGGCGGACGTTTCTTCATCCGAATTCCTGATCGAAGTCGTTCAGATCCGTCCCATGCAAGCTTGGCTCCAGGCCCACCTCGACGCGAACCTCGTCGTCCTTGAACGAAATAACGTAGCGATCCAGGCCGCTCGACCGAGCCGCCTTCATGACCTTCGTCGCCGTGCGCTGCGAGACGTTCGGCATCGCCACTGATCGCGAGCCAGATTTTGCGCGTGCCGCGCTTTGGGTCGTTGGATGGTCCATGGACTTCCTATGGCTGTCTACCGCCAGATTGGCGAACTAAGCCGTATATCCATAGGTGGGTATTGTCGGGTCAAGCAGAATTGTAGGTGAATAGGTAAATGCAGCCCGCAAAACTGCAATATTGCTGCTCGACACCGTTTAAACAATGCGCAGAACGGGGCGTTTAAACGGCCTCTATACTGTGGAAGGCGTTTAAACGGTCCGCGCACCAGTCGTTCAGCCAGGATCTCGGGGCTTTGAGTTCACTGCTTTGACGCCAACGAGGCCCGGAACCGTTTTGGCTAAGCGAGGGAAATAACGCGGCGTGGTGCAAAAAGCCTAGGTAAAGCAGACGGTTATGGTCGCGGTGCGCGATCCACCGAGTCGGCCATGGCTCAGCAGTGCGTTGAGTTGATCCCCGAAAAACTTCAATGAAAACAATCGAGGCCATCGCGGTCGCGAGAAGGAAACCTCGCCTCGCGGTCCCAGATCGCTGCTGCCCGGTGCGCGATCCCCCGTCCTGAGGGAGCCAGCGGTGCGCGATCCACCGATATGATGATCAAGCCGAGTGGTGTCGGGTGGCGCTAAACAGGTTGGCGTAGACGCGGCGTGTCCCGGCAGGGGCAGCTTTGGTGCATCGCGCGGCAGGAGCTAGCCGGCGCTCCATATGGCGGTGGCGGCGGGCCGTTATGCCGATCGGTCGCTACGGCGCCTGTGAGGGGCGCGCTCCTCGATAGGCTCCACTCCTCGGAGCGATGATCCGGAGAGCGTGTGTTCTCGGGCGTTCCGCTTCTGGAATACTAAGTTTGGTCGCAGATGGTCGGTACGCGGCGGCTACCACCAGCGCCAGACGGGCCGCGCGGATACGGCGCTCCCACGCGATCGGGGCGACCAGGCGGCGCTACGCGCGTGGCCAGCGTATAAGTTAGCGCCCGCGTTCTCCCCCAAATTTGCAAAATCGCGGGAGTAAGGAGCCATCGCATCTTCCGCTTTTACTATCAGAGTACGCTTCTCGGCACGCTAAGCAGTGCGATAGGCTCACTGCGAAGCCTAAAATGCTACATAATGCTGTAACTTGCTACAATATAAAGGATAATCAAGGGGCCGTTGCTTCATAATAAACGCTACAAAATGCTACAAAATGCTACACTTCTCCCCTTGATTACTATTTATATGCGCTACATCTGCCGCTGCATCCCCGGATCAGCGTCGAAGTGGTCGATGGCAAGCCATCGACGATGGTTATGACCCTTAAAGAGAGGCCTGAGACTCGGAATCTCAGAGCCAAAAACGGCCCTTAATAGGTGCATACACCATACGCACCCTACCGGGTTCCGCTAGGTGTCTGAATTATCGGAGTAATTCGACCTAGCCATTTTGAGGGCCTACTTCCTGCTATACTTCAGGAGTTTCCCAAACCCTTGTGCTACAAAGGGGTGGCCTACTTCCAGCCTACTTCAGGCACCAATTATTCGGGCTTCATACATTGCAGCTTGGCAACTCCTTCTCGGTGCGACTTTCACTCGACACAGAAGCCATAATGCGATCGGCAGCCGATGCGGCCGGTGTGACGTTCGGCGTCTTCATTCGCCGCCGTATTGAGCAAATGCTGCCGCTGGAAGAGGAACTTGCGGCTTTGCGCGCCGCCATCGAGCTTCTGGATCTTTATGATCCCGCCTCAAGCGCGGCTGCGTCTCCCGCTGCAGTCGAAACGCTACTCTTGCTTAGGCAGATGGCATCGCCGATGCAACTCCGAGCCGTTCAGGCTGATATGGAGCGTTACGGCCTGCAGTTGTGGCGCGAGCCTTCGAGTCACGCCCGCAAAGTCGGTGGCGGCGGTTAGAGATAGGCCCTGGTGAGCACTATCGTAGCCGCGACTATGGCCGCGCCGGTGGCCATGCAAGAAGTCACAAAAGCGAGGACGAAGGTTGCGAGGCCAGCAGCTCGCGGGCCGTCACCGCGAAACTCTGCGCGCTGTGCCAGTGTGCGATCAATTCGAGCCATCCATGCTTCGTGTTGAGCTTGCGTCATCAGATCTCCGTTCAGCTAGTTTTAGGGCAAAGACTGGGGCCTACAATGATACGGCTTGCAGACCCATTGCTGCGGTGGAAGTGGGGTTGTAGACCAGCGTCATGGCGGAACGACTAAAGGATGTTGATCTGCGGGCGGCGGCAATGTCGCGCTTGCTTCTACATGCTGACCGGTGCGCGGACACGCTTGTCCTTCATGAGCTGGGCTTGTCGCACGGTGCTTCGCGCGTCGACATTGCTGTCATCAACGGACATATCCGCGGTGTCGAGATCAAGGCTGAGGCCGACACTCTTGAACGCCTACCTAGGCAGGTGGAGGCCTATGGCCAGGTCGTTGATCGGGCGACACTCATCGCCTCCGAACGGCACCTTCCAGTGGCTCTGTCGATGCTGCCAGACTGGTGGGGTGTAGTCGCCGCCCGACGGGCGGCTAACGGTTCCGTTGTTTTTCGGCGCCTGCGCCCAGAGCGTTCAAATCGGGATACAGTGGGAGGCAGCCTAGCCAAATTGATGTGGAGGGGCGAGGTGGCTAATGTTTTGGCCGAGATGGGCTGCGAACCAAGCCTTCTTCGCGCACCACGAGCGGTACTGTACGAAGAATTGGTGCGGCGTATGCCCAAGACCCGGCTGGCGGCCTTGGTTCGCGCCACGCTCAAGGGCCGAAGTGACTGGCGAGATCGTCCACGACCTTTGTGATGTGGTGGTTGGTGCCAACCCAGCGCCAAGTCGTCAGATTGCCCGTGCCGGAGGTTTTGCCATGACAACCGCGCACGTAGTCGCTGCCCGCTGAATAGCCGAGGGGGTAAGCCTTGCCCGACTTGATCACCTCACCGCAGCATCCCCGGTATTGGCCAAAGCCATTGTCACGCACGTTAACGCCCTTGGTGATCACCCACGCGTCGTCAATCGCATAACGAACCGTCGCGGAGGGCTTGAGCAGGCGCATGTCGCCCTTGGGCATGTCGGCCGACGAGATGGCGTAGTCACCGAAAGTCGGGCGGCGAAAACCCGCCGGCAACGTCGCTACAACCGCCTTGTACAGCATCCATTCCAGGCGTTTGATCGTCTGGATCGGGCCCTTGATTTCGCCCATCGACGCAGGGAACGAGGTGCCCACGAGCACCAGGCTACGCACCGCCTCGTAGACCGGATCCGATTGCAGCAGGCCCGCGATCAGCGCCGCGAGATCTTCGAGCGGGTCGAAGTTCTTGGCCGCCAGATCAATGATCAGGTCGGTATTGGAGGGGCCGACAGCCAGCTCCTTCAGCAGGGTCGCAAGCTTGCTGGGAAAGTCAGGGTCAGCGATTTCGTCGAGGCTGCAGCGCACCGCGACGCCAAGTCCGTCGAAGATGTCTGCGGAGGCCACGGCGTTATAGTGGGCGAGGTCGCGGTCAAGGCCGGTCACCGGCGTCAACTGGCCATCGACCTTGCGGGCGGCGTCCAACAAATAGGTCAGCGGGTGAACGCCGCCGGGAAGCCGCGCCAGCGGATCCAACAGCGAGGTATCCAGAAAGGCGCGTTGAGTTCCCCACTTGAGTTTTAGGCGCTTGGCGAAGGGCTCGAGCTGGGCCTCAAGCGTCTTCTTCACCTTCTTCTTTTCGAAGTCGTATTCGGGCGGGGTCACCTCAATGAGGGGCCGCACCCGCGCTTTGCGCGCCGGATCCAAACGTAGAAGGGCCTGATACTCACCTTGGCGCCACTTCAAGACCGGAACGTAGTCAAAGACCGTAGTGGGCATAGCCGGCTCCAGCTTAAGGAAAATTCCGTCGAACTTCGCCGGCCCCGACGAGATTGCGCAGCAGGGTGTAGTCGCTCGCCTCGCGACGGATGCGGCCAGCGATGATCGCGGCGTGGACGCCAAGTTTTGCCGCATCGACCAGGACCGCCTTCTCCGTCCTCGTGAAGCGAGACACGCAGGTCTTCCACTTGTCGGCGGGGATCAGGGCCTCTTGAGCAAAGAGGTCGGCCTCGTCCTCGATTTGCGAGCCATCGGGCGTTTCTGTTTCGTCGAAGATGGCGCGATATCGGTCCGTCCCCACGTGCAGGGCCAGATGCGCAACCTCGTGCAGAAGCGTGAACCAGAAATTGTCCAGCCGATCGTGCCGCAGGCTCAAGGCCACGACGAAGACGCCTGATGGCGTTCGCAAGGCGGCCCCGTCGAGCAGGGTGCCGGGCAGATGAGGCTCGACGATCAAAGCGACGCCAGAAGCCCTGAGATAGTCGGCGGCGGCGACAGGGCCGTCGTCACGCGGGCTAAGTGACACCAGCCCCTGCAGCCATTCGGCCGTGACGATGTCGCGGTCAAAGGATCCGACCGGCGGGCGGCGATCGGCCAGGATCGAAATCCGCGCCTCCCATGCCGCCAATGCCGCTTGCTGCACGTTGGCGCCGGCGCGGATCGAGCGCCGGTGGTGGGCGTTCTGGCTCCAGTCGTAAGCGGCGTGGCGGAAGAAGCTTGGAATCAGTTCGCCGGCCTGCTTGCGTGCTTGCGCCGCCGTGCCGACGAAGTCGTCAAAATAGCCTCGCTTGAACATTTCACTGACCGGGAAGGCCCAAGGACTTTCGGCGCTGTCAGCGGCGGGCGGGTGGGTGCGCAGCTGCGCGCGTTCGCGCACAGTGATGTCGAGCGCTTCGGCGATTTCCGACAGCCGCTCAAGGCTTGCGGATCGGTAACGCTCGGCTTCGTAGCGTTGAATTTGCTGTTCGGCCACGCCGATGAAGGCGCCAAGGTCGCGCTGGCTCATGCCCCGCGCGATGCGCGCTCGGATCAGAATGTCGGGCAAATCCCGCAGGCCATCGGCTTCAAAGTCCTGCACACGACCAGACTGGAGATCCTCGTACTCGCTGACTTCAGCGACGAGTTCGGCGACCTGGCTTTCAAGGCCAGCCGTCTGCGCCTTGCGCAGAAGCGGGTGGACGCCGTCATTGGCCGCCGTCAACGCCGCAACCTCCACACGGAAGCGTTCGATGGCCGCGCGGGCGGATCGGTACTGCTTTTCGTTGGTGATCATTGGGCGCCGTGGTGAGCCTGACTGAGCACGATGCGGAGGATGCCTTTGCGCTGACCGGAGAACTTCTCCTGTTGAAAGAATGGCAAGTTGCCGGGCTGGTCGGGCAATTGGATCAGGAACATCTCGCCAAAATACTTGGCCTTCTGCGCTGCCCGCATGTTGGAGAAGTCCAGGAGCACCGGATCTATCATCATTGGATCGACACCGGAGATATCCCAACAGCCATCGAAGTCGCTGGGATGAGGCTTTGCGGTGATGAAGCTGCCATCCAGAAAGACTGTAGTGCAGCCGGCGGCGCGTATGTGCTCCACGACTCTCAAGAACCCTCCAAACAGCCAAGCTCGATGAGGGGTGGTGGCAAATCGCGCCTCAACCTCTTCGAGCGTCGCCTCATGGATTCCGGCTGGAAGAACGGACCACGGCGCAGGCGTGCCAATATCGATAAGATCGGGAATCATAACCACACAATTATATTGTTGTGTCGACGTTTAGTTGGTCGACCCCGTTGCAATGGAAGATGCATCCCCTTGTGAGAGCGGTTAAAAGCCGCGCAGGGCGCTAAGCGTAAGCATGAGCCAATGCTCCCGTGACTTCAACCATAGCGGATCCAGCTCGGCGGAACCTTACGCTATGCGGGTGAGCCAAATCCGACTTACGGACGATTGGGATCAGCACCAAAGGATCTGTCCGTCGCGTAAAATGAAATGGCTCTGACAGCCCGTCCGCCGCCAAACCGAGGGATGTAGCGAAGCCCGCCCTTGGCCATTGACCGAGAGGTCCCAACGCGGACGGCGTCGTTGAAGGAATCGAAGGTGGAGGATTTCGCGGCATCCGCACGGGCAGAGCATGAAGCCAAACGCCGCTCCTTGCTTGGTTGATGTCACGTATAATTGTCGTGGCTTCAGCTTTTTCGGCACGGTCTCGCAATGCCGTACCTTGATGTGGGGATCCAGCCAAGGCGGCCGCCACGACAACAAAGCCTTCGTGGCGGCGTGGATATTCGCCTGAAGTTGAGACGGTAGGATCATGCGGCGCTCTCCAAACGACCGCACATCAAAAGCGGCCGGCAGTCGCCGCGACCCAGCCAACTCGCTAGTTCCGCGTCGATGGGGCCTTCCCCGCGCCGAGCCGTACGACCATGGCTGAACAGGATCTTGTGGATAGCAAATTCCGAGTTCGGAACCGTTCTGAAGGGGTGCAGACGCGCCAAGAGCTCGTTAACGGCCAAGCTGGCGATGGCCGTGTTGATGCTGATAACGGCAGGCCGCTCAACGGTGACCCCATGAATGTAGCCACGCTTCACCTGGTCGTCATAAAACGCCGGATCGGTTCGTTTAAGGTACTCGGCGTACACTTGTTGGTCCGTATAGACGCCGCGCGACCGAAGGCTCGAGGCTCCTGGGAGCAGGTAGTGAACGCTGCCGGACACGCTGTTCACGCCTCCGATGCCGTCAGCATCCAGGCGCACGCCGAGATCGAAATATGGCAGGGTGTAGAAAGTCGCTAGGCGATTGAGAGTGTCGCGGCCCTCGACGGAATCCATGCAACCGAAGACGACATCGCAGCCGGCCAGAAGATCGATGGCTCGCGGATTATCGACCCTACCATTGAAACTAATCACCTCGGTACCGAGGTCAATGCGCGCGATGTAAGCGGCCATCATCTCCGCCTTGTTGCGGCCGGCCGATACGTCTGCTCGTGTAGCGCCATAGATCCGGTTGAGGTTCTTCGCTTCCACAATGTCCGGTTCAATCTGCACAATGCGGCCGACCCCAAGGCGTGTCAGCATCTCGGTCGTAGGGCTACCGGTGCCCGAAATCCCGACCAGACCAACAGTCAGCCCGCCGAGCAAATCCGTCGTGCGATCACCGAAGGCTTGGCGATGGCGTTGATCGAAATCTCGTTCATTTCTGGTCGAAGAATGGTCGAAGAACAGAAGATCCGATCCAACCACCGCGACCCGGTCGATCGGCACCATTGGCAATGGGCCATCAATGATCCGCGCGAAAATCTCTCCGTCGGGAAGCATCACGGCCGAAACATGCGGGCCAGGCACGCGACGCTGAACTGCCCGGAAAAGTTCCTCGTCGGCGCGATCATCCCGGTCCGAGAACTGGCGGTAGTTTGTCGGATGGGAGTGGATTTTAAGAACCGCCATGTTTTTCGCGGCGGCCTCCGGAAGGAGTTTCCGCAACGAAGCAGTTGGCCAGGTAACAAAATCGGAACCGCGAATGCAGCCGGCGTGCGCGATTTCGACGATCTGGTGGACTGTCCACACCTCACGCCCACCGCCACGGGCGCGACCACATAGGGCGACAGCAACAGCTTCGAATCCGTCCCCAGGGAAGAGGTGGGCTTTGAGGCGGGCCTGTTGATCACCCGTCATGCGCAGAATGTTCATAGTGTCCTCCTCAACGTTTGCGGAATTCATGGGTCAGCCAAGACCCGAAGCGGCGCAGGTGGCTGGCGAGAGTGTCGACGCCTGAGCGAAAGGCGTAGTGACGTGACCACTGCTGGTAAGTTTGCTGGTCAATAGTCAGCGTGGAGAGATTGTTGATCACCTTGCCGTCGGCTCGCGCTAACGAAGGCATGACGTAGGCCATATCTAGTGGGCCGGGCGGATAGGTATCCAAGCGGATCGCCACCGTTACTGCGGAGTGGTTATATCCGGCTGGAACCGGGTGATCGTGGATGATCACATACCGGGGGCCTTCACTGGATCGCACCGCTTCCCAACTCCGTCCGAGCGCATCAAGCGCCCGGACGTCATCGGGGCCGAGTTCGAAATCTCGGCGCACCGCTTAACCCTCCGTCTCGTCGAGCGGGAAGGTCTCGAACACTTCGATACCAGGCTCGCCGAGGTCGACCGGCGGCTCGTCCAGCGGGACGGAGATGTAGTGACCGCCGTGCATGCGCTTTTCGAGTTCGTAGCGTTCCACCGGCGTTTTGCTGGCGCGTTCAAGCAGTTCGCGGCCAGTCACATGACGCTTGTCGAAGATATACGGCATGCCGTCGATCTTGACCTTGTAACGGTGCGCGGTGGGGGGGCAGCGGTTTTCGCGACCGCACTCTTCGATATCGACGATGTCGACCTCGATGATCTCACGACCGCCTTCATGGCGGACGGTGACCTCGACGGCGACGTCGTCGGAACGGTCGCGGATGACGACGACGTCGCCGTCGTCGTCCTTGATAGTGATCTTGTCTTCATGGCCGTGGGGCCGCTGATCGTTCATAGCTTGCCTCTTTCACAAACGCGTGGCAATTTCAGAAGTGAAATCGCGATCTCGATATCGCAAGCCAGCTAAATAATTGCAAGAGTGAAATTGAATGCCGAGAGCGGAATTTGACGCCACCGCGTTTTATGCGGCTTTGGATGCGTCGCGGGCGGCGCGGCGTTTGAATTGGAAACAGGTCGCTGAGCAATCGGGAGTAAGCGCGTCCACGCTAACGCGGCTCGCGCAGAAGAAACGCCCGGATGTCGATAGTCTGGCGGCGCTGCTTGCTTGGTCCGGGCTAAGCGCGGACGCCTACGTCGTGTCAGGGAAGGAGCGGCCGAAGGCGGAACCCCTCTCTCAGATAGCTACTTACTTAAGTTCAGATCCAAGTCTATCGGACTCTGGCAGGCTAGCATTGATGCAAGTCATCTCAGCGGCATATGTACAATTCAAGGAAGACTGACGCGCCAAACATCGTTTGTGACGGGGATTGCAATCGTTACTGTGCATTTCATTGCAAGAGGTTAGTCCCGCTTATCTGCGCGCGCCCTGCGACGAGTAGTGGCTGTGCGGTGGCCCCTTGCAACCATCATTAGAATCTTGCCACTCCTTGATCTTGCAAGAGTGAAACGCTGGCATGACCGCTGAGATCGCTATCTTAAACCGTACCGCGCTGGCATTTGCTGCCGATAGCGCCGCGACGCTTTCCGGGCCGCGCGGTAGCAAAACGTACGACTCTGCAGAGAAGATCTTTGAGCTTTGCCGTCAGCAGCCGATCGCGTTGATGGTTTTCAACAATGCCGAATTTATGGGCGTTCCTCTCGACGTTCTAGTTCGAAAGTTCCGTGAATCTCAAGAACCTCATTGTGGGTACGAACGTCTAACTGACGTATGGCCTGCTTTCCTAAAATTCTTAGAGAATTTTCCAAAGGATGTGGACGACGAGGCGCGTCACCTATCGCAGTTTGCATTCAACGTATTCAATAGAATATTTGAAGGTGCAAACAGTTTGTACTTCACGCAGGTCACCGAATCTTTTTCTCGGGGGCGGCGAGTGCGGCGAGCGTTCAAAAATCTCGATGAGCTAGCGATCGATCTTGCCGGACGCCACCGTCAACAGGCGGAAGCACAGCGGCTTGACGGATATCTTGACGATGTCCTTCTAGAGCAGTTTCAGGAGCGTTACGGACCGCATCTTGACGCAATCATCACTGCTTCTGCACGAGGCATTGATGTGTCTGAAGACCTTGCTAGAGCATTGAAAGCCACGATGTTTGCTGTCATACGCTCCCGGTCGCGATCGAGTGGCTTTACCGGCTTTGTTTTTGGCGGATTTGGGCAGGAAGACTTATTTCCAACCCTGGATTCGGTCGAGTTGGATGGAGTCTATTTCGATCAAGTTCGGGTGTTGGTTCACGAGACGATCGATATTGATAGACGCGGCGTAACGGCCGCGATTGTGCCTTTTGCTCAGAAGGACATGCCCCAACGGTTCATTTATGGGTTGGACGATGCGCTCCAGAACCGGATCGAGCGCATAGTCGGTGGCGTTGTCGACCAGATCGTCGCTGCCAAACCTCGAACCTACAGCCGGGAGGTTGCCAGCGAAATAAGGTCCGCCGCGTCTGCGTCGGTACGTACGGCGCTTGGTGAGTTCAAATCGGAGTCGGAGCAAAAGCTAAAAAGCGTTGTTAACTTCATGTCAAAGCGCGAGCTTGCAGAAATTGCTTATTCGCTCGTGGAGCTAACGTCGCGGAAACGACGTTTCTCAGATGACCAGGAAACCGTTGGCGGCCCTATCGATGTCGCGGTTTTGACGCGAAATGAGGGCTTCATATGGATTCGTCGAAAGCACTACTTTGACGCTAACCTCAACCCAGCATATTTTGTCCGAAACGCAGAGGGGAGAAAAAACGGTCATGAGCCAGGAAAACCTTTGGTCTCTAAGCCCCGCTGAAACTGCCGAAGACGAATTTGAAACCGTGTTTCTGGGCGTGAAAACCGGCGACCAGATCGTGCGCGACGCAGTGGAAAATTTCTCGCGCGATCTGAATCAAATTTATGAGCGGCAGAACGAAAAAGTTCGCCAGGCGCGTCGTCGTGCCGAAGCGGCTTGAAGTCACTGAAAACTCTGAGATTGGCGACCGACCGACCCGCTAGGGTTATCTCGCAGCGTATGGCGTTGAGCACATGCAGCAATTTATGCCCTAGGGCATAACTGGTCTTTTGTTACGCCTCGCTGCGATCTCGCCTCCATGGACAGAACAGCGCCCGCCGTGGCGCTGCTTCCACTCGTCGGCAGTTAGCTGGATCGGTCCGCTCAATGGATTTCGGCAGCGGGACCCCGAGGCCGTGATCTCGCCACACATGGCTTGGCCCTCCAGGTCCAGCCAGGCCTCGTAATCCTCCCCGCTTAGCCCGAAGTAGGCCGCCGAGAACACGGTGGGCTCGGCGAGGTAGGCCAAGGCCTGCTCGGTGTCGAGAATGACGGTCTCTCCCCCTCCTGGGGCCTCCAGCGAGGCGCTGAGCGTGATCCCGGCCAATCGCAGCCGTTCGACGACGTCGAAATCTTCAGCATGCATGTGCGCCTCCCAGGCTGGTGGGCTCGATGATCGCCACCGCCAGGTCGCGGAGGAGGCCACCAAGTTCGTCACGCAATTTGCGCGCGGCATACGCCGTTCGCGGTCGCAGCGCTCGGGATGCAGCCGACCAGGTGCACGGCGCGAGGTAGCTCGTGGCCCAGGCCGGGCCCTTGTGGGTCGTGACGGACGCCCAGACGTCAGCAGGACCTTCGAACGCCGCTGGCAAGGCTGCGCCACCGACGGCGGATTCCGCGATGGGCGGCGCGCCGTCGGCCCAGCATCCCTTGCTAAGCCAACTGGCCGGCGACTTGACGAATTGCCTGTCACGTCCTCGCACCAGCGCCGCGTACCGCCGTGCGCCGCTCACCAATTCGTCTGGCGTCGCGTCTCGACGGCGGACCAGCCGCAGGAAGATGGCCTTGGCGCCCCGTTCCTCGACCTTGTTCGGATAGGCCGACCAAAACTCAGCGAAGCGATCACCGGTGTCCCGCGCCTCGGGCGCGTTGGGTTCATTTACAGGTTCTATTACTGGTTCTTCTATATAGGCGGATGCCGTTTTGGCGGCCGATCGTGTCGAAAGTGGCGGGCGATCCGCGCCGGATTGGCGGATATAGAGACGCTGGCCAGTCGCCGCCTTGGCGGATTTTCGCTCGGCTTCGTCGTCCATATCGGTCGGTGGGGCATCGCGGTCTTCTCCGGGCGCCGGATGCAGCGTGTAGAAGTAGGCGCTGTCACCCTCGCGCTTGCGTCGCCTGGATCGGCGGCTAACCCAGCCTTGAGCGACCAGCCAGCTCAGGTGGCGTTCGATCGTCCGTTCGCCTTGCGACGTCCGCCGGCCGAGGCGCTTGATCGAGGGAAAGCAGGTCCAGCCTTCGCCTTCGTCGCGAGCGTGTTCAGCCAAGGCCACCAGAACGAACTTGGCGCCCGGGTTCTGGATCGGCGTCTCGAACGCCCAGCGGATTGCGTCGAGGCCCATTCCTAGGCCCCCCGCGAGGGGTTGAAGAGGTTAGACGGCGCGCCGAATCTCCCAATAAAAACAAACCCCCGACTTGAGAGGGTAAGACACGTTAGCGCGTTGAATTCATTGGCTTGCGTGACACCCTTCCGGGCCGCCATGCGGCTGTTGTCGTTGCAACTTAACGCGTACCCATTTGCAACTTAAGACCGTCAATAATGCGAGGCGGTCGCAGATAACTTGGGGTTTGATACCCTTTAGGTCTGGATGCGATCCAGCCTCTTGGGTTTGTCGAGGATCAATTTCAGGCGCGAGGGATCGGGCAGGATAGGGCGAACGCAGGAGGCGCGATTGCGACCCTTATCTTCTGGAAGGCTCATCGGGCTGTTGTGCCTGGCCCTGGCGACCTGGGGGCCAATGGGCGCCGTGCGCGCGGCGCCGTCGCGCCCGCCGGACGCGGTGGCCACCTTCGACGCCCAGACCGTGGCGCTGGGGGCGGGCTATAGCTGGGGCGGCGGACGGCTAAACTTCCAGGGGCGCGAACACAACTTCACCGTCGTCGGGCTCTCGATCGTCGGCGTGGGGGCCGAGCGGGTGAAAGGCGTGGCCCAGGTGCGCAACCTTCGCAGCCTGGACGATTTCGAAGGCGTGTATGTCCTGGCGGGGGCGAGCGGCTCGTTCATCGTCCTTAGCGGCGCGACCGCGGTCCTGCGCAACGCCAAGGGCGTGGAGATCCAGGTCAAGGCCCAGGGACAGGGCATGAACCTCGCCATCGCCGCAGGCGGAGTGAGGATAAGGCTAGGTTGACCATCGCCGGACTTTTGTTCGCGGCGGCCAGGCTGGGGCGTCCGGCGATCCAGCGCGCCATGTGGCGCCGCGGCTCGCGACCGTAGCCAAAACGGAAGCTGGCAAGGTGAGCCTTTGCCCGCGACCCCGCAGCGTTCGAAATGCGCTGCGAAAAGTCGCTGCGAGATGATCTGTGTCAAGGCCGCGCACTCCGCGAGCGCCCACAGCAACGGGGTCGGCGACGACACCGCGCATCGCGGACTTCGCTCATGACCAACAAGATATCGATCCTGAGGAAACCTGGGGTGGCAAGGCCGCGTTGCGATGACGCCAGCCGCCGCCAGACCGGCGCAGGTGGGCGATCCTCCCTCTCGGCGACTGACCCGCTGTCTTCCGACAGCCCTGGATCGTAGTTGAAAGGAACCGATCGTGGCCTACCAAACGACCAATCCGTTTACGGGCGAGGTGCTCAAGACCTTCCCCGACGCCACGGACGTAGAGGTGTCTCATGCGATCGAGCACGCGCACACCGCCTTCCTGACTTGGCGAGACACGCCGTTCACCGAGCGCGCCAGGGTGATGCGGAGCGCCGCCAAACTCCTGCGCCAGGACGCGGACGCCTACGCCGCGATCCTGACGACCGAGATGGGCAAACTGCTGTCCGAGGCGAAGGCGGAGGTTGAGCTTTCGGCGGAGATCTTCGAGTACTACGCCGCCAACGCCCAAAAGCTGCTGGCCGACGAGATCTTGCCCGTCGCCCATGCGGCCGAAGGCCAGGCTCGGGTGACGCACGAGCCGCTCGGCGTGCTGCTTTGCATCGAGCCCTGGAACTTTCCCTATTACCAGATCGCGCGGATCATCGCGCCGCAACTGTCGGCCGGCAACACCATGCTGCTCAAGCATGCGTCCAACGTCCCCCAAAGCGCCGAGGCTTTCGAAAAGTTGATGAAGGCCGCGGGCCTTCCCGAGGGCGCCTTCAAGAACCTCTTCGCCACGCGCTCGCAGATCGAGCTCATCCTCAATGATCCTCGCGTGCACGGGGTGGCGCTGACCGGGTCGGAGGCGGCGGGATCGATCGTGGCGGCCCAGGCCGGCAAGGCCTTGAAGAAATCGACCCTGGAGCTTGGCGGCGCGGACGCCTTTGTCGTGCTGGCCGACGCCGATCTCCAAAAGACGGTCGATTGGGCGGTGTTTGGCCGGCACTGGAACGGCGGACAGGTCTGCGTGTCCTCCAAGCGGATGATCATCGTCGACGCGGTGTACGACGCGTTTTTGAACCGCTACCGCCAGGGTGTGGCGGGCCTCGTCGCGGGCGATCCCTTCGACCCCAAGACAACGCTTGCGCCGCTGTCCTCACAGGCCGCCGCCGATGAGGTGAAGGCGAAGATCGCCGAGGCGATCCAGCTGGGCGCCCACGCCGAGACGGTCGGACCCGCGGTTCCCAACCAGGGCGCCTTCGTGCAGCCGACTATCCTGACCGAGGTCGGTGAAGACAATCCGGCGCGGTACTGGGAATTCTTCGGCCCCGTCTCGATGCTGTTTCGCGCCAAGGACGAGACCGACGCCATACGCATCGCCAACGATTCCCCGTTCGGGCTCGGCGGCTCGGTCTTCACCGCCGATCCCGCCCATGGCGCCGAGGTGGCCAAGAAGATTTCCACCGGCATGGTGTTCGTCAACCACCCGACGATGGTCAAGGCCGACCTTCCGTTCGGGGGCGTGCGGCGCTCGGGCTACGGGCGCGAGCTCATCGGCCTGGGGATCAAGGAGTTCGTCAACCACAAGCTCATCGACATCGTCGACATCGACGCGCCGTTCTAACGCAACCCGTCCTTCTTCGACCGCGCGTCAGCGGCCGTTTTTCCCTCTCCGGAGATCCCCATGGAAAAGACCATGCAAGCGGCCGTCGTCCGCGCCTTTGGCAAGCCCTTGATCATCGAGACGGTCGAGATTCCCAAGCCTGGACGCGGGCAGGTGTTGGTGAAGGTCGCCGCTTGCGGGGTCTGTCACACCGACCTGCACGCCGCCCACGGGGACTGGCCCATCAAGCCGGCGCCGCCCTTCATTCCGGGGCATGAGGGCGTCGGCGTCGTCGTGGCCGTGGGCGAAGGGGTCGATCACGTGCGCGAGGGCGACCGGGTCGGCGTGCCCTGGCTGTTCTCGGCCTGCGGTCACTGCGTCCACTGCCTGGGCGGCTGGGAGACCTTGTGCGAGGCCCAGCAGAACACCGGCTATTCGGTCAACGGCGCCTTCGCGCCCTATGTGGTCGCCGACGCCGACTATGTCGGCCACCTGCCCGACAACATCAGCTTTCTTGAAATCGCCCCGATCCTCTGCGCCGGCGTGACCGTCTACAAGGGCCTGAAGGTCACCGACGCCAAGCCTGGCGACTGGGTGGCCATTTCCGGGATCGGCGGCCTGGGGCATCTGGCCGTGCAGTACGCCAAGGCCATGGGCTTCAAGGTCGCTGCGGTCGATGTCGACGACGACAAGCTGGCCCTGGCCAAGCGGCTGGGGGCGTCGGTCACCGTCAACGCCCGCGACGTCGACCCGGGCCCGTTCCTGCAAAAGGAGATCGGCGGCGCTCAGGGCGTGCTGGTCACCGCCGTCTCGCCCAAGGCCTTCGACCAGGCCATGGGCATGGTGCGCCGGGGCGGCACGGTGTCGCTCAATGGCCTGCCCCCCGGCGACTTCCCGCTGTCGATCTTCAACACCGTGCTCAATGGGATCACGGTGCGCGGTTCGATCGTCGGCACGCGCCTGGACCTGCAGGAGGCCCTGGCCTTCGCCGCCGACGGCCGGGTCAAGGCCCATGTCCAAGCCGGCGCGTTGGAGGACATCAACACCATCTTCGACCGTATGCAGCGGGGCGAGATCGAAGGGCGGGTCGTCTTGGATTTTGAGCGCTAGGGCCCAGGGGGCGCGCCGCTCACGGCTTACGCGCCCCAAGATCCGCCACGCGCTCAGCGCACCAGAAAGGATGTCGCCATGTACTACAGCAGCGGAAATTACGAGGCCTTCGCCAGGCCTCGCAAGCCGAAGGGCGTGGAGACCAAGACGGCGTTCTTCGTCGGCTCGGGCCTGGCCAGCCTGGCCGGCGCGGCCTTCCTGATCCGCGACGGGCACATGGCCGGCGACAAGATCACCATCCTTGAACGGCTGGCGCTGCCGGGCGGCGCGCTGGACGGGATCAAGGAGCCCGAGAAGGGTTTCGTGATCCGCGGCGGCCGCGAAATGGAAGAGCATTTCGAGTGCCTCTGGGACCTCTACCGTTCGATCCCTTCGCTTGAGGTCGAGGGCGCCAGCGTGCTCGATGAGTTCTACTGGCTGGACAAGGACGATCCGAATTTCTCCTTGTCACGGGCGACCCAGAACCAGGGACAGCCCATCGAGGACGTCGATCGCCTCACCCTGAACGACAAGGCCCAGAAGGACCTCATCGCGCTCTTCCTGGCGACCCGCGAGGAGATGGAGAACAAGCGCATCAACGAGGTGATGGGCGAGGACTTCCTGAAGAGCAATTTCTGGCTCTACTGGCGCACGATGTTCGCCTTCGAGGAATGGCATTCGGCGCTGGAGATGAAGCTCTATGTCCACCGCTTCATCCACCACATCGGCGGCCTGGCCGATTTCAGCGCTCTGAAGTTCACGCGGCGCAATCAGTACGAGTCGCTGGTGTTGCCGCTCTATAAATGGCTGACCGATCGCGGCGTCACGTTCCAGTACGGCGTGGAGGTCACCGACGTCGATTTCGACATCACCCCCGAACGCAAGCAGGCCACCCGTATTCACTGGCTGCGGGAGGGCGTCGCGGGCGGCGTCGATCTCGGCCCTGACGATCTGGTCTTCATGACCATTGGCTCTCTGACCGAGAACTCCGACAATGGCGACCACCACACGCCCGCGAGGCTGAACCAGGGCCCGGCCCCCGCCTGGGACCTCTGGCGCAATATCGCGGCCAAGGATCCCGCCTTCGGTCGCCCCGACGTCTTCGGCGCCCATATTCCCCAGACCAAGTGGGAATCGGCGACGATCACGACACTGGACCCCCGCATCCCGTCCTACATCCAGAAGATCGCCAAGCGCGACCCGTTCAGCGGCACGGTCGTCACCGGCGGCATCGTCACCGTCAAGGATTCCAGCTGGTTGATGAGCTGGACCGTCAGCCGCCAGCCGCACTTCAAGCAACAACCGAAGGACCAGGTGATCGTCTGGGTCTATTCGCTGTTCGTCGATACGCCCGGCGACTTCGTCAAGAAGCCGATGCAGGACTGCACGGGCGAGGAAATCACCCAGGAATTGCTCTATCACCTCGGCGTGCCGGTCGAGGACATCGCCGAGCTGGCCGCGACGGGCGCCAAGGCCGTACCGGTGATGATGCCCTACATCACCGCCTTCTTCATGCCGCGGCAGGCGGGGGACCGTCCGGACGTCGTGCCCCAGGGCGCGGTCAATTTCGCCTTCATCGGACAGTTCGCCGAGTCGGCCGAACGCGACTGCATCTTCACCACGGAATATTCGGTGCGCACGCCGATGGAGGCGGTCTACACCCTGCTGAATGTGGAGCGCGGCGTTCCCGAGGTCTTCAACTCGACCTTTGACGTGCGCAAGCTGCTCGCCGCCGTCGGGCACGTTCGTGACGGCAAGTCCCTCGATGTTCCGGGACCGGCGTTCATCCGTGATCTGCTGATGAAGAAGATCGACGCCACCGAGATCGGCGACCTGCTCCGGGACGCGCATTTGATTTCAGAGTGAGACAGGATCAGGGCTCCGCCGCTGGCGTCGCGTCAGCGGCGAGGCCTAAGCCTTCTTTCTGTGGGAGTTCACGATCGACACGACCTTGTCGTTGTCACCGGGGCAGGGGGAGCGGTTGCTCAAAGAGCGAGACCTCGCCGCCGACCGAGGCTCGCCGAGGCGGTAGAGACCGGGGGAGCAGGGGCGTAGAATAGGGACTGTCTTAAGTTGGAAATACCTCACCAGGGACTGCGTTAAGTTGTATGGCTTGAGTTGCGTGGACAGGCCGATCCAATAAAATCAATGGTCTAGTGAGGCGGCCGTAGGGTGCTGCGACACGCTACTCGAACGGCGCGTCGTACATCGGCTGTGCGCCATGAGCAGACCTTGGCGCGCCGTCAGCTTCCGGACATTCAGGCCCTCACCACACTGACCGGTCGACGCGCTTAACATCGAACAGGGTCACCGGTCCGCAGGCCGACAGTGTATGCAGTCCTTGGCGATAGGCGCCCGCGCTAGACGGCGGAACCAGGGGCGCGCTCGCTTCGGCCTCGAAGCGGCGGGGCGAGAGCTCCAGGATCTTGAGCACACGAAGGGCCCCGCCATAGGTGCGCGTACAGTCCTGGACCGGCAGGTGTGGAACACCATTCTCAAGCCACGCCGAGCCGCCCGGCCGGCTGGAGGAGAGATCGTTGCGGACCGGATTGCCCGGATGCGTCCGCCAGGGTCCAGTCAGCCGCTCGGCGAAGGCGAAATGGAGCCGCCCCTGCTTCCAGCGTTGCGGCCCGGTCGGCGAATAGGCCAACCACCAAAGGCCGTCGTGGCGGAACGGCGTGGCGTCGATGGCCGGGGTGTCCAGCGCCAGCCGGACCACCGGCTCCCAGACGTGCGGGAACGCCGCCGCGCGATAGAGCGTCAACGCGCCCGAGCGATAGGCCTCGGGCAGCATCCAGGTTTCGCCGTCGGCCTCGAAGACCTGCGGATAGGACAGGTGCCAGGGCTCGCGCAGCACCACCGCCCGCCGGACCGGCGCGAAGTCCGCGCCCAGTTCGATCAGCTCGATGACGCCGTGGCGGGTCCGGTAGTCATAGGCCTCGACGAACAGATGGAGCCGCCCGTTGCGCCAGACGCCGAACGGGTCGGCCAGGAACTTTAGCCGCCCCTCCTCGGGCAGCCAGTGGACAGGCTGATCAGGCGAAAAGCCGCGTCGCGTGATCTCACCGATCGGCGCCTTGACCAGGCCGACCCGCCAGATGTCGCGCCCGGGGATACGCGTTGTCCAGTCAGTCACGCGAGGCCTCGGCCAGAGCGAGCGCGCGAGGCTCGCGCGACAGGCCGCGCACCAGATCGACGGCGCCGAGTCCGACGATGACGAGCAGGTGCAGCCCCAGCGTCATCACCGCCAGCGCCGCCAGCAGCACGGCGACGGTCGAATTCCCCCCCAAGAGCAGCAGCATCAGGTTCCCGAACACCAGGTCTTTGTTGGAGATCAGCGGGATGCGCGACACCAGCAAACGGATGGCCAGAAGCACGACCCACTGCCCCGCCGCGACCTCCGGCAGCGCCAGTCTCCAGACCAGGACCGTGAGCCCGGCCCAGACGGTCAGGCGCAGGCCGCAAACCGCAGCGACATAGACCAGCTCCCTCGGACGCAGCGAGAACACCCGACGCCCGAAGACCAGAAGGCCGACGGAGATCGCCACCGGAACGAGCCCCGACCAAAGGGCCGGCCCGAGCCGTTGGGCGAAATCGAGTTCGCGCAGCTGCGTAGCGCTGATGGCCGTCAAGGCCAGGGTCAAAAGATTGCCCAGTAGCGCCGAGATGATGTTGACATCCTTGATGGCGGCGAAGGGCGCGGCGGCGACGCCGGCCGCGCGCCGCGCCCAGACATAGAGGAAGGCCTCGCCGCTGTAGCCGAGCACGGCCTCATTGATGACGTTCTTGCGCAGCAGCGCCACGAGGCCGGTCAGGGGCAGGGTCCAGAGCCGCCGGAAGATCGCATAGTCAAAGAGCGTCTGTGTCAGATAGAGCAGCAAGAGGACCGGCCAGACGGCGTTCGGCAGTTGGCGGACCGTCTTCAGCACCTCGCCTCCGGCTCCGCCTAGCTGCAGCACTATGGCGCTGACCAAGCACGCCGACAGAACGCCGCCCAGCCAGACCCATCGCCGCGAGGCCTTGCCCGCGATATTCGGCGCCGCGTCGTCCATCAGGGTCTTCCGTTTCACCCGCCTCGTCCCCGCGCCCCGGCCGCGACGGCCCCATAATGATCGAAGAGGTCGGCGAAGTGGTCGATGTCGCGACGGACCTTGGCGGCCGCCGCGACGGCGGCGACCCTCAGCAGGCCAGGATCGCGCGCCAGCAGGCGGCGGATGGCGGCTGCGGCGGCCCCTGTGTCGCCGGCGCGATAGATCTCCGACGTCGCAGGCTCGGCCAGATGCGCAAAGCCGCCGCGATCGGGTCCGACGACGGGAAGGCCGCTGGCCATGGCTTCGGCCGGGACAAGGCCGAAGGTTTCGGACTCGCAGCCGTGCACGAGGACGTCGGCGCTGGCCAGGTAAGCCGCGAGCAGGCCGCGGTCCCGGATCGGCGGCAGGATGCATACGTGAGGATTGCCGGCCGCGGCGCGGGCCACCCGTGCTCGGTCGATGCCATCGCCGATCAGGACGAGACCTATCGGCGCATCGGCGCGGGCGCGCATCGTTGCCTCGATCATCATCGGCCAGCGCTTTTCCGGATGGAAACGTCCCACGCCGAGAACGAGTCTAGCGTCGTCGGAACAAGCGCAGGCGGTCAGCAAGCGCGATCGCAGCGCCGCGTCGCGCTTGCTGGGTGAGAAGGCGCTGCGATCGACGCCGAGCGGCACGCTCGCCACCGCGCTCACCCCCTGCCCCGTCAGGCGGTCAGCGAGCCAGGGTCCGCCAGCAACGACGGAGCCAAAGCCGCCGGCCAGCCGGCGCAGATAGCTCCAGAACCATCCGAACATCTGGTCGATCCGCTGAGGCGTGGCGACAGGCGCCAGCCATCGCTGAGGATAGGACGCCACCGGATCGGCGTGCATGAACATGGCCCGCGGGGCCCGTCCCGCCCAGTTGGCGACTACCCCGGCGCCCCGCCAGGGCGAGGACGCCTCGACCAGATCGGGGCCCAGGAGATCAAGCTGGCGGTGCACTGGGTCGGCGTCCCAGAACATGTGGTAGTTGGCGTCGAACGGCAGCCGGGGCGCGCGGACCTGAATCACGCCGCCCGCCGGGCGCATCTCGAAGCCGTCGCGCGGCGCCGGCGCGATGACGAAGAGCTCGTGGCCCAGCTGCGCGGCGGCCTCGAACTTGCGGTCGATATAGGTCCGCACGCCCCCGCCACTGGGCGAATAGAACTCGGCGACTTCCACAACCCGCATCGTGTTCCTTCGAAAAGGCCCCGCCGCCACCGCTTGTCCGAAACCGTGACGGTGACGCCGGTGGCCGCCTTCACGAAAGGACGACGTCGACCCGCATGGGCCTCACCGATTTTCGAAATTCCGTGTGGGGGTGAGCAAAGCGCGACGTCTTGATCGGCTGGGACCGGGCGTACACGTGGAAGGACCAGCATGGATATCAAGGTGCAGGCGCACACCAATGGTGCGCGCCCTTTGCGGATTGCGTTGTTCTCGGGGAACTACAACTACACCCTGGACGGGGCGAACAAGTCGCTGAACCGCCTGGTCAGCCACCTGCAGGACACGATCGGGGCGCAGGTGCGGGTTTATTCCCCGACCGGCCCCGATGCCGCCTTCGAACCGGCCGGCGAGCTCATCTCTGTGCCGTCGGTGAAGATCCCGTTCCGCGGCGACTATCGACTGGCGCTCGGTCTGCCGCGCTCGGTGCGCCGCGACGTCGAAACCTTCAAACCCGACCTCATCCATCTTTCGGCCCCCGACCTCCTGGGCTCGGCGGCGCTGAGATTCGGACGGAAGCTGAAGGTCCCGGTGGTCGCCAGCCTGCACACCCTGTTCGACACCTATCTCGACTACTACGGCCTGGGACGGCTGCAACCGCTGGTGCGCCGACAGCTTTGGAAATTTTACGGCGCCTGCGACTGCGTCATGGTTCCGACCGAGGCGATCGGCGAGGAGCTGCGAGCCAAGAACCCCTCAACGCCTGTCCGGACTTGGGCGCGGGGGGTCGATCCCGAGCTGTTCAATCCTGGCCGCCGCAGCCAAGCTTGGCGACTGAGCCAGGGCTTTGATTCCAATCGCCCAGTGATCGTGTTCCTGGGCCGGATCGTCATGGAGAAAGGCCTGGCCGCTTTTGCCGAGGCCATCGGCTTGATCGAGGCGGCTGGCCACGCGCCGCAGGTGCTGGTCATCGGCGATGGCCCGGCCCGCGCCTGGTTCGAGGCGCGCCTGCCGGGCGCGGTGTTCGCTGGCTTCCTCTCAGGCGAAGCCCTGGCCACGGCCTTGGCCAGCGGAGACATCTTCCTCAATCCCAGCACCACTGAGACGTTCGGCAACGTCAATCTCGAGGCCATGGCCTGCGGCCTGGCCATGGTCTGCGCCGACGCGCCCAACACCCGCGCCCTGCTGCGGCACGGTCGCAACGCCAGGCTGTGCGTCGACCAGCCCGGCGCCTATGCCGAAGCGCTCAGCGAGCTGATCCTCGCCCCCGACACCCGCGCGCGCCTGGGCGCAGAGGCGCTAGAACGCAGCGCCGCCTATCGCTGGTCGGAGATCCTCGACGAGGTGATCGAGGTCTATGTCGAGGCCCTGGGCGGGCGGGCGGCCGCGACGGCGCGGAGGCTCGCCGCCCGCCGACACGGCGCGTTGGCCGATCTGCAAGCCGCCGGCCTGGCGGCGCTCTAGGGGCCCTCGCGCGCGACCATGCTCCACAAGACGCTAGACCGCTATCTCCTGAGGCAGGCCCTGACTCCGATGACCGCCGTGCTGATCAGCACGATGGTGGCGTTCCTGATGGAGCGCCTGATGCGCTCCTTCCAGTTGCTGTCGCAGACGACCGACGGCCTCAAGAACCTGAGCGAGCTGCTGATCAATCTGGTCCCGCACTATGTAGGCCTGACCCTGCCCGGCGGCTTCTTCATCGGCCTGTTCGTGGTGGTCAACGGCCTCAACAAGAGTTCGGAAATCGACGCCATCCTGGCCAGCGGCATGTCGCTGGGCCGCTTCGCCGCGCCCTTCGTGGGCCTGGGCGTCCTGCTGATGGCGTTCAGCGTTCTGCTGTTCGGCTTCGTCCAGCCCTACAGCCGCTATGCCTATCACGCCGTGCTGCACGCGGCCGAGAAGGCCGGCTGGAACGGCGACGTGCGGCCCAAGGCGCTGCTCTCGGCCGGTCCCGTCATTCTGACCGCCGATCGCACCGACGCCAGCGGGCGCCATCTGGAGCGTGTCTTCATCCGCAAGATCCAGCCGGACGGCCGCGAAGATGTCCTGACGGCGGCCTCGGCGGTCGTACGCAGGGACGCGCGCGATCGCGGCGTCACGCTGGAACTGCACGATGGACGCCAAGTCAGCACGACGCCTGACGCCCAGGTCTATGTCGCCGACTTCGAGACCTTCTCCTTCGATGTGCCGCTGTCGTTGTCGGGCAAGCTGTTCCGGGCGCGCGGCGACGAGGGCAGCGAACTGACGCTCGTCGAACTGGCGCGACAGGGTTTCGGCAAGACCCCGACCGTCCTGCCCCGCCAGATCCTGCTGGCCGAGTTCTACGCCCGGTCGTCACGGGCGCTGATCCTGCCCCTGCTGCCGCTGCTGGCCGTTCCATTCGGCCTGAGCGCCAAGCGCGCCGGCGCGGGCTCGGCGATGGCCACCGGCGGGGTGCTGCTGTTTCTCTTCGAGACCTCGATGATCCTCGGCCAGGCGATGGTCTCGGGCGCGGGCCTCCCGGCGATCCTAGCGGTCGGCCTGCCGGCCGCCGGCTTTTCGGCCATCTGCATCGCAACCTGGGTCGCCAGTCGCAAGCGCCCCGGCGAGAACCCCGTAAGCTGGGTGACCGAGCGCATTGCTGCGTTCTTTTCCGCCATCGCCCGGGCGTTCGCGCGCCGCGCCGCCGCCTAGCCTCGGACGCGCCGGCGTCCGCCGCCGACTTGCCTTCGTCATGCCGTCAAGTCATGTCTCTTGGGCTCCCCAACGACTCCTTCAGCGAGCCGAACCCTGGCGATGACGACGAACGCCGAAAGCCAGATCCCCACCCCGCCACCCGAACGCTTCGGCCCGCGCGCGCGATGAACGACGCCGCGCCTGTCCTTTCGCCCCTGGCGGCGGTCTATCTCGAACGCCGCGTGGACATGCGGCGGTTCTTCCTGGCGCGGCTGGGCGGCCGGGGCGACGTCGAGGACCTCGTCCAGGAGCTCTATCTGAAGGTCCTGGCCGTCACGGAAGAGCCGATCGACAACCCGCAGGCCTATCTCTATCGCCTGGCCTCGAACCTGATGCTGGACCGGCTGCGCCAGACCCGGCGCGCCGGCGCGCGCGAAACCGAATGGCGACGGACGCACCACGCCACGGTCGGCGTGCTGGACGTCGCCGACACCCCGGACGCGGAAAGCGCGGTGATCGCGCGCCAGCGGCTGGAGAAGCTGTCACAGGCGCTGGAAACCCTCTCGCCATTGACCCAGCGCGTCTTCCGCCTGCACAAGTTCGAAGGCCTGACCCACGCCCAGACCGCCGAACGCATGGGCATCTCGCGCAGCGCCGTCGAGAAGCACGTCAGCCTGGCCCTGGGCCACCTCGTCAGCAAGGTGGGACGGTGACTGTGACCGATATGCCTCACTTTACCGAGATGTGCAGGGGACTTTGCGGCGGCGTGACGTCAATGAGGCAGCGCCCGTTCCAGACCTGGCGCGAAGGAAGCGCGAACCGTCGATGACCGAGTCCATCCATCACGATCCGATCCAGCAGGTGGCCGCCGACTGGTTCGCCAAGCTGCAGGGCGATCCTGCCCTGGAGGACTGGACCGCGTTCCAGGCCTGGCTGGAAGCCGACCCGGCGCACGCGCCCGCCTATGAGGCCGTCGAGGCGGTATGGCTCGACCTGGAAGACCTGCCCGCCAACGACACCGTTCCAGATCCGGCCGTCCAGGCGCCGCTCGCGGCCAATGTCACGCCCCTGCGCCGGGCGACCGGCGCGCCACGGCGGCGGGTGCTGATCGGCCTTGGCGCCGCCGCCGCGGCCGCCATCGTGGCGCTTTTGGCTGGACCTCGCCTAACTCAGCCCACCTTCACCGACTATTCGACCCGGCGCGGCGAGACGCGCGAGATCGCCCTGGCCGACGGCTCGCGCCTGACCCTGGCCCCCAGCACCACCCTGCGGGTCAGCCTTGGCGCCAAGCAGCGCGATGTGACCCTGGTCGATGGCGAGGCCAGCTTCGACATCGCTCATCTGGAGAACCGCCCGTTTGTCGTGGCAGTCGGCGCGCGGGAGGTGCGCGTGCTCGGCACGGAGTTCAACATCCTCAGCCACACCGGGCGCCTTGCCGTCTCGGTTCGCCGCGGCCTGGTGGCCGTTTCGGGAGGGCAGGAAGGGACGGTCAAGCTGGCGCGCGGCCAGCAGCTGGTCCAACTTCCCGGGGCGAGCGCGCGAACGCGCGAGGTGGCCCCGGATACGGCGTTCGCTTGGAAGTCCGGCAAGCTGATTTATGATCGCACGCCACTGACCGAGGTGGTCGGCGACCTCAATCGGTATGTCGCCACGCCGATCCGCGTCGATCCAAGCGCTGCCTCGGTGACCGTCTCGGGCGTCCTGCTGATCGACGAGGAGGCCGCCATGGTTCGGCGCCTGGAACTGTTCGCCCCGATCGTCTCTGAAACGATGGCGGGCGAGGTAATCCTCAAGGCCAAGCCGGCGCGCCGCTGATCGTGACGGGGCAGGTCGACCGCGTCAGCGCCCGACTCCGGGCCGCGGCCCTAAGCGCGGGCCTGGCAAGCCTTGTCGGCGCTCCCTCAGACGCCGCGCCGCGCCTGTTCGCAAACCGCAGCTCCCCCGTCGTCCGATTGCAGATCGCCGCCAAGCCTGTCCGTGCGGCGCTGATCGAGTTCGCGCTTCAGGCCGAGCTCTCGCTGGGCGGCGATCTCGACGCGTGCCGTGGCCAAGCTCCCGCCCTGACGGGCCGCCTCTCCATGTCGGACGCGCTCGACCGCATTCTGGCCGGCAGCGGTTGCGGCTACCGCCAGCCCGATCCGCGCACGGTGATCATCCACCGCCTTGCAACAGCGTCCACGCCTCCCGTGCGGCGGGCTCCGGCTCCGGCGCCGATGGGCCTGGGCGAGGTGGTGATCACCGCCCAGCGCTATCCCAACCTTCCGGGCCGCACGCCCTACGCCATCTCGGTGGTCTCGGCGGATGGGCTTGAGCGCCAGGCGCTGACCAGCCTCCACGACCTGACCGGCCAGGTCGCCGGCATGACGGTGACCAACCTTGGGCCTGGCCGCGACAAGGTGCTGCTGCGTGGCCTGTCGGACGGGGCCTTTACCGGTCAGGCCCAGTCGATGGTGTCGCTCTATCTCGACGACGTGCCGATCACCTACAGCGCTCCGGATCCCAACCTGCGTCTTACCGACATCGAGCGCGTCGAGATCATGCGCGGCCCGCAGGGCACCCTTTATGGCGGCGGCTCGCTGGGCGGGGTGATACGGATCGCCACCCGCAAGCCCGACCTCGACCGCTATTCGGCCAGCGTGCTGACCGGGCTCGGCTTCACCCAGGGCGGTGGACGCGGCAGCGAACTCGAGGCGGTGGCCAACCTGCCGCTCATCCGCGGCCGGGCGGCGCTGCGGGCGGTAGTCTATCGCGAGGCCCAGGACGGCTACATCGCCAACCCAAGACTAGGCCTGAGCCGCGTCAACGGCTCCGACCAGGTCGGGATGCGAGCGAGCCTGCGCGCGATGGTGACGCCGAACTGGACTTTGACGCTCGGAGTGACCCACCAGTCTAACGACAACCAGGACACCCAGTACGGGCTGCGGCGGCTGGGGCCTAAAATCCGCGACTCCTTGGTGCGCGAGCCGCACGACAGCGACTTCGATCACGTGTCCCTGACCGTGGCTGGCGAAGGCGGATGGGGCCGGGTGACGGGCGCGGTCTCCCGCCTGTCGCACAATTTCGGCAGCCGCTACGACGCCACCGCGGCCTCGACGCTCTACGGCTTGGCGGAGGTTCCGGCGGCGTTCGACGAGGACAAGGGCATTGACCTGACGGTGGTTGAAGTCACCTATTCCACGCCCAGCGAATACCGCCTGCACGGCCTGGTCGGGGCGTTCGCCTCGGACGGCTCGATCAGGCTCGCCTCCAGCCTGCACGCCCTGCCCGCCCGCTCGCCGGCCGTCTACGCCGAGCGCCGGCGCGACGAGATCAACGAGGAGGCCCTCTATGGCGAAGTGACCTTCGACGCCACCGTGCGCCTGTCGGCCACGGCCGGCCTGCGCTGGTTCAACTTCAGCTTCGACACCAATTCCACGGCGACCCAGCCGGCCGGCCAGCGCCAAGTCAGTCGATCGGCCGAAGCCACCGGCTTCTCGCCAAAGCTGCTCGTCACCTATGACGTCCGCCCCGGGGTGCTGGTCTACGCCCAGGCGGCCGAGGGCTATCGCCCAGGCGGGTTCAACACGGCCGGGCGGATCGGCCAGATGTTCGATGCGCCCGAAACGCCGCCGCAGCGCTACGCGGCCGACGAGCTGTGGAACTACGAGCTGGGCGCCAAGTTTCGGGCCTTTGATGACCGCCTTCAAGGCCGGGCGGCGGTGTTCTACGCGACCTGGGAGTCTGTCCAAAGCGATCAGTATCTGGCCGACGGCACGGCCTACACCGTCAATATCGGCGACGGCGCCAACCGGGGCTTCGAGGTCGAGGCGGCCTTCCGCGTCAGCGAGCGGCTCGACCTGCGCGCCGCGGCCCTGATCAACGATCCTGAAGTCACCACATTCAACGCCGCTTTCAGCACACGTAAGGGCGCGGCCCTTCCCGGGGTCTCCCAGGCTTCAGCCAGCCTCGGCGTCGACTATCATCGGGATCTGGCCGCGGGGCCGACCCTGCGTCTGCAAGGTCAAGCCTCCTATGTCGGCTCGTCCTATTTGACCTTTGGCGCCGACAGGGCCCACGAGATGGGTGATTTGGTGAGCCTGCGCGGCGTGGCGAGTCTGACGACGCCGGGCTGGACGCTGAGCGCCATCCTGGACAATCCGCTGAACGGCCACGCCAACAGTTTCTCGTTCGGCAATCCCTACCTGATTAGCCGAGACCAGATCATCACTCCGCCCCGCCCCCGCACCGTGAGCTTTCGGTTTAGCAAACGGTTCTAGCGACACACGGAGGAGTGTGAGGGCCTGACGAAGCTGGCCGGCGCGAAATGGGCGAGGTAGCGAGAGGCGCGAGCGTTCATCACGCCGGTCAACGCCTTGGTCAAGCAGCGCAATAGGTGCGCGTTCAAACGATCGAGCCGCGGGCGCGTTGACAGGCTTCAGCGGGACAGGGCCGCTGCGCTGAGTGAATGCCGGAAGAGCTCGGGCATCGCCTGGTTGCGCCAACAGCGGCTGTTGGGGTCACTCCAGATTCCGGGCCTTAAACGCCCGACGCTGCCGCTACAAACCTAGCCCTGCCTGTCAGGCAAAGGCCCGCGACGCCAGGTCCGCGATTGCCCTCAGGCGCGTCGTATCCAGGCCCGAGCGGGCGGCGCTCGACAGGCCGGTCATGGCGGCGACCACATAATCGGCCAAGGCCTGGGCGCGTTCGGGATCGGTGATGGCGATGAAAGCGCGGATCCGTTCGGCCGCCGCCTCGCCGAGGCGATCGGCGGCGGCGCAGGCCTCGGGGTCGTTGCTGTGGCGACCTTCGATGACCATGCAGCCCGAGGCGTCGCCCTGGGTCGCATAGCGCTCGGCGCTCTGGCGCAACAGATCGGTCAAGGCCTCGCCCACGGGCCGTCCCGGCGCCAGGATGTCGTCCAGCGGCAACCCGTCGGTGGCGTCATAGGCCCGCAGCACCGTTTCGAAGAACGCCGCCTTGCCCCCGAACGCCGCATAGAAGCTGGGCGGGCTGACTCCCAGGGCTTGGGCGATCTCGGCCACGCCCACGCCGTCATAGCCTCGGGCATGGAACAAGGCCTGGCCGGTCCGGACGGCCTGGCCGAGATCGAAGCTCCGGGGGCGTCCCCGCCCGCGCGATATTATTTTAGCGTCCACTACAAAATGACCTTGAACGGGCGATGCAGCCAATTATTTAGTGACCACTACAGATAACTCAAGGACAACCCTCATGACCGACTTCTCTGGCAAAAGCGTCCTCGTCCTCGGCGGCAGCCGCGGCATCGGCGCCGCGATCGTCGAGCGCTTCGCCGCCGACGGCGCCGACGTCACCTTCTCCTATGCTGGCTCCAAGGACGCGGCCGAGCAGCTGGCGGCCCGCACCAAGACCAAGGCCATTCGCGCCGACAGCGCCGACCGCGACGCGGTGATCGCCCTGGTCAAGGCCAGCGGCCCGCTCGACGTGCTGGTGGTCAATGCCGGCGTCGCCGAGTTCGGCGACCCCCGCACCCAGAATCCCGACATCATCGACCGGGTCTTCGACATCAATGTCCGCGCGCCCTTCCACGCGGCCGTCGAGGCGGCCAAGACCATGCCGCAGGGCGGCCGGATCATCGTCATCGGCTCGGTCAATGGCGATCGCATGCCGTTCGCGGGCGGGGCCAGCTATGCGGTCAGCAAGTCGGCCCTGCAGGGGATGGCGCGCGGCCTGGCGCGCGACTTCGGCGACACCGGCATCACCGTCAACATCGTGCAGCCCGGCCCGATTGATACCGACATGAACCCCGCCGAGGGCCCGATGAAGGACCTGATGCACAGCTTCATGGCCCTCAAGCGCCATGGCCGCGCCGAAGAAGTGGCCGGCATGGTCGCCTATCTGGCGGGACCGGAAGGCAGCTTCATCACCGGCGCTATGCACACCATCGACGGCGGTTTCGGCGCCTAGGCCTGCCTGTCATCCCGGGCCCGCGCTCGGGATGACAACCTTTTGTGGCGACGTACAACCTGGTTGCAGCCTGCCACTCCTCGCCTTGATTCCGATGCTGGCCATCGCTGGCTTCGGAGTCTTCTGCTGGAGGTCGCGACTGGCTGTGCGTGAACGCGCCGGATGCGGACCTTGGCATTGCTCCAGGAACACGACATTCAGATCAGCGGCCACGCCGGCTCATTGCTGCACCTGGGAACGTCCGCTTCTTGGCCCCCCCGGGGGGTCTCTTTGCCAGACCTCCGGCGCCCTGGCGTAGGCTAGCGGGAAGGCCGACCCTATTGATCGGCAATCGCTATGAGTTGATCAGTTCTTCCGGTTTGCAGGGCTTGCGCGTCGGGTACCATAACTCCCAGACAAGCTGACCGCAGCGTCTGGGAAGAACACGCCTCCATGCTCGCCCTCATCGGCGTTGCGACGATTATAGCGCTGACCGTCGCGATCCTCTCCAATCGAGCGTCACCCGTCGTGGCGCTGATCCTGATCCCGGTCGTCGCGGCCCTGGCCGCGGGATTTGGACCCGCGGTTCCGCAGCTGATGCTGACAGGCGTCGGCAAGATCGCGCCGATCGCGGCGATGTTCGTGTTCGCCATCCTGTTTTTCGGCGTCATGACCGATGCGGGTCTGCTCGACCCCATCGTGGCCAGGATCCTGAAGGCGGTCGGCATGCGGCCTAGCCGGATCACGGTCGGCACCGCCTTGCTGGCGCTGCTGATCCACCTCGATGGCTCGGGCGCCGTCTGCTTTCTGGTGGCGATCCCCGCGATGCGCCCGCTCTACGACAAGCTCGGGATGGATCGCCGCGTCCTGGCGTGTGTCGCTTCGCTCGCGGCGGGCGTCAATTTCCTGCCCTGGACAGGTCCGATGGTCCGGGCTTCGTCGGCGCTTCACATTCCGGTTCTGGACATCTTCCGCCCCATGATCCCCGTCCAGGCGGTGGGTCTGGTGTTTGTGTTCGCGGCGAGCTGGTGGCTTGGCAAGCGTGAGGAAAAGCGCCTGCAGCTCAAGGACGGGGGCGCTGAGGCCTTTCTGGCCGAGATCACCAACGACGCGCCCGAGCGCCCTCCCATTCGGCCCGCGATGTTCTTTCTCAACCTCGCGCTGACGCTCGCCGTCATGGGCGTGCTCGTCAGCGGGGTGGTGGCTCCAGCCGCCGTGTTCATGATCGGCTTCGCCGTGGCGCTCGTGATCAATTTTCCAAAGGTCGCCGATCAGCGCGCCCGGATCGACGCCCATGCCAAGTCGGCGCTGCTCATGGCCTCGATCCTCCTGGCCGCCGGCGCATTCACGGGGATCATGGACGGATCGGGCATGCTCGAGGCCATGGCCAGCGCGGCGGTCTCCAACGTTCATCCCGACAGCGGGCGGCATATTCCGTTCGCCCTTTCGCTGGTTGCGATGCCGCTCAGCATGATCTTCGATCCTGACTCGTTCTATTTCGGCGTGCTGCCGGTGATCGCCGAGGCGCATGCTCATCTTGGCGGGGCGCCGGTCCAGGTCGCCCAGGCCGCGCTCATCGGCCAGATGACGACCGGCTTTCCGGTGAGCCCGCTCACGCCAGCCACGTTCCTGGTGGCGGGCCTGGCGGGCGTGGAGCTGTCCGCCCACCAGAAGTTCACCTTCCCGTTCCTCTACGGCGCATCGCTGGTGATGGCGCTGGCCTGTCTCCTGCTAGGGCTTTTTCCGCTGTGATGTCTTCCCGGACCTCTCCCGTCATCCGTCTCGGCGCCGGCGCAGGCTTTTCCGGCGACCGTATCGAGCCCGCGATCGAGCTCGTTCGCGAAGGACGGCTGGACTACTTGATTTTCGAGTGTCTGGCGGAACGCACGATCGCCTTGGCCCAACGTGCGCGGCTGATCGATCCGACGGGCGGCTATGATCCTCTGCTGGAGGCGCGTATCCGCGCCGTGCTGCCGCTATGCGTCGAGAAGCGGGTGAAGATCGTCTCCAACATGGGGGCGGCCAATCCTCGGGCGGCGGCGCGCAGGATCGCCGAACTGGCCTCGGAGCTGGGTTTAAAAGGCGTCAAGGTCGCGGCGGTGGTCGGCGACGATGTGCTCGAAGTTCTCAAGGGTTCGGACCGCGCCTTGCTGGAGACCGAGGGCGACGTGGCCGGCCTTGGCGACAGCCTGATCTCCGCCAACGCTTATCTTGGCTGCAGACCCATTGTCGCCGCCCTGGCGCGCGGCGCCGACGTGGTCGTCACCGGCCGGGTGGCCGACCCTTCGTTGTTCCTGGCGCCCTTGGTCCATGAGTTCGGATGGGCGATGGACGACTGGGAGCGGCTTGGCCGTGGGACGGTCGTGGGCCATCTGCTCGAGTGCGCCGGCCAGGTAACGGGGGGCTATTTCGCCGATCCTGGCGTCAAGACCGTGCCCGGACTGGCGCGGCTGGGCTTTCCACTGGCGGAGGTGGCCGAGGACGGCGCCGCGGTGATCACCAAGGTCGACGGCTCGGGCGGGCGGGTCGATGTGGCGACCTGCACCGAGCAACTGCTCTACGAACTCCACGATCCCGCCCGTTATCTGACGCCTGACGTCATCGCCGACTTTTCCACGGTCACGTTCCGTCAGATTGGCCCCGATCGCGTCGCGGTCGTCGGCGGCGGCGGGACGGCGCGCCCGGATCGCCTGAAGGTGTCGCTGGGCCGAAAGGAGGGCTTCATCGGGGAAGGTGCGATTTCCTATGCCGGCTCGACCGCGGTCGCGCGGGGCCGACTTGCGTTGGATATCATCGCCGAGCGGTTTCGATTGATCGGCCTGACGCCGGACGAGACGCGTTTTGAGCTCATCGGCGTCGACGCCGTCGCGCCCGAGACCCTGGTCTCGGCCTTTGCGCCGATGGAAGTGCGCGCCCGTGTCGTCGCCAGAACACAGACCCGCGATGACGCGGACCGCGTCGGGCGCGAGGTCGAGGCGCTTTACACCAACGGACCAGCGGGCGGCGGAGGGGCGACGCGTTCGGTCAGTCCGGTGATCGGGGTGGTCTCGACCTTGATCGAACGGGACCTGGTCGAGCCAAGCGTGATCTTCGAGGCCGTAGCATGAAGTTGCGCGACCTGGCCCATGCCCGCAGCGGCGACAAGGGCGACGTTTCAAACATCTCCGTCATCGCCTACGATCAGGCTGGTTATGAGCAAGTCCGCGCGGTCCTGACGCCTGAGCGCGTCAAGAGCCACCTGCGGGGTATCGTTCGTGGCGAGGTCAGGCGCTTCGACCTGCCAAACCTGCTGGCGCTCAATTTCGTGCTCAACGGTGCGCTGGGGGGCGGGGTGACGCGGTCACTGGCCCTGGACGCCCATGGCAAGTGCCTGAGCGGCCTGCTTCTCGAGCTGGACCTCAACGCGACGGAAATCGGCGATGCGGCTTAGGCGCTGGCTTGCGGCTATCCTTGGGCTGACAGCGGGCTTCACGCTGGCCGCCACCGCGGCGGCCAGCGACTTCGTCGTGCTCGACCACCGTCACTATGACGGTGTTCAGGACGACCTGGTGGGGCTCGTCGGCCAACCCCGGCCCTATGCCGATCCCTTGCACCCCACCTTCGCTGAGCTCCGGCGCGCGACGATGAGCGTAAGGCTCGACCAGGCGTCAGGGTGGGGACGGCTGTTTGGGCCCACGGTCGACGCGACGACCACGAAGCCGTACCCGAACGACGGGCGTGTCGCGGGCGAGGAATATAGAGCGTTCACGAAGGGCCCCTCCGGGGCGAGGAGCGCGGTCCTCCTGCAGATTCCTGCTCATCTCTCCCGTGAGCAACGATGCATCCTGGCGACGCCGCAGTCGGGCTCGCTCGGCCTCTATCACGACATTTCGACCCTTGGCTTCTGGGGGCTGCAGCATGGGTGCGCGGTGGTCTATACCGACAAGGGCCATGGAACCGGCGCGCACGATCTCCAGAGCGACACCGTCATCCAGTTCGATGGCGCGCCCGCAAGCTCGGCCGCCGCAGGCGAGCGATCGCATTTCACCGCGCCGTTGTCGGCGAAGGAGAGGGCGAGGTTCCTCGCGCGATACCCGCATCGCATCGCCTTCAAGGCCGCCCACTCGCGGCACAATCCCGAAAGCCAGTGGGGTGAAGATGTCCTGCGGGCGATACGCTACGCCTTCTGGCAACTTAACGCGCGCGACGGCGGCGGGTGGACCCGCGACAACACTTTGGTGATCGTCGCGGGCAATTCAAACGGGGGCGGAGCCGCCCTCTATGCGGCCGAAAAGGATCGCGAAGGTCTGATCGACGGCGTCGTCGCCGGAGAGCCCCAGGTGCAGGTGATCGGTGACGCCCGCGTCCGGGTCGTGCGGGGAGGGGCGCTGCGGGCGAACGGCGCGCGAACCTTGCTGGACTATTTCAGCTTCGCCAATCTCTACGAACCCTGCGCGGCCCTGGCCATGCCCGACGCCCCCTGGGTCGAGCGGTTGACACACGCCGCCGATCGCTGCGCGTCGCTGGCGCAGCGAGAGCTCTTGTCGGCGACAACGCTGGAGGGCCAGGCGCGCGAAGCGCAGGACAAACTGCTGGCCTACGGCTTCGACCCGGAAACCGACGTGCTGAACGCAGCCGGATATCTCGTTGGGCCGGACGCGACCGCGGTCAAATACGCCAGCGATCATGGCCGGTTTGGCGTCGAGGACCGGATATGCGGCTATAGCTTTGCGTCGGTCGACGCCGAAGGCAGGCCGCGCGCTGTTCCTCCCGCCGAATTCGCGGAAATCTTCGCCAAGGCCGCAGGCGGCGCGCCGACCGGAAGTATCGATCTGATCAACGACGATGATCCCGGTGGTCCGCGGCGCAACGATCTGTCGCGCTCGAAAAGCACCGGTCGAACCGACTACAATCTCGACGGCGCGCTCTGCATCCGCGAACTGGCGGTAGGGCGGTCGGCCAGGGCTAAACGCGTCCAGGCCGGTATCGCCGAGTTTCGCGCCGAGGGCGACCTGCATGGCAAGCCGGCGATCATCGTGCACGGCCGCGCCGACAATCGGGTGCCGCCAAGCTTCAGCTCGCGTCCCTATCTGGCGACCAACAGCTTGCGAGAAGGCGGCGAGAGTCGATTGCGATATATCGAGGTGGAGCATGCCGAGCATTTCGGTTTTGCGGGCCCGGGCTTCGACACCCGGTTCGTACCGCTCGGCTACTACCTGCTCCAGGCTCTGGACCGGCTTTGGCTGAACCTGACGACCTCGGCGGCTCTACCGCCCAGCCAGATCGTCCGCACCACGCCACGGGGCGGGGCGCTTGGCGCGGCCGCCCCTCTGAGTCTGGACAATATACCGCCCATCGCATCGGTGGTCGGCCCCAGAGACCATATCGTGGTGCAGCAAGGCATCGTCATCCTGCCCGACTGAACACAGGAGACGATTGATCAGCCCGCCTGATCAATGGATCGGAATTTGCCATTTCAACCGGGCTTGCCGACCCGATAGCAAGATAACGCCTGGTGGGCTCGCGTCGGCGCGCCTGTCCCTTGGGCTCATCCTGCTGCGCCCCTCGATCCTCGGATCGAGGGGTCTTTTTGCATGCCCGCCCGTGCTCGCAATTCTTCGAGGAAGCTTATGAGTTCATCGGAGAAAACGTTTAGCCCCACGCAAACTCTTCCGACAGCTTGAGGGCAGAGGCGCCCCGACGCCGATCTCCTTGGTCGGTTCGATGGCCTTGGCCCAGACCTAGCGTCCGAGCCCAGACCCTGTCCCTTCTCGCCGCTTCTACGGCGCGGAGGCTGATGGGGGGCCTTGAAGAGCAAAAAAATAAATAGGGGAGGGAATGCCCATGCGCGGGTCCGATATTCGCAAGACGTTTGGTCTGTTCAGCGGGGCCTCGTGCCTGGCGTTGATGCTGGCCACCACGGCGCTCGCCCAGCAGGCCGCGCCAGCGGCGCCGAAACCTGCTGATGACAAGGACGCGACGGTCGAGGAAGTCGTGGTCGTGGCGACCGGTACTAACATCGCCGGCGTCAAGGCGGTCGGCAGCGAAACGATCACGATGACGGCCGAGGACATTCGGGCCACCGGCTTCACCGACATTCAGAAGGTCCTGCGTACGCTGCCGCAGATCCAGAGCACGCCGCTGGCCGGAGGCTCGGGCCAGAACTATGTCGAAGGTGGCACGACCGGCTACGGGGGCAACTCCACGCAGGGCACGGCAGTGAATATTCGCGGCGTGGGTTATGGCGCGACGCTGACGCTCGTCGACGGCCGCCGGGTGGCGCCGAGCGGAGCGTCCGACGCCTTCACCGAAGCAATCCAAGTGCCGATCGCCGCCCTCGAACGCGTCGATGTGATCACCGATGGCGCCTCGGCGATCTACGGCGCCGACGCGGTGAGCGGCGTCATCAACTATGTGCTTCGCAAGAACTTCGACGGCCAGGAGGTCTCGACGCGCTTCACCAAGCATCGCTTCTCGGAAGAGATTGGAGGATCGTTCACGGTCGGCCGGCAGTGGCAAAACAGCCTTGGCCACGGCAACATCATCCTGACGGGCGATGTGATGCATCGCACGCGCGGCAAGCGCTCCGAAAGCGCCCTGCTGATGCAGGATCTGCGGGGTTTCGGCGGCCAGGACAATCGGGCTCTGAACGGCACGGTGTCTTCGGGCGGCGTCGGCAACCTCGTCGTCAATCAGAACGGCGCTTACACATACTACGGCTTTCCGACCGGCGGGGGCGCCGGCCTCAGCGCCGCCCAGCTGACCACGACCAACCTCGTCGATTCAGCGCGCTACACCGATTATCTGCCGGATGTTCGCCGGCGCCAGCTGGCGCTCTTCGTCAATCAGGACCTGACGCCGTGGCTGTCGGCCTACTACGAGGGCTTCTACACTCACCGGAAGACCTCGACGCTGCAGTACCAGCCCAACACGGGTACGAATATCAATGTCTGTACCGGAACGCCGTACTACGTGTCGGGTGTGCCTGGCACGCCGGGCACAGCGACCGCCAACTGTCCGAGCGGAGCCGAGACCTACTCGATCAACTTCAACCGCTATATCGGCGTTACCGAGACGGTGAACCCGGATGAGGCGGTCACCCAGACGGTGGGGCTGTCGGCCAGCCTGCCGGCCAGCTGGAAGAGCGAGCTCTACTTCACCAACGGCGCGGACCGCACGTGCGGCATCTGCAACCTGGGTTCAAACGTCAACCTGGACGCCTATGCGGCCCAGGTGAACGCCGGCACGCTGAATCCCTTCAGCGCTACGCCGTTGAGTTCGGCCCAAATCGCCAGCTTCACCGGATCGAACGTCCAGTACAGCCGCAACGTGATGAACGACGCGGTGCTCAAGTTCAACGGCCCGCTGTTCCGCCTGCCGGGCGGCATGGTCCGAGCGGCGTTCGGCGGTGAGTATTCCGACCAGCATCAGACACTGAGCAACGGCGCCAACCGCGGCGCGAGCAACGTATTCGCCATCGACAACCAGTCCAACGAGCATCGCAAGGTGAAGTCGGTGTTCGCCGAAATCTACGTGCCGATCGTCGGGCCGAACAACGCCATGCCCTTCGTTCAGAGCCTGGCGGTCGACGTCGCGGCTCGCTACGATGACTATTCGGACGTCAGCTCGACGACCAACCCGAAGATCGGCGTGACCTGGGAGGTCAATGACACCTTGGCGTTCCGCGCCTCGGCGGGTTCCTCGTTCCGCGCGCCCACCCTTACAGACAAGAGCCCGACGGTCTTCTCCGCCGAGATCGTGGGTCTGCCGACGATCAACAACTCAGGTGATCCGGCCATCGGCGCCCTGTTCCCGGGCTATACCAGCGCGCTGGTCATCCTCGGCAACAACTCCACGCTCCAGCCGGAGACCGCAGACACCTTATCGATCGGCTTCGACATCACCCCGCCCTCGATCGCCGGCCTGCGGGTGTCGGGCACTTACTATCGCATCGACTACCACAATCAGATCACCAGCCCCAATCGCGACCTCTATCTGGCCAGCGCCGCCAACCGCGCGGCGTTCGGGAAATTCATCACGCCGATCAACAACCCGACGACCTGCGTGGCGGGAAACCCGGCGACCTATGATCCAAAGCTGCGCGACTATCTTGCCGGCCGGATCGCTGACTACATCGTGCCGGTCACTGGCACCTATTGCCAGGTCAACGTCATCCTGGACTCGCGCAAGACCAACCTGGCCTCGACCCTGCAGGATGGTCTCGACTTCTCTCTGAACTACGGGTTCGACACCGAGGTCGGGCGCTGGACCGTTGGCGGTTCGGTCACCAAAATCCTCAACAACAAGGTGAAGGCGTCGCCATCCGTCGCCGAAGCAAACCGCCTCGACGAGCTTTATTACCCCGTCAGCCTGCGTAGCCGCGCCAATATCGGCTGGAACCAAGGGCCGTGGGCGGCGAACCTCTTCATGAACTACGTGGGCGACTACACCAACACCATCCCGCTCACCATTGGCGGCGTGACGGTTGGCAAGTCGAAGGTGCCCAGCTGGACCACCTTCGACGCGGGCTTGACCTATTCCGTGCTGAAAGATCGCGCGCCTGCCTGGTCGCGCGGGCTGCGAGTGTCGCTGAACCTCCAGAACCTCGCCGACAAGGACCCGCCGGTCGTCCTGACCACGGGCTCGGCGTTCGATGGGAGCGTCCACAACGTGCTGGGCCGCCAGTGGACCCTGCAGGTCAACAAGGCCTTCTAGTCAGCTCGTGACGAGCTACGCATCAAACACCTTAGAGACGGGGCCGCCTGGTAGGCGGCCCCATTGGGGATCAGTATTATGAGAATGCTTTTGGCGTCGTCCGCGATCTGCATGGCGCTCGGCGCGGGGGCGGCGATGGCCGCGCCGCCCACGACCGTCACGACGATCTCATCTGGCAAGATCGAGGGCGCGGTGGCCGACGGCGTGCTCTCGTTCAAGGGCGTACCGTTCGCGCAACCGCCGGTCGGCGATCTACGCTGGCGTGCGCCGCAACCGGCCAAGCCGTGGAGCGGTCTGCGGCCCGCCACCGCCTACGGCCACGACTGCATGCAAAAGCCATTCCCGAGCGATGCGGCGCCGCTCGGCGCTGAACCCGCCGAAGACTGCCTCGTCGCCAATATCTGGCGGCCCGCAACCGCGGCCGCGAAGCTGCCGATCATGGTCTGGATCTATGGCGGCGGCTTCGTGAACGGCGGCTCCTCGCCCGCCGTCTATGCCGGCGACCAGTTCGCCAAGCAGGGCATCGTCTTCGTCAGCTTCAACTATCGGGTCGGCCGCTTTGGCTTCTTCGGCCACCCGGCGCTGACCGCCGCCAACGCCGACGGCGGTCGCCTGGGCAACTACGGCTACATGGATCAGATCGCCGCCCTGAAGTGGGTGAAGGCTAACGCCGCCGCGTTTGGTGGAGACCCGAACAACGTCACCGTCTTCGGCGAATCCGCCGGCGGCGGCTCTGTGCACATGCTGCTGACCTCGCCCGAGTCCAAGGGTCTGTTCCAGAAGGCCGCCATCATGTCCGGCGGCGGTCGCGGCAGCCTGATGGGCCCGCGCCGCCTCAGCCAGGATGTGCCGGGCGCGCCCTCGGCCGAAACCATCGGCGTCAATTTCGCCAAGTCGGTTGGCGTCGAAGGCGCCGGGCCTGAGGCCCTGAAGGCCCTGCGCGCGCTCTCCGCCGAGCAGGTGACGGCCGGCCTCAACATGGCGGCGATGTTCAATCCCTCCGGTCCGCAGACCTATGGCGGTCCGATGCTGGACGGCAAGATCGTGGTCGCAGATCCGGAGGTGGCCTATCGCGCCGGAACCCAGGTCAAGGGTCCTGTCATGGTCGGCGCCACCAGCGCCGACATCGGCTTCGGCTTCGCCCAGAACAAGGACCAGGTGTTCGATCCGTTCGGGCCGTTGAAGGCCGAGGCCCAGGCCGCCTACGACCCCAAGGGTGACGGCGACGTTCGCCTGGTCGCCTACAACGTGGCCATGGACAAGATGATGGTCGAGCCCGCGCGCTTCGTGGCGCAGGTGATCTCGGCTCAGGGCGTCCCGGCCTACGAGTATCGCTTCTCGTACGTCGCGGACTCGATGCAGGGCGAGTGGAAGACCGGAGCGCCGCACGCCACCGACATTCCGTACGTGTTCGACACGGTGAAGGCCAAGTATGGCGACGCCCTGACGCCTAAGGACGCGGCGATCGCCAAGATGGCCAACGCCTATTTCGCCAACTTCGCCAAGGCCGGGAATCCGAACGGTCCGGGCCTGCCGCAATGGCCGGCCTACGACGCCAAGGCCGATGTGCTGATGGATTTCGGCGCCGACGGCGCGGCGCTGGCCAAGCCCGAGCCCTGGAAGGCGCGCATGGACGTCACCGCCGCCTCCGCCCAGCCGTCCGCCGCCGCGGTCCAGTAAGCATCAACGACAAGAACACGAGGGGGCGTCATGCTTCGCAAGACCTTGATGAACGGCGCGGTCGCCTGCGCGATCGCCGCCCTGGCCGGCTCGGCCTGGGCCCAGGCAGCGCCGACCGATCAGCCGTGGATGAACCCCAAGCTCTCGGCCGACGAACGCGCCAAGCTGCTGGATCAGGCGCTGACCGACGACGAGCGCTACGGCCTGCTGCACGGGATCATGCCGATCCCGTTCGGCCCCAACGCCAAGATCCCCGAAGAGGCCATCCCCGGGGCCGGCTACATCGCCGGCGTGCCGCGCCTGGGCGTGCCGGCCTTGTTCGAGACCGACGCCAGCCTGGGGGTGACCAACCCGATGAACGTCCGCAAGGGCGACATCGCAACGGCCTTGCCGTCGGGCCTGGCGCTTGGCGCGACCTGGAACCCGGCCCTGGCCTACAAGGGCGGGGCGGTCGTCGGCGAGGAGGCGGCCAAGAAGGGCTTCAACGTCCTGCTGGGCGGCGGCATGAACCTGACCGCCGAGCCGCGCAACGGCCGCAACTTCGAATACCTGGCCGAGGATCCGCTGCTGGCCGGCGTCCTGGCCGGTGAGGCCGTGCGGGGCACGCAGGACCAGAAGGTCATCTCGACGATCAAGCACTTCGCCCTCAACGACCAGGAGACCGGCCGCAACATCGTCAACGCCACGATCGACGAGCAGGGTTTCCGGCAGGGCGAACTGCTGGCCTTCCAGTTCGCGATCGAGAGGGGCCAGCCCGGCTCGGTGATGTGCGCCTACAATAAGATCAACGGCCACTACGCCTGCGACAACGACTTCCTGCTGAACAAGGTGCTGAAGGGCGATTGGGCCTGGCCGGGCTGGGTGATGTCCGACTGGGGCGCGGTCCCGAGCGTCAGAGCCGCCATCAACGGCCTGGACCAGCAGTCGGGCGCGCAGCTTGACCCTCAGGTCTGGTTCGACAAGCCGCTGAAGGAGGCCGTCGCCAAGGGTGAGGTCCCGCAGGCTCGGTTCAACGACATGTCCCGCCGCATCCTGCGCTCGATGTTCGCGGTGGGGGTGTTCGACACCCCCTCGCGCAAGGGCCAAACGATCGACTACGACGCCGGCGCGGCCGCCTCCAAGACGGTGGCCCAGCAAGGCATCGTCCTGCTGAAGAACGACAAGTCCCTGCTGCCGCTGCTGAAGACGGCCAAGTCGATCGTGGTGGTCGGCGGCTATGCCGACAAGGGCGTGCTCTCGGGCGGCGGCTCATCCCAGGTCACCACCGGGGCTGGCCATGCTGCGTCCATTCCGGTGGGCGGCGAGGGGGCGATGGCGGCCTGGGCCAACCAAGTCTACCACCCGTCCTCGCCCCTCAAGGCGATCAAGGACAAGGCCCCAGGCGCCAAGGTGCGGTTCACCGACGGGCGTTATCCGTCCGAGGCCGCCGCCCTGGCCAAGGACGCCGAGGTCGCCGTGGTGTTCGTCACCCAATGGAACATGGAGAGCATCGACGGAGGCGACATGTCCCTGCCCCAGGGGCAAGATCAACTGGTCGCCGCCGTGGCCGCCGCCAATCCGAACACCATCGTGGTTCTCGAGACGGGAAACCCGGTCCTGATGCCATGGCTTGGCCAGGTCGGCGCGGTGGTTGAGGCTTGGTACTCAGGCGCCAAGGGCGGCGAGGCGATCGCCGACGTGCTGTTCGGCGACGTCAATCCGTCGGGTCGCCTGCCCATCACCTTCCCGGCCTCCGAGGACCAACTGCCTAACCGCCAGATCGCCGGTTTTGGCTATGTCGGTCCTGGGTTCGGCGACCCGCCGGAGGTTGTCGCCGAAAAGAGCAAGGGCTTCGACGCACCCCATCCCCAGGGCTCGGACATCGGCTATCGCTGGTACGCGCGCAAGGGCTTCAAGCCACTGTTCGCCTTCGGGTATGGCTTGTCCTACACCAGCTTCAAGTACAGCGGCCTTAAGGTCGCCGGCGGCGACACGATCACCGCCAGCTTCGACGTGACCAACACCGGCGCCAAGGCTGGGGCGGATGTGCCGCAGGTCTATCTGACCGCCCGCTCGGGCGCGCCGGAGCAGCGTCTGCTGGGCTGGTCGCGGGTCGAGCTCGCGCCGGGCGAGACTAAGCGCGTGACCGTCACCGCCGATCGCCGCCTGCTGGCCGACTTCGACGTCAAGGCTCGCAAGTGGCGCATCGACGCCGGGACTTACGACGTCGCGGTCGGCGCCTCGGCCACGGCCCTGGACGCCAAGGCCTCGGCCAAGGTGAAGGCCGGGGCGATCAAGCCCTAATGGATGAGCGCGGTCCTTGGCCGCGCCTGTCCAGGCGGGCGGCGCGGCCAAGAACCAGACTGCGATCACATTTCAACCATCGGCGGGAGGCCGAGTAACATGACCAAGCGCCATTTCATCGGCACGGCGGCCGCCGTCCTGCTGCTCGCGCCCTTCCCGGTCCTGGCTCAGGCTCCGGCCTCAGCCCCGGGTGACGCCGCCAGCTGCCTGCCGCGCGGTTTCTTCGCCGGACCGGCCGCCTACAGGTCGGTGGAGCAACTGCCGGACGGCCGAGTGACTTTCCGCCTATGCGCGCCCGAGGCTCAAGCCGCCATGGTGACCAGCACCGACAACGCCGACGTCATCCCGATGGGTTTCGGCGGCGGGCCGCGCGGCCTGGCCATGACCAAGGACCCGACGGGCCTGTGGAGCGTCACGACCGACAAGCCGGTCGCGGCCGACACCTATCGCTTCAACTTCAATGTGGACGGCGCGCGCGTGCCCGATCCTCAGGGCACGCGGTTCTCGGAAGAGCGCGCCGGCGTCAACAGCACCTTCGAGGTCACGGGGCCCGCCGGCGCGTTTCAGACCTTCGACAAGGCCGTGCCGCACGGCGTGGTGTCGACGGTCGAGTACTGGTCAGGGGCGCTGAACGTTCGCCGCCGCGCTCACGTCTACACCCCGCCCGGCTACGAGAAGGGCAAGGGCAGCTATCCGGTGCTCTATCTGGTCCACGGCGCAGGCGACAGCGACGACAGCTGGACCTCCGTCGGCCACGCCCAGTACATTCTCGACAACCTGATCGCGGCGGGCAAGGCGCGGCCGATGATCATCGTCATGCCCGCCGGCCACACGCCTGACCGGCCCGGCGCGGACATGCTGACCAACACCGACTTCCGCGACGACTTCCTCCAGGACCTGATCCCGTACGTCGACGCCCACTACCGCACGATAGCCAAGGCCGACGCGCGGGCGATGGCGGGGCTCTCGATGGGCGGGGCGCACACCATCCAGAACGGCCTGACCCATCCAGAGCTGTTCCACTACATCGGCATCTTCAGCATGGGCCTGCAGTCGCCGCAGCAGGCCGCCGACTATGCGACCCGCAACGAGGCCGCCCTCAAGACCGGCGCCAAGAGCTTCAAGCTCGTCTACTACGCCATGGGCAAGGACGACTTCCTGTACGGGACCGTCGCCCCGACCCGCGCCACCTTGAACAAGTACGGCATCGCTCACGTCTACAACGAGAGCAGCGGCGGCCACACCTGGATCAACTGGCGCCGTTACCTGGCCGATTTCGCGCCGCGCCTGTTCCGCTAGGCCCTTTCCGAGCTGATCGCTTCAATCCGCTCGCGCGAACAGGTGTGGCGGAACGGGGGACTCGACCTCTCGAACGGGCCGCCGTCAGGCCGTGAAACGCCTCAGGCATCTGTTCAGCGCAGATACTTCCGAGCGGGAGGCACGACCTTCGTGCTGCCGGCCGGTGGTGCGCAGGCAAAACTCGACGCCGCATCGGGTGCGTTGCGACCATCGAACCGAGCGACGAGCGGGTAGGGGCAGAGCGGGCGGGCGAAGCCGTGTCCTGTCGAGCCGCCCTGCGCCAGGGTGGCCAACAACGTGGCGGGTGGCTGACCACGCTCGACCCAGGCTTCGATCGACGCCTGAATGTCCAGCGGGGCGGGGCCCCGGCCGCCCTGGCAGTGTTCGACGCCGGGGGCCATGAAGAACCTATAGAAGACGCTGGCGTCACGCCCCGCGCGCGCTTCGCGGCTGGTCAGTCGGTCATGGTAGACGATCGAATCCTGCACCGGCACGACCGGGTCGGCTCCGCCATGCCAGTGGATCATCTTGCCGCCGCGACGGCGAAACGCGTCGAGCTTGACGCTCATCGCATTGATACGGCTGGCAAGCCTGCTGTCGGCGCGGTCGGTGTCTTTGGCGAAATTGACAAGGCTGGGCTGCCAGCCGTCGCCCAGGCCCGCCCAAATCCGCCAGAAACTGGCCCGTGCCGGCTCGCGTGGCTTTACGGGATTGGCCCAGTAGAGGCTCCATCCGCCATACGCGCCGGCGGGACTTTCGCTGCCCGGCGGCCAGCCGAAATAGATCCGCTCTCCCGTGTCGGCGTTGCGAGCCCCCGCGGACATGCGGCGCAGGCGATCCAGTTGCTTGTCGGTCAAGCAGCTGTCTGTCTCCTCACCGACGCAACGAAGGGGCGAGGGGTCGAAGGCGCAGGCTTGCGGCGCGTTCAGATAAGGATCTTGTGGCAAGCCCCCGCCTTCGCCGCCGTTGGCCTTGCCGCATTGCGTCAGCGCCGCCTTGGTGATGAGGGCCAGCTTGCTGGCCGGGATGATCGGGCGGGACGGATCGTCGGCCTCGTGGTTCTGGAGGAATTGCCAGAGGAAGCCGGCGTTCAGACGCGTTCGATTGAAGCCGGGCGCGCCCGCGACGATGCCGTCGAAATCTCCAGGGTAGCGTTGAGCCTCCATGAAGGCCTGGTGGCCGCCGGTCGAGCAGCCCTGGAAATAGGCGAAGGAGACTGGGCGGCCATAGAATGCCGACGACACGCGCTTGGCGCGCACGGCGGTTTCGTGCACCGAGCGGCGCGCCCAATCGTCAATCGATGTCGGACGCTGGGCCGCGAAGTCGGGATCGTCGCCCTTGTGCCCAGTGTCGGTCGCGGCCACGACATAGCCGCGCTTGAGATAGGCGTTCATGGCCGGTTCCGGCAGGGCCGAGCTATAGCCGCCGTTGCCAAGCACCAAGAGGCGTCCATTCCAGCGATCGGCCGGCAGCCAGACGGAAATGCCGATCTCCGAGTCTGGCCGGGGCCGTGTGACGGCCTGGAGCCGACAGGCGCCGTCCATCTCGCGTGCGGTGGCGACGCTGTCCCCGCCGGTAAAGGCCTTTGCAAGCGTCTCGCAACGGGTCGCGGCGCTCGCATCGACAGGCGTCAAAATTCCGGCGGCGAGCACGAGCGCGGTCGCGGAAATCCATGAACTTGGATGAGTCACAGCGCCTCCCGAAGCACGAGGGGCCATTCGACCGCGCCTTCCTGGCGGCCGCCATTCGAGACTTCTTATGAGGCGATCGGAAACGGCGATCTCCCCAGATGCGCCTGACGGATGCTGTCGACGAAAGCGACCGCGATCCGGCGCATCGGCACGCCGCGACGTCGGGCGAGAACCAGCGTGCGGGCGAAACCTGGATCGTCGATCACTCTAGCGCAGACCTCAGCGTCTCTCGCCTCTAGCGCCGTAGACGGCAGGATCGCCACGCCTAGACCCGCTCGCACAAGCGCGACGGCGGTGGACATGTAACTCGTTTCGCATGCTGGCGTGACACCGAGTCCGTTAGCGGCGAAAGCGCGTTCGACCACCATCCTCACGCTGCTGGCGCGGTTGGTCAGGATCAAAGGATGACTCATGAGCTCATGCACGGTGATCTGGTCAACCTTGGCAAGGGGATGGCCGGGCCGGAACACCACCTGAAGATTGTCCTGGAAGAGATCCTCGAAATCGAGGTCAGGGTCGTTATCGCCGCGCGCGCAGATCCCGAAATCGACCTCGCCCTCCCGCACGCGCGCCCGGACCTGCGTATCCAGGGCGTCTTCGACAACGAACGTGGTGTCGGGGCGATCGGCTCTGAAGGCGCGGATGAGCCCGGGGAGAACCGTTGCGGCGCAGGATGGCAGGCAGGCCAGTCGGACCGTCCCACCGGTTCGCACAGCCTGGTCCCGAGCGTTGATGACCGCGCCCTCGAGATCGTTGACCAGTTGCATGAAGACCGGCAGCAACTCTCGCCCCGCGTCGGTCAGTTCGACTGAGCGGGTGTTGCGATCGAACAGGCGCAGTTCCAGGCTCTCCTCCAACTGTTGGATGCGGCCCGTTAGCGCTGGCTGGGAGAGATTGAGGACCTCGGCGGCCCTCGTGAAGCTGTTGGTCGAAGCGACCGTGACAAAGCCCCGGACCTGACTGAACGTGATCCGTAGGCCATTGAGCAATCGCGTATCGCGATGGTCCATCTTGTTTCCCCCGTCCGGCGTCTTTTGGGCCGGTACGGGACGATTGAACTGGAAGGTTCGGCGGCCGTCTAGTCAGCATTGCGCAGTCGGGTCACGGCATCGTCTGTTCGGCTGGATATAATGACGGTCGCCTTATGCCGTGATCATCGCCGCGCCCCCTTGCTAGCGCCACGCCCAAGGTCGGAGCGTGACGCTAGCTTCAGGCCGACCGGGTGTCAGGATCGAGTGCTGAACGCATTGATCCTGATTGCGCGACTGACACCCTGGGCGCTTCTTAGGTCCCGACCCCGCAAAGTCCCTTCAGACTGCGGACTTGGCTGGGTGAGATCGTCAGCTTCGTCGTGGCTTGCGTATCGGAGGAAGATCCTCCGAGCTCGAATTGATAGCTTCCGGGCGACATCCGCCAGCAACGCGCCTTGTCGTCGAACGTCGCGAGCAGGCGGGGATCGATCGTCACAGACACGGACTGGGATCTACCCGGCGCAACCTCGGTCTTGCGAAAGCCGGCCAGGCGGCGAGGAGCCTCCCAACCAGCGCCGGCTGCGTAGACCTGCGCGACGGCCTTGCCTTTGACCCGGCTACGGTTCTTCACATCGAAGCGCGCGACGATGACGTCCGCCCCCGCTTTGACCGTCAGATTCGAATAGCCGAAGTCCGAGTAGGAGAGGCCATGGCCGAAGGCGAACGCGGGTTGGGCTTTCTTCAACTCGTACCACTTGTAGCCGACGGCCGCGCCCTCGGTGTACCGCACGTCGCCCTTTGCGGGGTCTTCGGGATGCGGAAGCTGGTCGAGAGCGGCGGGGAAGGTGATCGGCAGGCGGCCCGATGGGTTCACTTCGCCGGTCAGCACGTTTGCGATCGCTTGCCCACCCTCGGTGCCAGGGAACCAGGCTTCCAAGAGTCCCGCGATCTTCCCTGACCAAGGTGTCAGAACCGCGCCGCCCGTCTCGAGAACCACGACGGTGCGCGGGTTGGCGGCGGCGACCGCCTCGATCAAGGCGTCCTGTCCGTCCTTCAGCGACAACGAGACGTCGAAAGCCTCGCCAGCCCATTGCGTGGCGAAGACGATAGCAATGTCGGCCGACTTTGCCTTCTCAGCCGCCGCGGCCGCGTCGCGGCCATCGATATATTCAATCCGCGCCGAAGGCATTTGTCGCCGAAGCGCCGCAAGCGGCGGGGACGGATAGAACATCTGCGGGCCGGGCCAGAACTTGGGCTCGGCATCAGGGACCGCGTTGCCGCCGCGAGGATAAACCAGTGACGACCCGCCGCCGGCGATCACGCCCTTGTCCGCATGGCCGCCGATAACCACGATATGCTTGGTGCTGGGCGCCAACGGCAGCAACCCACGCTCATTTTTCAGGAGCACGATGCTGTCTTCCGCCGCCGTCCGGCTGATGACGGCGTGCTTGGCGAGGGTGTCCTCGGGCAGGTCCATCGGCGCGCTGGTGACGGGGTGATCGAACAGCCCATGGCGGAACATCGCGTAGAGGATCCGCGACACCATCGTGTCGAGTTGCGCGGTCGTGACGGTTCCGTCAGCCAGCGCCTTCTTCAGCTCTTCGCCCAGATAGGGCTTTTCGTCGAAAGGGAACCCCGACTCTTGATCGAGGCCCGCAGCGATGGCCGGGGCGGTCGAATGGACCGCGCCCCAATCGGACATCACGAAGCCCTTGAAGCCCCAGTCTTGGCGCAGCACATCGCGCAGCAGCCATGGGCTTTCACAGGCGAACGGCCCGTTGACGCGATTATACGCGCACATGACCGAGCCTGGATCGCCATGTTCGATCGCCAGTTCGAAGGCGAGGAGATCGGACTGACGCGCCGCGACGGGGTCGATCACCGAGTTGCCGGCGTTGCGATCCGTCTCCTGATCGTTGAACGCGAAATGCTTGACCGTTGAGACGATGTGGTTGGACTGCACCCCGGCGATTTGCGCGCCGACGAGAGCGCCCGCGAGCAAGGGATCCTCACCACCGTACTCAAAGTTCCGGCCATTGCGGGGCTCGCGCGCCAGATTCACGCCGCCCGCCAGCATGACGTTGAAGCCCGATGCGCGAGCTTCCGCGCCGATCATCGCGCCTCCCCGGAAGCCAAGATCAGGATCCCAGCTCGCGGCGATGGCGAGATTGGAGGGCAGAGCGGTGCGCTCGCGTTTGCGGGCGGCCCCGCCTTGGGTGGCGACGCCGATCCCCGCGTCCGTCTGCCATTGCGCTGGGATACCCAGTCGCGGGACGCCCGGGACGTAGCCGGCTGAGCCCGCGCGCGCGTCGGCCGGCGCCTTGTGGTTATTGCGGAAAGGGAAATCCGTCGCGAACTGCCCGAACACGACCGTCAGCTTCTCGTCCTGGGTCATTTGCGGCAACAGCACCGCAACGCGCTGCTCGGGAGTGAGCGTCGCTTTCATCCAGGGGCGGGCATCTTCAGCCGCGGCGGCGGTTCCTAGCCCAGCGGCGACCATTAGCGCCGTGAGGCTCGCGGCGAGCGCGATCCCCAGGGTGGTGCGACGACTCATTGTTTCTCTCCTCAATATGCGACTTTGACGCTGAAGCTCGACCGGCTCCTTGCGTGACGATGCGTTGGCCAGAGGCCGGGGTCGGTAGCGATCTTTACACGGCGCGGGCGTGAGACGGGTTGCCGCCACGTCAAGGCGCGGCGTGGGAGAGGGGCGCGTCCCCGAGCCGTTCGGCGGCCCACCAGGTAATCGGCGCATGACGCACCGTCCTGCCGCCTACGCCGCGCATGTCACGCCCTCTCTAAGTCTGCCCAACCTCCCGCGCGCATTCATTGTGCCGCCCGCAGAAGCTTACGGCAAATCTAAATTCTTTATTGGTCTATCGGAAATCTGAATATATCAAACATCTGATAAATATCTCGAAGTTATGGGGTGGTCGTATATTGTTTTTCTAGATCGAATGCCTCTACGCTACCTAACGGGGGCTTGGGCGGCTGTTCCATCGGGTGACGATGGGCCCGGGCTCTGAAGGTTGTGCGCTTCGATGCTTAAGACACCGCGCTCGTCGGCTTTTGCCTGGCGGCGCACTGGCGACGCCGCCTCGCGGCCGAAAGGAAGGGCCTTCGGCGGCTCTTATGAATAAGGAAGACAAAATGAAGTCTCTTGCCTCCAAGACTCTGATGGTCGCGGCGTTGACCTGTGCGCCGATTTCCGCCCTGGCCCAGGCTCCCTCGGCCGTGATCAGTGTCGAGCAAGGAAAGATCAGCGGAACGCTGGAGGAGGGCGTGGCCAGCTGGAAAGGCATACCGTTCGCCGCACCTCCCGTCGGCGCGCTGCGCTGGCGCGCGCCGCAGCCGCCGGCGCCTTGGACGGATGTTCGTCCGGCCACCGCGTATAGCGCCGACTGCATGCAGAAGCCGTTCGGTGGCGATGCGGCGCCGCTTGGTACGACCCCCGCCGAAGACTGCCTGTATGCGAACGTCTGGAAGCCCACGGAGGCTAAGGCGAAGTTGCCGGTCGTCGTCTGGATCTATGGCGGCGGCTTCGTCAATGGGGGCGCCTCGCCGCCCACCTACTCGGGCGCCAATCTCGCCAAGCAGGGCGTGCTGTTTGTCAGCTTCAACTATCGCCTCGGTCGCTTCGGCACCTTCGCTCTGCCCCAATTGACCAAGCAGGACCCGGATCACGGTCTGCTGGGAAATTATGGCATGCTCGACCAGATCGCCGCGCTAAAGTGGGTTCAGCGCAACATCGCCGCATTCGGCGGTGATCCCTCGAACGTGACCATCATCGGCGAAAGCGCGGGCGGGCTTTCGGTCCACACCCTGGTCACGACGCCGCTCGCGCGCGGACTCTTCCAGAAGGCGATGGTGCTCTCCGGCGGCAATGCCGAGACCAGCGAGAACCCATCGCTCGCGGACGCCGAGCAGATCCTGTCCAATTTCGCCAAAGCCAATGGTGTGTCGCCCGACGACCCCAAGGCCATGGAAAAGCTGCGGGCTCTCAGCGCCGAGCAGGTCACCGATGACCTCAGCATGATCCAACTGTTCCAGCCCAAGCCAGGGCCGAAAACCTTTAGCGGGCCGGTTCGCGATGGAAAGATCGTCGTCGATCAGGGGCAGGCCTACGCCTCGGGACGGTTCACGCATGTCCCGATGGTGATCGGCGCCACCAGCGCCGACATGGGAGGCAAGAGCGGCTTCATGATCGCCGGCGCACGCAGCGCTGCGGCCAGGATCGCAAAACAGGGCGTGCCGGTCTGGCATTACCGCTTCTCCTATGTCGCTGAATCCGTCGGTCAGCCCGGCGCGCAGCACGCGACCGACGTTCCTTTCTTCTTCGACAACGCCGCCATCAAATACGGCGCCCAGACCACGCCCAAGGATGACGCCGTCGGCAAGACCATCAGCGCCTATGTCGTCAACTTCGCCAAGACAGGCGATCCCAACGGCGCTGGTCTGCCTGCGTGGCCCAAATATGATCCGGCGACCGATGCGCTGATGGATTTTTCGGCGCAAGGCGCCGCCGTGCCGCAGAAGGACCCATGGGGCGAGGAGATCGACAAGGGCGTGGCTCGACTGGCGGCGGCGCGGGCGTCGGGGCGCTACAATAGCCTGACGACACCGCTTGGCGCGCTGCTTGATGATCCCGCGGCCCGTGCGGTGCTGGATCGCCACATCCTGGACGTGGTTAGCGGCCCCCAGATCAATATGGCGCGCGGCCTGACGCTCGCGGCGCTTCAAGCCTATCTGCCGCAGCAGCTCACGGAAGCGAAGCTGAACCAAATCGATACCGAACTGGCGACGCTGCCCAAGCCACGGTGATCGCCTGAAGGCGGGGGCGTCGACACGACGCCCCCGCCTTCAGCAACTGCCACTCCGGTCGCGCTCTCGACAAACGACGAGCGCACGGCGAGCAGGAGTCCGCCTGCGTGACCGACGCGCGGACGATGACGCCGAGAAAGGCGTCCCAACGCTCGTGGCCAGCAAGACGACCCTCGGCAGAGGGCGGGACATAGCGGTGGCGCTGCGAGGCGCGAATGGCCTAGGAGCCGCCGATCAAGAGGCGTGCCGCCAACGCCTCCGCAGGAGTTGGTGTCTCGAATCGCCGCGCGCCGAACATCGCGTTCCTGGAGGCAGTCCAATGTCCGCTCTTGGCGCAGCGTTGCCGATGAACCGGACTTGTGGACCGTCCGGGAGGGCTGGGAAGCGGTCGTTACTCGCATGAGAACGACCGCTGACCTCACAAAAGCGACTTAGATAGCTGCAGCCCACGCGACCGCGTCGGCGCCGGCAGGGAGACGCATAGGCGAAGAGGGATCGGTCGCCGCCCGCCAAACCGCTTCGGCGACGTCCGTCGGCCGCGTGACCTCCCCCGGCGATTCAAACCCGGCGAAGACCTGAGCCGCTATCTCGGCATAGGGCTCGGGAATGGCCATGCCCATGCGGGCGCGAGCGTTTGCGCCGAATGCGGTATCGGGCGCCAACCCCGGCAGGACCAGCCGTGCTCGTACGCCGAACGGTTCCAGCTCCAGGGCCAGCGACTCGGTGAAGGCGTTCACCGCCGCCTTGCTGGCGGTGTAGACCGATAGCAGATGCAGCGGTCGCAGCGTCACCGTAGACGTGACGTTGACGACCACGCCCGCGCGTCGCTCCCGAAACTGCGGCAGGAAGGCCTGGGTCATGGCGATGGTCCCGAGCGTGTTGGTCTCGAACACCTCGCGCGCCTGGTCCATGGAGATGCCCTCCACGGCGTTGAGCAGGCCGACGCCGGCATTGTTGACCAGGACGTCGATCGGTCCGGCCGCGTCGACGGCGCGCGCGATGCTGCCCGGGTCGGTGACGTCGAGCGGTAGGATTTTGAGCCGCTCCGACGCGGGCAGGATGTCCGGGTTCGGCGTGCGCATGGTGGCGATGACCGTCCAGTCACGCTCGAGGAAATAGAGGGCAGTCTCGAGGCCGAAGCCTGACGAGCATCCGGTGATGAGAATGGTGTTCATGACAGCTCCTTTGGGGGGAGACAGACAGGTAGGAGGGCAAGAGCGGACCTGCTACAAGCCTAAGTCCAGATCTCATTGGCGTAAGTCCGAATGTCCGACCCTCTTACCCAAGTCGTTGGCCTACTGCAGCCCAGCGCCTCGTTCTCCAAGCTGGTCATCGCCTCGGGCCCCTGGGCCGTGCGCCGCTCGGACGACGACGGCCGGCCGTTCTATTGCGCGATGCTGGAAGGCGCCTGCCGCCTGTGGGTCGCTGGTCAGGCGCCGGTCACGCTCGAACAGGGTGATTTCGTTCTGGTGCCCGCGGCCTTCGACTTTTCGACCTCCAGTCTTGAACCGCCGCTGGAAGGCTTCGAGACGCAGCGGACCGAGGTCAGCCCGGGCGTGTTCCGGCTCGGCGGCCTCGACGCCTCGCCGGACGTGCGCATGCTGGTGGGCCACTGCGCCTTCGTCGCCGCCGACGCCAAGCTGTTGGTCTCGCTCCTGCCGCAACTGGTGCACGTGCGGGGACAGGGACGGCTGACCACCCTGGTCGAACAGGTGAACGACGAGACCCGCGCCGACCGGCCTGGTCGCGACGTGGTCCTGACGCGCCTGCTGGAGGTGCTGCTGATCGAGGCCCTCCGCTCCTCGGCCGGCCCCACGGCGTCGCCGGGCCTGCTGCGAGGACTGGCCGATGATCATCTCGCCGTCGCGCTGCGGCTGATCCACGACCGGCCGACCCACGCCTGGACGGTAGTCGAACTGGCGCGACAGGCGGCGCTGTCCCGGTCGACCCTCTTCGAACGGTTTCGGCAAGAGGTGGGCGTCGCGCCCATGGAATACCTGCTGGGCTGGCGCATGGCGCTGGCCAAGGATCTGCTGCGCCGCGAGAAGGTTAGCGTGGCTCAGGTCGCCGAGCGGGTCGGGTACAGCTCGGCCAGCACCTTCAGCGTCGCCTTCGCTCGCTCGGTTGGCACGCCGCCGATCCTCTATGCGCGCGAGCAACGCAAAGTCTGATGCCCCTCAACGAGGGAAGGACCATGCGCCATGGCTGCCAAAGGGCAGCGCGGCTTCTCGATCAAGGAGCTGAACGTCCAGTTTCCGAAGGTGCGCCAATGGTTATGGCCGCGAGGGGGGATCGAAACTTGGGTCGCTGAGTCCGCCCCATGATCGCGACGGGCTTCTCAGCAATTGTCCACCAATGACGCAGCCTCGCTCCGGGTCCCGCCGCGAGACTGCGAAGTCGTCCTCAATTTAAGCCTTGGCCAACGCGCTGGCCGCCTTGCCGTCATACTGGCCGCCGAAGCTAGTCTTCAGGTGGGCCATGATCGTTCCGACGTTGGCGTCGGGGTTCTTGGCCCTGAAGTCGCTGATGACCTCGCGCAGTTGCGCTTCCGTCATCTGCTTTGGGCCATACGAGGTCAGTATCGCCAGTTCCGTTTCAGCCGCCCTGGTCCGCTCATCCACCTTCGACGCATCGCCTCCCGCTTCGATCAGGCGCGCGCGTTCGGTCGCGAGGTTCTCCAGCGTCAGCTTCATGTTTTTCAAGAACTTAGCGACGGTTGCGACGACCTTTTCGTCAGTGACTTCCGTCACGCCGCGCTTGAATTCTTCGGTCGTGATCTGCGTAGCTTCGCCGATCAATGTGGTCAGCAGGTCAGCCTTCAGACGGTCGCTCAGCTTGCGCGCGGCGAGTTGGTCAGCTTTGAGCTCGTCGAGCAAAGCCATGTCGTCGTCCTTCCAGTTCACTGCGCCTCGATTGCGCCGTACTGGGTGGCAACGTCAACATCCTGGAGGCACGCCAAGGGCAGCTCCTGGCGCGCTGGACCCCTGGAGTCGCCGGCGAGGAGCGCCAGGGCGTGCTTGTGCCTAGATGCCTTGCGGTGGACGACCGTGGCGTTTCACCTTTTCCAGAAAGTACATGCCCTCGAGCTTGAGCCCGTCCGGGTCAAGGAAGAAGACAGCGTAATAGCCCTCGCCGTAGCTTGGATAGGCGGCTGGTGGGTCAACCACGGTGACGTTCTCCTGCTGGAGAAAGGCTCCGAGCTCGTCCACCTCCTCGCGGGCGCCGAGCTCGAAGGCGTAGTGATGGTAACCGATGTCGCCGGTGCGATGGGGCCGGGCGCGGCCTTCGGCGTCTGCCTCGGTGATCCAGAACATGGTCACGCCGTTGTTCCATCCGACCGTGCGGTCAAACTCCCACTCGCGCACGAAACCCAGGAAGGTCAGCAATCGGTCGTAGAAGCGACGCGAAACCTCGAAGTCGCTCACCCGGATGGCGAGATGGTCGATCCCAACAACTCTGGCCATGGCGCCTCCTCGACGAAGAGGCAGCATGGGCGCCAAAGGGCGGTCCAGACAATCTCCGATCTCTTCGTGAAACGAATGTCGTATTTCTGGACCGATAGGAGAGTCTGCTTATGGCGCATCGGACGCATGCGGTGCGCCAGCGATCAGCGCGGCGGTCGGGCCATCCCCGCGAGCTCGGCGGCGATGGCGGCCGTGACCGAAGACCAGTCGCCGCGGGCCGGCTGGCGGAACAGGCGCAGGCTCGGATACCAGGGAGAGTCGTCGCGGCCCAGCAACCAGCGCCAGTCGGGCACGCGGGGCAGCATGACCCAGGCCGGACGTCCGAGGGCGCCGGCCAGATGCACCGGCGCGCTGTCGACCGAGATCAGCAGGTCGGCAAGGCTCAGTATGGCTGCGGTGTCCTCGAAATCGGCGATCTCGTCGCCGAAGCGCTCGATCCGCATGCCGGGCGGCGGCGCGCCCGCCTGCGCCTCCGCCGGTCCCTTCTGCAGGGCGAGGAAGGTTACGCCTGGCATGGCCAGGGGCGCCAGCGCGGCGAGGGGGAGGGACCGGTTGGCGTCGTTGAGGTGGGTCGGCCGCCCGGCCCAGACAAGGCCGACCAGCGGCCGGGGCAGTCCGGCCAGCCGTTTGCGCCATCGCTTCAGCCGAACGGCGTCCGCGCGGAGGTAGGGGATGCGGCCCGGCAGGTCGGTGAGCTGCAGGCCCATGACCATCGGCAGGCTCATCATCTCGCAATGGCTGTCGAAGGGCGGCGGCAGGGCGTCGCGCAACACGATCTCGTCCACCCCGGCGAGGCGCTGGGCGAAGGCGGCCTGGTCGGCATTGATCTGCAGCACGATGCGAGCCTGGCTGCGGTCCTTCGCCCACGCGACCATGCGCATGAACTGGAAGGTGTCGCCAAAACCCTGTTCGTCATGGATCAGCAGGGTCCGGCCCGGCATCGGCCGCCCGTCCCAGCGCGGCCGTTGCACCCGCCGCTCGAGCTGGACCGTATGCGGCATGCCGTAGCGGTGATGGTAGTCCCGCCAGCCGCGTTCGAAGTCGCCCAGCAGCAGCAGCAGTTCACCGCGTTCGAAGCGGAAAGTGAGATTGCCGGGCAGGGTGTCGACTAGCTGGTCATAGACCTGCAGAGCCTCCTCGATACGCCCCTGGATGCGCAGCGCCACGGCCAGCCCCTGCCAGCAGGCGGCAACAGCGCCCCCCGCGGCGATTGCCTGCCGGGCGCGGGCCTCAGCCTGTTCGGGCTGCCCCGCCGCCAGCAGAGCCTGCACCTCGGCCTCGGCCGTCACTGACCCGCTCGTCCCTGCGCCTGCAGGGCCAGTTCGCGGGCCTCCAGCGCGGCCGCATTGCCCGGGACCGCCGCGAGGACGGCGTCGGCCATCGCCAGCGCTTCGTCGAGCCGGCCGAGCTCACGCAGGACCCTGGAAAGACCGAGCGGCAGCCTGGGGTGATCCGGGGCGAAGTCGCGCAGCGCCTCCAGCCAGCCCAGCGCCTGCGGCCAGCGCTCGCGGTCGCCCTCCAGCATCGCGGCGTAGGCGTAGGCGTCGCCCATATGAGGATCGATCTCGATCGCGCGGCGAAGCAGAGCCAGCCCCTCGTCGGCCTGACCCTGCTGGCCTGTCAGCCTGCCGAGATTGCTGAGCGCGTCGGTATAGACAGGATTGAGATGGATCGCCTGCCGGTAGCAGTCGGCGGCGTCGTCCAGCAGGGTCAGCAGGCGCAGGGTGTTGCCGAGATTGTTGTGCCCCTCGGCGAAATCGGGCGCCAAGGCCAGCACGCGCCGCAGGCATTGCGCACTTTCCTCGAGGCTTCCGGCCTCCTGCAGGATGATGCCGAGATTGCTCCAGACGGCCGGGGAGGAATCGTCGAGCGCCGCAGCCCGGCGGGCGGCCTGCTCCGCCTCCGCCAGGCGGTGCAGCTGGCGGCAGATCTCACCGAGGTTATTGAAATAGCTGGCCGGCGCGCCGGGCGCCGCGCAGGCCTGCTTCAGATAGTCCACCGCCGCGTCGTGCTGGCCGTAGGCATGGGCCATCAAGCCCAGCAGATGGAGGACGTCGGCCTGGCCGGGCCAAACTTCCAGCACCCGCCGGCACAGCGTCTCGGCCTGCTGCGCCTGGCCGGCCTCCCAGTGACGGTAGGCCAGGTCGATGGCCGTTTCCACCGGAACGACCTCGGGCCGTCCTGCCTCGGGCTGGGAGCCGGGAGCTGGCCGGGGCGGCTTGCGGACCATGCGGCGTCCTACGACTGGAGCTGCTTCAGGGCGGCCGCCAGCCCTTTCAGCGGAACCGGGATGTCGAGCGCCTTGCCGTCGGCGGCGACGAATCGCACCGTCATGCTGGCGCCGCGCCGGATCTGGTCGAGGCTCTGCTCGTCGAGCTCCACGATCATGCGGCAGCCGCCGGCATGGCAGCTCTCGAACGGCAGGGTCACGGGTTTGCCCCCGTCGATGGTCATGACCAGTCCCGGGATCAGCTGGACGCCGAGCGGCGCCGTCATGATGAGCCGCGCCCTGCCGCCCTGCCCCGCGAACGCCATGCTGACGTTCAGCAGCACCGTGTTCCCGGCGATGGCATATTGCTCGACATAGCAGACCTCGCGCCCCGCGCCGTCGCGGGTGCATTGCTTGCTCCACAGCGGGCCGGCGGCCTGGTCTGGCTTGTCCTGCGCCGCGAAGGCCGGGCCGCCGCCGGCAAGGACAAGCATCATGGCCAGCAAGGTTGGGGCTGCCTTCGCAGTTGATGCGAGCATCACAAGCCTTTCAAGTGCGGCGGGACCGCGTCCTACCAAGTGTAGCGCAGGCCAGCCGCAAGTGTATTGCTTTGGATGTTCTCGCCCAGTTCAAAGCCGTAATCGACGTAGAAGCGCAGTTTGTCCGACACTGTCGCCGAGACGTCGAAGCCGGTCAGCAGGCGATTACGGTCCAGGCGGTTGCTCTGCACCAGGAAGGCCGCGCCGCCGCTCTGGAAGCTGTTGGTGCTGACCGCATGGCGGTCGCCCAGTTCGTGGGCCCAGCCCAGCCGCAGGCGCGGCGCGACGGTGGTGGTCCCGATCATCATCTCCCGCTGGATGCGGACCATCGCGGTCGAGCGCAGCGCGTCGATGTCGGTGGCCGTCGCCCGCAGGGCCAGGTCCTCGCCGCCGCTTTCACCCACGGCGTTTCGATCGATGTGGTCGTAGCGCAGGCCGATCGACGGCTCGACGCTGTAGGTGGCGGCCTGGTGCACGAAGCCCGTCCGGATCGAGGCGCCGCCATTCCAGCCGTCAGAGGTGTCGGTGGCCGTGCGGTCAAGACCGCCGAATTCGATCCGGCGACGCGACTGCGTCTGAGTCCAGCCGCCGTTGGCCTGGCCGTCGATGAAGGCCGAACCGAAACGGGCCGAGGCGTAGAGCGACAGGTTCACGACATCCAGCTGGGCCTGCGACGCGGCCTTGGTCCGCAGTTCGCTGTGGCCAAAGCCCAGGGCCGCGCCCAGCACGGCTCCGCCGTCCAGCGCCACGTCGGCGCCGGCCACGGCGCCGCCGAGACGGTTGTGGGCCTCCGAGGCGTTGCCGTCGTCGTCCTGCTCGTCGATGCGGCCAAAGACCTGGCCCCAGGCGCGAACGCTGGAGACCGGCCGATCCTGGGCCGCCAAGGCCGACGACGCGGGCAGGCGCTCGCCGTTCGAGGCATACTGCACCCCGCCCAGGCCCGCCCGGCTGGCCTGCTGCAGATCACCGACCCGCCCATTGCGGAGGGTCGAAAGTCGGTCGTCGAGGATGGCCGAGAACTGGCGTTGCACCGACATGCCGGCCAGCAGGGACTCGCCGTGCACCGCGCCGGCCACCTGGTCCAGGGCCGGACCGATCTGTTGGGGCGACAGGCCGTAGAGGGCGCCGAACGACGATCCGGCCTGGACGATCTCCACCGCCGCCGGACGTCGGGCGTCGAGCGCGCGGCCGGCGGCGCGCTGGTTGGAGGTCTGTCCCAGGCCAAGCGCCGCCAGGTCGCCATAGGCGGCGGGCGTCACGACCAGGTCCAGGTCGCTGGAGCGATAGAGCACGTCGAACCGCGTGCCGCCCGCCATGCCGCTGGCGGGCTGGTCAAGGGTCGAGAAAGCGCCCGTCACGCCGCCGTCGGCGTGAATGATGTTGAACCGATCGCCCAGCGCCGGCGTGAAGCTGTTGCTGGCGGCGCCGGTGATGCCGCGCAGGACCGGCCGCAGCGTGCCGGCCACCGTGATCGGCGCGCCTCGGACGATGACGCGCGAGTAGTTGCCCGCGCCAGCCCCTGTTCCCATGCCGTCGATGTCAATGGACAGGACGGCGGTGTCGGTGAGGTCGACCGGATTGGTGAAGATCAGGGTTCCCGGCGAATTGCCGGGCGCCAGCGTGCCGGCGATCGCGGCCGGGCCGTTGACCGTGCCGACGCCGCGAAGGGTGGCGTCCGACCCGATCCGCAGGGCGCCGTTGAGCGTGCCATTGAGGCTGAGCTGGGTGTTGGCCACCGTGATCGTGCCGCCGGTGATGACGCCGCTCGAGACGACCTGGCCGCCGCCCGTGATCTGCAACGTGCCGGCGTTGGTGACATTGCCGCTCAGGACCAGTTGGCTCCGATTGGTGTCGATGACCCCGCCGGTCGCCAGCACCACGAAATCCTGTCCGGTCGTGGTGTTCTGCGCCACCTGCAGCGTGCCGCCACTGAAGGTGACGGTCTGGCCGCTGCCCGCTGAGTCGGCGAAGGTGAAATATGGCTGGCTGTTATCGACAGTGTTCGTCGCCGGCGGCGGCGGTGGCGGCGAAACCACCGTGGCCAGGGTGACGACCAGCTTGTTGGTGGAGCCGACGATGGTGGTGGCGGTGGTCGCGGTGAAGCCGGTCGCGGTGACCGAGACGCCGGTATAGTCGGTGCCGGTGACGCTGCCGCTGACGATCGTGTAGGTGCCCGCCGTGATCGTGCCGGCCGGGGCGGCCTGCATGACGATGGTTCCGTTGGTCAGCGTCACCCCGCTCGACGCGGTCAGCGAGCCGTAGGCGGCGCCGGAGGTCACCAGCACGACCAGCTGCGCCGCCCCCGACTGGCTGTAGGATCCGGTGACCTGCGTCGCGCGCTGCGTCATCAGGACGCCGGTGTTGGTGACCGTGCCCGCCCCCGCCTGCGCCGTGACGTTGTCGGCGAGGTAGGTGTTGCCGGCGAAGGTCACCCCGCCGAGCGACACGATGGTGGAGGGGGTCGAGCTGGTCGTCCCCATCAGCGTGCCGTAGGTGGAGCCCGAGCCGCCCGTGATGGTGAGGCCGCCGGTGCGCTGGCTGCGGATCGCGCCGACGATCGTGCCGGTGTTGATGAAGTTGATCGCGCCGGCCGAGGCGTTGATATAGACGGCGGCGTCGGTGCCGCCTGTCGCGGTGCCGCGGATCAGGCCGCTGTTGGTGAGCGTGCCGACCGTGCCGCCGGCCAGGTAGACGCCGTTGCCGCCGGTGATCGTGCCGCTGTTGGTGAGCGTGCCGACCGACGAGCCGGCGGTCTCGAGATACAGGGCGTAGCCGCCGCTGCTGAAGATCAAGCCGGCGTTGCTGACCGAGGTGACGGTAGTGTTGGCGCGCAACAGCATGGCGTAGCTTGAGCCCTGAATGGTGCCCGTGTCGCTGTTGCTGATCGTGCCCACATGCGCGCCGTCCAGGCGGACGCCGCGGACGCCGCCGCTGATCGTCCCGGTGTTGGTGATCCCCGTGATCGTGTTGTTGTTTAGGCCGTATAGGCCGTTGTTCGATGAACCGACGGTGATCGCGCCGTCGTTCCAGATCGATCCGATGGACACGTTGCTGGCCATCACGACGCCGTCGGCCCCCGTCGGCGCGACGCTGCCTGTCGAGGTGATCGACAGACTGGCGCCCGATGCGATCGTCTGCGAGGTCGTGCTCGCCGAGCTGATCGTCGTCGTCTGCGCCATGGCCGGCAGCGCGACGTTCAACACCATCACGGATGTGCCCGCCAGGAGCACCCGGTGGAAGGCGGCGGAACGGCAGATGTGAGCGGGGGGCGTCATAAGCAGGCGTTCCTATCGTCCCGCCCGAAAGGGCGCCGAGCTTGGCTGTTTCCCGCGAAGGGCAAGGGGCAGGCGCGCGCGCCAAGATTTGGGTCGCCCACCATGCCCGATGGGAACCACAAGATCCTTAACGACAGATTTCGACCTGAAGGCGGGCGTGTCCTGAAGTCTGTTTAAGCGCGGATCGGTGAGACGGTTTCACCGAAGGCGTCTCACGATATCTGTACGGTCCCGCATCTCCGGCGCGATTTTTCGGAAATCAGCTAGTGCCGCCGCGCCCCGAACTGCGGCGGGGAAATGGATGGCGAGACCATTTAGGACTGGTGAAGGCCGCAAGGGGCGATGCTCTCTCTCGCAGCCTTGAATGTCGCCTTCGTGGAAGCGTGCCAATGTCTGCAACTGGCGCAGATAGGTACGGCGGGCTCAGCCCGGTTGCTTGGACGGCTGTGGTCCCGTTCTTGAACGAACGGGGCTAGCTGGGCGCCCACCTGCGAGAGTCTCCCATGCCCGCCTTCACCGTCGTCACCACCAGCGCGACCCACGGCAGCGATGCGGTGGAGGTGAGCACACAGAGCGACGATTTCACCAACGTCAGCGAAGCCCTGGCCAATTCGCGATGATCGCCATCAGGCTCAGACCCGTGGCGAGCACGCCGTGACGTGAAGCGTGGACGTTGTCTAACTCATTGTGATCCATCGAATATCCCATCTGCGATCGACTGGCGGTTTGCCGATCGTAACCTGATGGCTGTGGATGCTCGTCCGAGATCGCCGCATCACAGATGGCGCTCGACTTGGCGTCGGACATCGTCGGCAAGGGGGTGGAGCATCGCCGAGGGCGTCGGGCCCACCAAGCTGTAGCCGATCCCATCCGTAGCCCACGAGACGCCGCTAAGCCCGTCCTCCGCGTGTTCGGACATGGCGGTGTTTTTCTCCAGCCGCATGGGGCGGACCATTACCGCCAGCCTGAGGCCTTGGGCGTCGTCATAGATGAACAGGGCCGCTGGGCCGTGCGGCGTGGAGACAAGGCGACCGCCGATGAAGCGATAACCCGCCGCCTGGAGATCCGGAACCTCGACCGAGCTGCTGACACGGTTGGAGACCCAACGCACCAGCTCGGCCTTTTGGGCGGGACCGATCTCGACCGGCCGATGCGCATCCGAAGCATAGACCCGGTAGTTGTCGGCCGCCTCGCGCGACAGGGCGCCGACTCCGTTGATCGGCGGGGCGACGACGCCCCTGGCTGTCCATCCGGCCAGTCCGCCGATCACCAGCACGGCCGCCGCGGCGATGGCGGGGCGCCAGTAGGCTTGGCGTGTGCGACGAGCCTCGATCAAGGCGCGCAAGCCTAGCTCCGGCGGGATCGGTTCCTCCGCGATCGCCCCCAGGGCGGCGCGCAAGGCGGCGCGATCGGCGACATAGCCCCCGATGCGCCTGGCTTCTTCGGGGTGCGCGGCGAGATAGGCTTCCACCTCCTCGCGACGCGTCGAGGACAGAGCCTCATCGACATAGGCCTGCAGGTCGTCTTCGCTGATGGGGCGCGGGGCGCTCATTTGATCCTCCGCAGATGCGGCGTTCGAACTTGGGTGGCCGAACCATCGGCCATGATCTGGGCGAGGCGCGCGCGACCGCGCGACAGTCGCGACATTACCGTCCCGATCGGCACGTCCAGCACCTTGGCGGCCTGGGCGTAGGACAGATCCTCGACCCCGACCAACAGGAGCACCGATCGGTAGTCCCGCGGCAAGGCCGCGAGGGACCTGAGGATGTCGCTCTGGTTGACCCCATCCTGCTGGGTGGCGCGCTCGGCCAGTTCCGCCTCGTCGAGCTCGTCCAAGGACACCTCTCGCCCGCGACGGCCCAACCGGCGCCAACGGCTGACCGCCAGACTATGCAGGATCGAGAAGAGCCAACTGCGCGCGTCGCTGGCCTCGCGGCGCTGGCTCCAGCGCCCGACCGCCCGTTCCAGGCAGTCCTGCACGAGGTCGTCAGCCTCGGCGGCGTCCTGGACCAGCGAGCGCGCATAGCGTCGCAGGCTCGGGATTGATGGCTCGATCAGGCGGATCATGTCGTCCACGGGGGAGCTCCGGGGCGCACCCTAGCGGGCCTGAACCTGAACGGGCTCGCCGAGCTGGTCGGCGGTTCCTGGCGCGATCACCAGATAGCGCCTATCCGTCGTGCTCGCCGCCTGCACGACCTGGCGGATGGGCCCGATCGCATTGACGATCGCCGCGCCGGCCGGATTGGTCATGAAGCTGGCGAGCGGTTCGAGCGGACCAGAGCCGTCAGCCTGTCGCGCCAAGGCCAGGACATAGGCTTGCTTGGGCGTGAGGCCCGTGACCGACGCCTGCAGCACCTGCAGCAGCCCCTGATCGAACAGGCTCACACTGGTGGGCTCCTCGCCGCCTCCGCCGGTGGGACCCAGCACCAGATGCGCGCTGGCGCCGCCCTTGCCGAGCGGCTGCAGGTTCTGTGTTCCGGGCCCTTCCGGAACCGCGTCGGGCACGTAGCTCAGCGCTTGCGGAGCCTGGCCGATCGGCACGGTGGCGACGACCTTGTTGGTCGCCGTATCGATCACGGCGACCGCGTCTGCGTTCTCCAACCCGACATAGATCCGCGCGCCATCCCCCGAAGGCCACAGGCCGTGCGGCAATTTGCCGACGGGGATGGTCGCCACCTTGGTGAAATCGTCGGTTCGAAACACCTGCACCTCGTTCTTGCCCCCGACGGTGACGTAGGCGAACTGGCCCTTGGCGGTGCGGACGAAGTTCACATGGTTTGTGATCGGACCGATATCCAAGGTCTTTAGCACGGTGAACGGCGGACGTGCGTCGAAGGCGACGGCCTTGCCGACGTCCTTAAGTGTGAACCACACCTGCGCGCCGTCCGGCGTCGCGGCGATATTGGGGCAGAAGGGACTTGGTTGCGTCACGCGCCCGACGATCTGGCGGGTGGCGACCTCAATGACCACGGTCTCGGGATTGAATGACGAGCACACATAGCCGTAGCGGCCGTCCGGCGAGAAGATCGTCATGCCGGGGCCGGCGGGCGTGACGATCCGAGCGGTCTCGGCATAGGTCCGCGCGTCGATCACCGAGACGTAGTCTTCGCCCCGCACCGTGACCCAGACCTCCTTGCCGTCGGGCGTGAAGAACACCTCGTGGGGCGAGCGCCCGACATAGGTGGTGTGCTTGACGGTGTTGGTGGCCGTATCGATGAAGGTGACGGCGTTCGAGCCGATCGACACCACGGCCAAGGTCTTGTGGTCGGGCGAGGCGCCAAGGCCGTGGACGAGCAGTTGGCCCCTGTACAGCGGACTGAGATTGCCCGGCGCCGGATCGCCCAGCTTGATGAAGCCCAGCAGGCGGTTGTCGACGGGATCGGTCACCGAGACGGTGTTGGAGAACTGCTCGGCGGCGTAGACGCGATCGCGACTCGAGATGGCGATGTCCGGGTCGTGAGCCTTTCTGGGCGGCTGGCCGGCGGTTGCAGGCATGACGGCCAAGAGCGCCAGGGCCGAGCCCAGCAGGAGGGCGATCTTCATCTCAGTGCTCCTGGCCATGATGCGCAGCGGTCGTCGAGCGGTGCGGGGCCGGTGTCGTCGGGGAGGGACTGGAAGGCGGCAGGGGCTGGCCCACGGCCAGGCGCATGGCCGCGATCTCCTGCTGCTGGGCGACGATGATCTCCTGGGCCAGCCGGCGCAGTTGCTCGTTCTTGCCGTAGCGCAGCTGGGCGATGGCCATGTCGATGCCGCCCTGATGGTGGGGGATCATCATGTTCACGAAGTCACGGTCCACGTCGCCTGACGGCTTGATGTCCATGTCCGCCATCATCTTGATCATGGCCGCCTCGTTGGCGCTCATGAACGCCTTGTGCGGCGTGG
>NZ_JBAPVS010000202.1:0-4464 GCF_049283275.1 Caulobacter sp. | reverse complement strand
GTCCCCATGTTTCGCACTGCGTCTGTTGGGGACACGCCGCAAGGGCATGTCCCCAGCCCCTAGATCGCCAACCGCAGCCCCACCCGCACCACGCGCGGCGCGGCATACCCCGCCACGCCGTCCGCCGTCCGTGACGTCTGGATGTTCGCGTCCAGCAGATTGTCGCCCGCCACATAGGCCGTCACCAGCGGCCGCACGCGCCAGTCCAGGCGGGCGTCCAGCCGGTAGGCGGGGTCGAGCACGCGGCTGTTGAGGTCGTCCTCGAACCGTTTGCCCTCCCAGGTGAGGTCCGTCGCCAGGGTGAGCGTTTCGGTCAGCTCCGCCGACAAGCCCGCCGTGGCGCTCCAGATCGGGGCCTGGGCGGGACGCTTGCCGGTCAGCTGCGGAGCGGACGAACCGCCGTCCAGCCGCGCGTCGGTGACCGACAGGGCCGAGCTGAGGGTCACGACGCCGACCTTGCGCTCAGCCCTCCCCTCCAGCCCGACAGCGTCGATCGTCCCGGCGTTCTGGCGCTGACGCAGCACCCCGCCGGCCGGGATGAAGCCGCCGATCGGGAAGGTCCCGGGCCCAGCGCCCAGGGTGACATTGACGATCGGATCCTCGATCCGGCTCCAGAACGCGGTGGCCTCGATCAAACCCTTGGCGCCCTTGCGGGAAACGCCGGCCTCCAGCCCTTGAAGCTGCTCGGGCTTCAGGGCCGCATTTGCCTCGGTGACGTCGTTGCCCACCCGGAACGGGCGATAGAGTTCATTGAGGCTGGCCGGCCGGAAGCCGGTGTAGCCGGCCACCCGCGCCACGGCTCCGTCGCCGATCTCGCGGGTCACGCCCAGGCGGCCGCTGACCACATCGCCGTCCCGGTCGGCTGGGCGCTGGTCCAAAAGCACCGCGCCGGTCAGGGCGTTGCGCTCGATCCGGAAGCCGTCGGTGTTTTCCCAATGGTCCAGCCGCAGACCGCCGGCCACCAGCCACGGCCCCTGGGTCCACGAGCCGTCGGCATAGGCGCCGACCACCGAGGTCTTGCCGCCCGCCACCCGGTTGCGGGTGTAGGTCCCGCCCGAATAGCTGTAGCGCTCGCGCTCCTCGCCATCGTTCAGACGGGCGTCGGCGCCCAGCTCCCATTCCACCCCGCCGACCTTGCGACGCAGGGCGCCGTTCAGGCCCCAGCCGGTGGCCGGCGTCTTGTCCTGGCTGTTGGCCGGCGTGGTGGACGAGCGGTCGGCGGCCACGGACACCGAGCTGTTGAACAGGTCGCTGGTCCGCCGCCAGGCCTGCAGCTTCCAGCCCAGGGCCTCGCCGCGCGGGACCCGGACCAGGGTGGCGCTGAACACATTGCCCGAGGCATTGGCTCGCGCCCCGGCCAGGCCGGCCCCACGATCCTCCTCGAAGAACCCGCCGCGCAGCGACAGCAGGCCCAGGCCGCTGGCCATGTCGATCCGGCCGGAGATGCTCTTGGCCTCCAGGTCGGTCCTGGTGTCGGCCGCGCCCTGGGCGGGCCCGCGAACCGGCACGTAGCCGTCGGACTTGTCGTAGAGGGCCGCGCCGAAGAACTCGAGCCGCCCCAGGGTCGAGACCGCCGCCGCCGAGGCGCGCTGCGAGCCCAGATCGCCGACCGAAACGTCGCCGGCGATGCCCGCATCACGCTCCTTCAGGCCGATGACGCCGGTCAGGGCGCCGGCCCCGTAGGGCCCCGCCCCCGCGCCGCGCACGATGTCGACGCCGCTCAGCGACTCCGGCGCCAGCTGCGACCAGATCACCCAGCCGCCGAACGGATCGTTGAGCGGCACGCCGTCCAAGGTGACCAGGGTCCGTCCCGCGCCCGATGGGGCGATGGCCCGCAGGCTGATCCCCTGGGTGGTCGGATTGGCCGACAGGCTGGAGGTGCGGCGGAACAGCGAGACGCCCGGCGTCCCGCTGACCGCCTCGTCGACCCGCTGGGTCCTGGCCAGGTCGCGCTCGCTCAGATGCACCGCCGAGAACGCCGCCTCGGCGGCGGCCGGCGGCAGGCGGGCGGCGGTGACGATCACCTGTTCAACAGGCGGCGGCGTGTCGAAGGGCATGCGGGCTCTCTCTTGGCGGCGGCCGGACACCAGCTGCGCCGCTGGCGCGACGAAAGAATGGCGGCGCGCGCCGGTGCAACCTCTTTCTGTCACTTGTATAGTGAGACTGACATTCCTAAACTCCGGCGGGACGCCGATGACGCCTGATCGCTGGAGCACGCCATGAAGATCGATCGCCTGCCGCCGGTCCGCACCTCGCTACAGCCGACCAACCATCCCTACATGACCGGGGCCTGGACGCCGCTGCACGAGGAGGTCGACGCGGTCGACCTGGAGGTGCTGGAGGGCGCGATCCCGACCGACCTGGACGGCGTCTATCTGCGCAACACCGAAAACCCCGTGCATCAGCCGCTAGGCCGCTATCACCCGTTCGACGGCGACGGCATGGTCCACCAGATCGAGTTCAAGAACGGCGCGGCCAGCTACCGCAATCGCTTCATCCGCACCCGCGGGTTCGAAGCCGAACAGGAAGCCGGCGAGAGCCTGTGGGGCGGCCTCGCCGACGGCCCCGGCACGTCCAGGCGGCCGGGTTTCGGCGCGCACGGAAGCCTGAAGGACACCGCCAGCACCGACATCGTCGTCCATGCCGGCGAGGCGATCGCCACCTTCTACCAGTGCGGCGAGGCCTATCGCCTGGATCCCCTGACCCTGGAGAACCTGGGCGTCGCCGCCTGGGCCCCGCTGGACGGCGTCTCGGCCCACGCCAAGGTCGACGAAGCGACCGGCGAGCTGCTGTTCTTCAACTATTCCAAGCACGCGCCGTACATGCACTACGGCGTGGTCGACGCGTCGGGCAAGCGCACGGTCTACCAGGCCATCGACCTGCCCGGCCCGCGCCTGCCGCACGACATGGCGTTCACGGCGAACTATTCGATCCTCAACGACCTGCCGGTGTTCTGGGACCAGTCGCTGCTGGAACGCGACATCCACGCCGTGCGCCTGCACAAGGGCGTGCCCTCGCGGTTCGGCATCGTGCCGCGCCACGGCGGCGAGGTCCGATGGTTCGAGGCCGCCCCGACCTATGTCCTGCACTGGCTGAACGCCTACGAGGACGGCGATGAGATCGTGCTGGACGGCTACTTCCAGGAGAACCCGACGCCGCGCCCGCTGGAGGACGCCCCCGAGGGCCACGGCCACCTGATGGCCTATCTGGACGAGCACAGCTTCCGGCCCAAGCTGCATCGCTGGCGGTTCAACCTGGCGACCGGCGAGACGACCGAACATCATCTGGACGAACGGATCCTGGAGTTCGGGATGTTCAACCAGGCTTATGCCGGGCGGCCCTATCGTTACGCCTATTCGACCACCGCCAAGCCCGGCTGGTTCCTGTTCAACGGCTTCGTCAAGCATGACCTCGAGACCGGCCAGAGCTGGTCCCTGGCCCTGGAGCCCGGCCGCTACGCCAGCGAGGCCCCGTTGGCGCCGCGCGTCGATGCGACGGGCGAGGACGACGGCTATCTGGTCAGCTTCATCATCGACGAGAACCGGGGAGCGTCGGAATGCCTGCTGGTCGACGCCAAGACCATGCAGCCCGTGTGCCGCATCGCCTTGCCCCACAAGATCAGCAGCGGCACCCACGCGGTGTGGGCGGGGCGGCAGCTTCTGAAGCCTTCGCCCCGCGCCTGAAGGCCGCTGGTCAGGAACGCTTCGGCCACCACGGCACGAAGCCGGAAGTGCGGGCGACATAGGCTTCGTAGTCCGGACGCTTGCGGCGCATCCGGCCCTCGACGGTCGGCACGCCGCTCCAGCGGGTCAGCAGGAAGGTGATCAGGATCGGCCCCGGCAGGGCCCAGGCGCCCAGGCCCGTCTCGGCGGCGATCAGGTAGAGACCCCACCACACGCAGGCGTCGCCGAAATAGTTCGGATGGCGGGTGTAGCGCCACAGGCCGGTGTCCAGCACCTTGCCGGCCTTGCTGGGGTCGGCCTTGAACCGCGCCAGCTGCCAGTCGCCCAAGCTCTCGAAGCCGATGCCGATCACGGCCAGGACCGCGCCGGCGACGGCCAGCCCGCCCAGCGGCGCCGTGACCGACTGCCCCAGTTGCACGGGCAGGGCCACGACGAACTGCAGCAGGTATTGCAGGGCGAAGACCAGCAGGGCGGAGGCCTTGGCGAAGCTCCAGCGACGCGTGGTCTCGGCGTGGGCCATCATCGACACATAGCGACGGTCCGGCCCCTGCTTGCGCCAGCGCCACAGCAGGTATCCGCCCAGCCGGACGGCCCAGACGGTGCACAGGCCGGTCAGCAACGCGCCATGCGGCGTGACGCCGACCTGGATCAGCGTCGTCCAGGCGATCAGGGCCATGCCCACGCCCCACCAAGCGTCGACGAAGCTGACGTCCCTCAAGCGAAGGCCGATCCACCACAGAACGACGAAGGCGACGGCCGAGACGGCGGCGTTGATCAGGAG
>NZ_JBAPVS010000201.1:0-1593 GCF_049283275.1 Caulobacter sp. | reverse complement strand
CTCTGGGGGAGGTGGCCCGGAGGGCCGGAGGGGGTCAGGCCGGCCGCCGCGCCCTGAGCGCCTGGGCGATCGTCCCGTCGTCCAACCAGTCCAGATCCCCGCCGACGGGCACGCCGCGCGCCAGCATGGTCACCGACACGCCCGTCGGCGCCAAACGGTCGGCCAGGTAGTGGGCCGTGGTCTGGCCGTCGACCGTGGCCGGCAGGGCCAGGATGACCTCGGCGATCTCGCTGTTGCTCGCCCGGCCCAGCAGCTCGCTTACCCGCAGCGCCTCGGGCCCGACGCCGTCCAGGGCCGACAGCAGGCCGCCCAGCACATGGTAGCGGCCCTTGAACGAGCCGCCGCGCTCCATGGCCCACAGCGACCCCACCTCCTCGACCACGCACAGCAGGCGGTTGTCGCGGCCGGCGTCGGAACAGATGGCGCAAGGGTCGGAGGTGTCGAGAGACCCGCACACCGAGCAGGTGCGCACCTTGGCCTGGGCGTCGACCAGGGCCGCCGTCAGAGGGGCCAGCAGGGTGTCGCGCTTCTTCAGCAACGCCAGGGCCGCGCGCCGGCCCGAGCGGGGGCCCAATCCGGGAAGCTTGGACAGCAGAGCGATCAGCCGCTCGATCTCGGGTCCGGCGGAAGCGGCCAAGTTAGAACTTCATCCCAGGCAAGCCGCCCATCATCCCGGCCATCGGGCCGGCGGCCTCCTGCATCATCTGCGCTTGCTGGGCGTCGAGCTTGCGCTTGGCGTCGGCGTGGGCGGCGACGATCAGGTCGGCGATCACCTCGCCTTCGCCCGGTTCGACCAGGCTCTCGTCCAGCGCCACCTTGGCCAGTTCGCCATTGCCCCGAAGCGTGACGGTGACCATGCCGCCGCCCGAGGTGCCCTCGACGGTCAGTTCCGCAAGGCGCGCCTGGGCGTCGGCCAGTTTCTGCTGCATGGCCTGGGCCTGCTTCATCAGGCCGCCGAGGTCTTTCATGGGTCTAGGCTCCGTTTCGACAGTTCCCCTCCCCCTTGATGGGGGAGGGGCAGGGGTGGGGGTGGCGGCGCCGGCGGGCCTCAGCGAGGCCGAGCCGCATCCTGAAACGCTTTCACCCCCATCCCCGACCCTTCCTCCATCAAGGGGGAAGGGAGAGTTCTATAAATCCTCGACTTCGTCCGGCTCGATCGGCGGCGCTTCGGGCGTCATCATCTTGCGGACCTCGACGATCTCGGCGCCCGGAAAGGCGTGCAGCACCGAGGCGACGAACGGATCGGACTTGATCGAATCCAGCTCCTCGCGGTCTTCGCGCTTCTGGCGTTCGAGCAGACTCTCGGCCCCGCCGCCGCCCTCGGCCGCCACCAGCCAGGGTTGGCCGGTCCATTCCTTCAGCGCCCGCACCAGACGGCCGGCCAGGTTTCCGGGCGCGCCGGGGGCCGGTTCGAAGGTGATCGCCCCGGGCCGGAAGCTGATCGGGCGGACATATTGCTCGACGTCCAGGCGCAAGCCGATGTCGCGCTTCTCGGCGATCAGCTTCACGACGTCTTCGAACGAAGCCAGGGTCGGCGCGGCCTGGGCGGCCGGGGCGGCCATCACCCGGGCCTGGGCGCTGGCGCCGCCGCCC
>NZ_JBAPVS010000200.1:0-2348 GCF_049283275.1 Caulobacter sp. | reverse complement strand
CCTGAGCTTGTCGAAGGACGAGGATTTCACGCGCCGCCGTGCGCCCCCACAGCCTCCATGCCCAGCATGGCCGCCTTGCGGCCCAGGCCCCAGTGATAGCCGGTCAACCGGCCGTCCTTGGCGATGGCCCGGTGGCAGGGGATCAGCAGCGAGATCGGATTGGCGCCGATCGCCCCGCCGGTCGCCTGATAGGCCCTGGGCTTGCCGGCCCAGGCCGCGATCTCGCCATAACTAGAGGTCCGGCCCGGCGGGATGCGCAGCAGGGCTTTCCAGACCTGGACGTTGAACGGCGAGCCGATCAACACCACCGGCAGGGGCTGGTCGCCGCCGGCGAAGGCGTGGATCGCGGTGCGCGCCGCCGCTTCGTCGTCGCGGCGCCAGTCGGCGGCGGGAAAGCGCCGATGCATGTCGTCGAAGGTCGCCGCGTCGTCGCCGTCGGAGAAGGCCAGCCCCGCCAGGCCGCGCGGGGCCATGACGAACAGGCCCTTGCCGTACGGCGTCGGCGCCCAGCCCCAGTTCAGGTTGATCCCCTCCCCGCGCCGGCGCACGTCGCCGGGGGTGACGGCCTCCTGGGCGATGAACAGGTCGTGCAGGCGCGAGGGGCCGGAAAGGCCGGCGTCATAGGCCGCGTCGAGCACGCTGGCCCCCTCCTCCAGCGATCGCCGGGCCTCGGCGTGGGCGATGGCGGCGACGAAGGTCTTGGGGCTGACCCCCGCCCAGCGGCTGAACACCCGCTGGAAATGGAACGGCGACAGGCCGACGGCCTGGGCGGCCTCGTCCAGCGACGGCCGCTCCTGCCAACGGTCGGCCAGCCACGCCAGGGCCTTGGCCATGCGGTCATAGTCGGCCGACCGCTCGGACAGGTGGGCGAAGGCTTGCGAGGGCGAGATATCGAGGGCCATGGGGAGAAGATAGTGCTTCGGGCGAACGCCGTCCGCCCGGTTCTTGCGGCTGCGAACCTCGTCCTTCGACAAGCTCAGGATGAGGTTCTATTGAGCCGCCTTTGCATTCGTCCTCATCCTGAGCTTGTCGAAGGACGAGGGCGGCCCCTCAGGCGTGCCGTTCGGATCGCGCCCGTAGGATCGCCCGTTCCAGCGCCCGGGCGAAATCCACCCGTTCGGGCGGGCTCAGCGCCCGGCCCAGGGTCAGGCGCTTGCGCGACATCATCAGCCGCACCCGGGTCTCGTGCTCGCCCGGCTGATCGACCCCCACGCGGGTGAAGGCGGTCGGCGAGGTCCAGATCACCCGCGCGCCCTTCTCGTCCTCGCGGCTGACCGTCACCGCCTCGGCCGTGACCCGCACTCGCTCGGACCGCTCGGCGGCCCGGAAGCTGGCGCGCAGGGCCAGGCCGACGGCCAGGACGTCCAGCCCCAGGAACGGCAGCACCGGCGGCGCGCCGACCACCAACAGGAACATCGCGACCATCAGGTTGAAGGCGATCATCACGCCCAGCACGACATACAGGCCGCGCCGGCTCATCGAGCGGTTCGGCTTGATCACGGCGTCCATGTACAGCGGCGCGGCCATGACGCTGATTTAGACGCGCGCCCGGGTCTTGGCGAGGCTCCTGGCTTGGCGAATTTGGCGCATCACGGCATGGTCGCCGCCCATGGCCCCACCCGCCCGCAAACCCCTCACCCGGAAACGCCCCGCCGCCAAGCGCGTCTCGCCGGCCGAGCGCGAGCGGGTCGAGGTGCTGTTCTCACGGTTCGAGAGCCTGGAGGACCACCCCAAGACCGAGCTGCACTATTCCAATCCCTACACCCTGGTGACCGCCGTGGCCCTGTCGGCCCAGGCCACCGACGTCCAGGTCAACAAGGCCACCGGCCCGCTGTTCGCCAAGGTCGACAGCGCCGCCAAGATGCTGCAGCTGGGGGAAGAGGGCCTGATCCCCTACATCGCCTCGATCGGCCTGTTCCGCACCAAGGCCAAGAACGTCATCGCCGCCGCCCGCATCCTGGTCGATCGTCACGGCGGCGAGGTTCCGCTGAACCGCCAGGCTTTGGAAAGCCTGCCGGGCGTGGGCCGCAAGACCGCCAGCGTGGTGCTCAATGAGCTGGACATCGAGCCGGCCATCGCCGTCGACACCCACGTGTTCCGCGTCTCGCACCGGCTGAAGCTGTCGGCCGGCAAGACGCCGGACGCCGTGGAAGACGACCTGATGCGGATCGTGCCCGACCGCTACAAGACCCGGGCCCACCACTGGCTGATCCTGCACGGGCGGTATGTCTGCGTGGCGAGGAAGCCGAAGTGCGAGATATGCCGGATTTCGGATCTTTGCCCGTCGCGGGAGCTGTTTTTAGGCGCGTGAAGACCCCCTCCGGCCCTCCGGGCCACCTCCCCCAGAG
>NZ_JBAPVS010000199.1:0-16267 GCF_049283275.1 Caulobacter sp. | reverse complement strand
CTCTGGGGGAGGTGGCCCGGAGGGCCGGAGGGGGTTTGCGGCGCCGGCTATTCCAGCCGGTCGGCCTTCCTCAGCGCCGGGAACATCTTGGCCCACGCCCCGGTCACCACCAGCGCCCCGACGCCGCCGAAGATCGCCGCGCCGACCGGGCCCAGGAACCGCGCCGCGACACCGCTCTCGAACTCGCCCAGCTCGTTGGACGCGCTGATGAACAGCCCCGAGACGGCGGCGACCCGGCCGCGCATAGGGTCGGGCGTGACCAGCTGCACCAGGGTCTGGCGGATGTAGACCGAGACCATGTCGGCTCCGCCCAACACCACCAGGGCGGCCACCGACAGCCACATCCATTGCGACAGGCCGAACACGATGGTCGCCGCGCCGAACACGGCCACGGCGCCGAACATCAGCAGGCCCGCGCGGCGGCGGATCTGGTGGCTGGCCAGGAGGATCGCCACCAGGGTCGCGCCCACGGCGGGGGCGGCGCGCAGTACGCCGAAGCCCTCGGCCCCGACATGCAGCACGTCGCGAGCGAACACCGGCAGCAGGGCCGTGGCCCCGCCCAGCAGCACGGCGAACAGGTCCAGCGAGATCGAGCCGAAGACGATCTTGTTGTTCCAGGTGTAGGCCAGGCCTTCCTTGATCAGGGTCCAGCGCGAGCCCGGCTGCACGACGGGCTTGGTCGATTGGCGGATGAACAGCAGGAACAGGGCGCCCAGCAGGAACAGGCCCACCGACGCCCCGAAGGCCGTGGCCGGGGAGAGGGCGCATAACAGACCGCCCAGAGCCGGGCCGATGATCGAGGCGCTCTGCCAGGACAGCGAGTTCCAGGCGATGGCGCGCGGCAGCAGCGGGCGCGGCACAAGCATCGGCCCCATGGCGCTGGAGGCCGGCGACAGGAAGGCGCGGCCGGCGCCGAACAGCACGGCGACGGCGAAGATCGGCCACAGGGCCGTGTGCCCCGACCAGGCCAGCAGGCCCAGAATCCCGGCGCACAGGATGTCGACGCCGATCGCGGCGGTCATGATCGCCTTGCGGTCATGACGGTCGGCGGTCTCGCCGGCGGTCAGGGTCAGGAAGAACAGCGGGATGAACTGGGCCAAGCCCACCATGCCCAGCAGGAAGGCGCCCTCGCCTTCGTTGTGCCCGGTCTCGCGGGCCAGGGTGTAAACCTGCCAGCCGATCGTCACGCCCTGGATCTGCACCGCCAGGGTGGCGACGAACCGCGCGGCCCAGAAGAACAGAAAGTCCCTCTGCTTGAGCAGGGCGCGCATGGAGGTGTCCGCCACTTCGAGAGCCGAAGGGACGGAGTCGGGATCGGGGGGAAGTTTGGTCATCGGCGCGGACCATGTCTTCCGGCGAGCGTCACCGCAATCGAGTTTGTTTGATGCGACAGTTGATTTCATTGACGCCAAGCGCCCTAAGCCCTATTTCGCGCCCCTCTGAAGGGAAGGAAGCGCCGCCATGCGACGCCTGCGACGAACCTGCGCCGCGCGGACCGGAGTCCGCGTCTGAACGCCCCGGAAGCGGCCGTCTCGGCCGCGTCACGTTCCGGGGCTATGTCCCCTGTTCGTGTTTCGGATCGTTAAGCGCCCATGTCGTCTTCCGCTGTCGCCCCTTCGCCGCTTCCGCCCGCCATCCTGATCGAGCGTCCCGAGCACGCCCGCGCCGTCGAGGTGCTGGTCGATCGCGCCTTCGGCCCCGGCCGGTTCGCCAAGTCGTCCGAACGTCTGCGCGAGGGCAATCGCAAGCTGGACGACTGCTCGTTCGTGGCCCTGCTGGAAGGTCGGGTGATCGGCAGCGTGCGGCTGTGGCCGGTGACCGTGGGCGGCGCCCCCGCCGCCTTCCTCGGTCCGCTGGCGGTCGACGCCGCCGAGCGCAGCCACGGCCTGGGCCAGGCCCTGGTCGAGGCCGCCTGCCAAGCCGCCGCCAAGGCCGGCTGGCGCGCGGTGCTGCTGGTGGGCGACGCGCCCTATTTCGGCCGGATCGGGTTCTCGGCCGAACGCGCCGCCAAGGCGATCATGCCCGGTCCGGCCGATCAGCGTCGGGTGCTGGTCAAGGCCCTGGTCGAAGGCGGTGATCAAGGTCTGGTCGGGCCCATCCGCGCTGCGTGATTTGGTCGCCTGACGCTAGGTCAATGCGCGCCATCGCTTGAGCACGGCGCCGGGTTGCCCTACCTGAACAGCATGACGGTCGATCCCACACCTTCCGGCCTCGCAGGCGTCACCGCCGCCGCCAAGAAGGGCGGCGAGCGCGGCTTGCCGCCGGTGCATCTGTGGCATCCCGAACATTGCGGCGACATCGACATCCGCATCCGCAAAGACGGGGTCTGGTTCCACGAAGGCACGCCGATCGGCCGCGAGGCGCTGGTGCGCCTGTTCTCGACCGTGCTGCGGCTCGATCCCGACGGCTATCACCTGGTCACCCCGGTCGAGAAGCTGAAGATCCAGGTCGAGGACGCGCCTTTCATCGCCACGCGGGTCGACCAAGTGGGCGATGCGCTGCGCTTCGAGACCAATGTCGGCGACGTGGTCGAGGCGGGGCCCGACAACGCCATCCGGGTCGAAACCGATCCGGAGACCGGCGAGCCCCGGCCCTATCTGCATGTGCGGCGCGGGCTGGAGGCGTTGATCGCCCGGCCGGTGTTCTACGAGCTGGTCGAGCTGGCGGCCGAGCGCGACACGCCGCAAGGACCGCGCCTGGGCGTGGCCTCGAACGGCGCCTGGTTCCCGATCGCCCCGGCCGGGGCGCATCGCGGATGACCCTGACCCGCGACCAGCGCCGGGCCTGGATCACCAGCAAGCTGGATCCGATCGACGCCTACGACCCCACCCTGGACGCGGCGCGGTCGGACTTCGACCTCAATCCGACCCTGCGCCCCGACAATCCCCACGCCCTGCGGCCGGCCGCCGTGCTGGTCGGCCTGGTCGAGCGCGAGGCGGGCATGACGGTGCTGCTCACCCGCCGCTCCGACACCTTGCGCAGCCACACCGGCCAGATCGCCTTCCCCGGCGGGCGCTGCGATCCGGGCGAGACGCCATGGGAGACCGCCCTGCGCGAGGCCCAGGAAGAGGTCAATCTCGATCCGTCCTTCGTCACCGTGGCCGGCCTGCTGCACGGCTACCGCACGGTGACCGGCTTCCATGTCACGCCGGTGGTCGGCTTCATCGATCCCTCCGCCACGGTCGAGGCCTGCCCCGACGAGGTGGCCGACGTGTTCGAGACGCCGTTCGAGTTCCTGATGGATCCGGACAACCACCAGCGCCAGCACCGCGACCTGCCGGACGGCGAGCGGCGGTTCTTCTACGCCATGCCGTGGAACGAGCGGTTCATCTGGGGCGCGACGGCGGGCATGCTGCGGGGGCTGTACGAACGCCTGCACGCGCCGGACGCCCCGTAGCCCCTGCGTCACCCGGTGTGAACCGCGGAAGAATCCAGGGGTAAGCGCGTCAGCGGGCTTGTTCCCTCGCCATAATCGTCTGAAATGCCTGACCCCGCGTGCGGGGGCGTGTGGCGTATCGCGGGGGAGTGGCATGAGCACCGAGACGATAGGCGTGGCGCCGTGGATGGCGCTGCCGGAGACCCAGGCGGTGATCGCCGCGCTCGAGGCCCGGGGCTCGCCCGGCTGCGCGCGGTTCGTGGGCGGCTGCGTGCGCAACACCCTGATGGGCAAGCCCATCGACGACATCGACATCGCCACCACCCTGACCCCCGACGCGGTGATCGAGGCCCTGGGCCAGGCCAAGCTGCGGGCGATCCCCACCGGCGTCGACCACGGCACGGTCACGGCCGTCTCGAACGGTCGGCCCTACGAGATCACCACCCTGCGCCGCGACGTCTCGACCGACGGCCGCCGGGCAGTGGTGGCGTTCACCCAGGACTGGAGCGAGGACGCCCAGCGTCGCGATTTCCGCTTCAACGCCCTCTATGTCGACATCCACGGCCGGCTCTACGATCCGACCGGCGAGGGGGTGAACGACGCGCGCGAGGGGCGGGTGGTGTTCGTCGGCGACCCGACGACCCGCATCCGCGAAGACTCCCTGCGCATCCTGCGGTTCTTCCGCTTCCACGCCTGGTACGGCCGCGGCGACCCAGACCAGGAGGCCCTGGCCGCCTGCAAGGCGCTGATCGGCCTGGCCGAGGGCCTGGCCGCCGAGCGCGTCCAGAAGGAGCTTCTGAAGCTGCTGGCGGCCGACGATCCGCGCGCGACCGTGCGGCTGATGGCGGCCACCGGCGTGCTGTCCCGGGTCCTGCCGTCTGTGGAGTCGCCGGCCCGTTTCGAGGGGCTGGTCGCCATCGAGACCGAGCAGCTGTTCGAGAACGATCCCGAACTGCGGCTGGCGGCCCTGCTTCCCGACGATCCCAAGATCGCCGAACAGGTCGCCGAGCGCCTGCGGCTGTCCAACGCCCTGAAGGCGCGGCTGATCGCGGCGGCCGGCGCTTCGCCGCGCATCGTCAGCTGGATGAGCCCGCGCGAGATCCGCCGCGTGGTCTATGACCTGGGCCTGAACACCTTCAGCGACCGGGTCAAGCTGGCCTGGGCGGCCTCGGGTCGTTCGGCCACCACCCCGCAATGGCGCGGCCTGCTGGCCCTGGCCGAGACCTGGACGCCCCCGGCCTTCCCCCTGACCGGCGAGGAGGTCCTCAAGGCCGGGGCGCCCAAGGGGCCGATGGTCGGCGAGGTGATGCGCGAGGTCGAGACCTGGTGGATCGACCAGGACTTCATCGAGGACAAGTTCTCGATCATCGAACGGCTGAAGGCGGTGGTCCAGGGGATGGCGTTCTAGGGCGGCCGAAGCTGAGCTTCTCAAATTTAGCCGTCATTCCCGCCCTTGTGGCGGGAACCTCTTTGTCCGTCGCAAGGGCAGGGATGTGGCGCGCTGGCGCGCCAGAGGGTGGTTGAACTAGATCGTGCTTGATCACAAATGCCTATCGTCGCCCGAACTAAGTAGGAGACCCTCGTCCATGAAGATCGGTCTGCTCGAGACCGGCGAACCGCCCGAGCATCTGCAGCCCGAGTTCGGCCGCTACGGCGCGATGTTCCAGGACCTGCTGGGGCCCGATCACGCCTACGTCGTCTACGACGTCCAGGCCGGCGTCCTGCCCGCCGATCCGGCCGAGTGCGACGCCTATGTCGTCACCGGCTCGGCGGCCGGGGTCTATGACAACCTGTCCTGGATCCAGCCGCTGAAGGCCTTCCTGCTCGACGTTCGGGACCAGCCGCTGGTCGGGGTCTGTTTCGGCCACCAGGTCATGGCCGAGGCGTTCGGCGGCAAGGTGGTGAAGTCCGACAAGGGCTGGGGCGTGGGCCTGCACGCCTATGACGTCGCCGAATCCCAGCCCTGGATGGACGGCGTCGCCAAGGTGGCCGTTCCCGCCTCGCATCAGGACCAGGTGGTCGAGATCCCGCCCGGGGCCCGGGCCGTGGCCGGCAGCGCCTTCACCCCGGCCGGGGTGCTGGTCTATGACGACCGTCCGGCCATCTCGATGCAGTTCCATCCCGAGTTCGAACCGGCCTATGCGCGGGCCCTGATCGAGGCCCGGCGGGGCAGCCGCTTCACCGACGCCCAGGCCGACGCGGCGATCGCCAGCCTGGATCGCGCCAACGACCGCGTCCGGGTGGCCGGCTGGATCGAGGCCTTTCTGGCCCAGAAGACCTGAAATCTCGCAACCTGGACCGCCGTTCGGCCGTTCCGGCTGAAACGCGGGAGACCAGGATCATGAGAGCCGCCGCCATCGTGCTCGTCGCCGGTTCGCTGATGGTCGGCGGGGCGGTGCTGTCCAGCGTCGGAGCGGCCGCCCCCGCGGCGTCGCCCGAGGCGCCGCCCGAGACGCTGAAGAGCGCCGCCGACTTCGCCTCGATCCAGGATCCGGCGACCCGTTCGCTGGCCTTGTTCACCGAGGCCGGCAAGGTGATCAACAGCCCGCGCTGCATGAACTGCCACCCCATCCAACGCGTCCCGACCCAGGGCGACGACCGCCATCCGCACAATCCGCCGATGGTCGGAGGGCAGAGCGGCCATGGACCGCCGGGCCTGCCCTGCCTGTCATGCCATGGCCCCGCCAACGTCCCCACCCTGGGGCAGGACATCAAGTCGATCCCCGGCGATCCGAAATGGGCCCTGGCTCCGGTCGAGATGGCCTGGCAGGGCAAGTCTCTCGGCGCGATCTGCGCCCAGATCAAGGATCCGGCCCGCAACGGCGGCAAGACCCTGGCGCAGCTGCATCACCACATGGCGCAGGATCACCTGGTGGGCTGGGCCTGGAGCCCGGGCGAGGGCCGCGCGCCCGCGCCGGGGACCCAGGCGCGGTTCGGCGAACTGGTGAAGGCCTGGATCGACACCGGAGCCAAGTGCCCGAAGGCCTGACCGGTTGCACGGACCGATTGCATAACGCCGGTATGCAAGTTTGAGAATTGAGGTATCTTCCCTGAAGAAGAAGGGGGATGCCTGATGGATAAGTTCGACGACGTGATCGCGTTGATCGCCGCGACGGGCGGTCTGGGCCTGGCCGCGATGGCCCTGGTGGACGCCTTAAAGGCCGTGCCCGGCGGCGGCGTCTCGCGCATCGGCTTTGGCCATATTCGCAAGGTTCTGCGGTTGTTCGACAAGGTCCTGGCCCGGGCCGCCGGCGACCAGTGGGAGGCCGTGGTCATGGCCCACTGGATCAACGGCCGCGACCGCGACGATCAGATCGGCGTGATCCGCTCGTTGCTGCGGCTGGGCCTCAACGCCGACACCGCCGACCAACTGGCCTCGATCGGCAATGTCGACTCCGCGGCCCTGGCCAAGGCCGCGGGCAAGCTGACCTCGGGTGCGGCGCTCAGCGAGGCCGAGATCAACCTGATCGGTCGGGTTGAGGCGGCGGTTGGCGCGCGGCTGGATGCGGCCTTCGATCTGGCCGAACAGTCCTATCGCAACAATGCCCGGGTGCTGTCCGGCCTGGTCGCGGTGATTTTGGCGGTGACGACGGGCGCGCTGCTGTCGACCCCGGTCAAGTCCATAGATCTGCGGCTGGCGGCGCTGATCGGCCTGCTGGCGGTGCCCATCGCGCCGATCGCCAAGGATCTGGTCGGCGCGCTGACGGCCAGCGCCCGGGCGATCCGGCCGAGCGCTGGCTGAGGCGGCCATGAGCCTGTATCTGAACCTGCGCTATGAAGGGGTCGGCGGCGCCCTGCGCAAGGACCCCTATCTGATCGAGGGCGACGGCAAGGCCGCCAAGCCCCTGATGCGGGCTCTCACCGCCGCGGAGACCGCCCAGCGGGTGGCGGGGCGTACGCTGGTCTTCACCGTTCACGGCTTCAACGTGTCCTATGCCAGCGGGCTGTGCTCCCTGGCGCGGCTGGAGGAGACGCTGGTTCCGCTGCTGCCGCCCAATTTCCTGATGATCGGGGTGCTGTGGCCCGGCGACTTCATCATTCCGGCGATCAACTATCCCGGCGAGTGGCGCGACGCGGTCAACGGCGGCAAGGCCGTGGCCCGGTTCGCCAACACCGCCCTGCGCGGGGCCGCCGACTTCTGCTTCCTGTCCCACAGCATGGGCGGCCGGTTGACGCTGGAGGCGGTGGCCGGGTTGAGCCGCAAGGCTTGGCGGGTCTGCCTGACCGCGGCGGCCACCGACGCCGACTGCCTGGAACGGCCCTACAACACCGCCGTCGCCAACAGCGGCGAGCTGACCTATCTGGCCTCCCTGCAGGACATGGTGCTGAAGCTGGCCTATCCGATCGGCGACTGGGCGGGCCACGCGTTCTTCGGCGACAAGGACGACGACCTGGCCGGGGCGCTGGGCCGCTACGGCGCCAAGTGGCCGCGCACCCATAATCCCAAGGCGCGGGGCTTCACGGTCGCCGACGCCCTGAAGTACGACCACGGGAACTACTTCCCGCCCGGCAAGGCCTCGATCCCCGACAAGCCCAGCCAGGGGCAGGTGGCCAAGTTCGCGGCCAACTTCCTGAAGGGCGGCGCGCCGTCCTGGCCGCCGAGGTAGGGGCTGTCGAAGTTGAATGCCGTGCGTGGTCCTCGTCCTTCGACAAGCTCAGGATGAGGACCAGTGTGCAGGCCGGGCAGTCGAAAACCTCATCCTGAGCTTGTCGAAGGACGAGGTTTTCGCAGCCCCTACGGCCACTTCACCTCGGGCGGCATCGAGCTGAGGATCGACTCGACGTTGCCGCCGGTCTTCAGGCCGAACATCGTGCCGCGATCGTAGAGCAGGTTGAACTCCACATAGCGGCCGCGCTGCACCAGCTGCTGCTCGCGCTCCTCGGCGCTCCAGGCCTCGCCCATCCGGCGACGGACCAGTTCGGGATAGATCTCCAGGAACGCCTTGCCGACATCCTGAGTGAAGGCGAAGTCGCGGGCCCAGTCGCCGCTGTCGTGGTGATCGTAGAAGATCCCGCCGATCCCGCGCGGCTCGTTCCTGTGCGGCAGGAAGAAGTACTCGTCGCACCAGGCCTTGTACTTGGCGTGCCAGGTCGGGTCGTGGGCGTCGCAGGCGCGCTGATAGGCGGCGTGGAAGTCGATCGCGTCGGGGAAGTCCTGTTGGCGTTGGTACCCGAGCAGGGGCGTCAGGTCGCCGCCGCCGCCGAACCAGGTCTTGGTGGTGGCGATGAAGCGGGTGTTCATGTGCACGGCCGGCACGCGCGGGTTGGTCATGTGCGCGATCAGGCTGATTCCCGTGGCGAAGAACCGCGGGTCCTCGTCGGCGCCGGGCATGTTCTTGGCCATTTCGGGCGTGAAGGTCCCGAACACCGTCGAGACATGGACGCCGACCTTCTCGAACAGGCGGCCGTGCATCATCGACATCGTCCCGCCGCCGCCGGCCTCGCGGTCCCAGGGCTTGCGCACGAAGCGGCCAGGCTCGCCGGCGTAGAGCGCGGCCGGGGCTTCGTCCTCCAGGCGCTCGAATTCCGCGCAGATCTGGTCGCGCAGGCTTTCGAACCAGGCGCGGGCCGCGGCTTTCTGCTGGTCGAGGTTCAGAGTGTCGGTCATGGCCAAGCGGATTAAGCGCTCAGTGAGCGCTGCGCAAATAGGGAACGCCGCCTAAGGGGTTTTGCGGAGGCTAACACTTGCCCCCACCTGACCGCTTCGCGGTCTGTCCGCCCCCAGAGGGGGCGGAGCCGCCTGCGCGAGGCTCTTCCCCCTCAGGGGGAGGAGGGCCGAAGGCCCGGAGGGGGCAAGTGTCACCGCGCCGCCCTACTCCGGAAACCCGTTCGTCTGCCTGAGCGCCTCGCCCAGGGCCATGGCCGCCGTGGTCGCCAGATTCATCGAGCGGGCTTCGGGGCGCAGGGGAATCGTCAGGCGCGAGAAGGCCGCCTCATGCACCTCCGGTGGCGCTCCCCGGCTCTCATTACCGAACAACAGGGTGTCGCCGGCCAGAAAGTCGAACTTGTGGAACGCAGCGCTCGCCTTGGTCGTAAACAGCAGCAATCGGCCCTCGCGACGTTCGGGCGCGGCGAGGAAGGCTTCCCACGAAACGTGGCGGATCATATGGGTCAACGGACCATAATCCAGGGCCGCGCGCTTCAAGCTCTTGTCATCCAAGGGAAAGCTGCACGGTTCGATGACGTCCAGCCCCACCCCCAGGCAGGCGCCCAGACGGATCGCGGCGCCAACGTTCTGAGGAATGCCGGGTTGAAAAAGCGCGAGCCGCATTCTAAGCGAACCACCATAAAGCCAGCAGGGGCATTGCTGCGAATCGAAAGGGCTTGCGGACTTCGTCCGCGCGTCCGATAGGACGATCCGCTTTTGCCTCTTGTGGCGAAGACCCGTTCGCGGGTCCAGACAGTATGCGCCGACAGGCGTTTCTCCAGGCCGGGCCGTCTTTGGCGGCGCGGCGGCATCGAAGGGTGACTTGGGTGGCCGACACCGCCGTGGGCGCAAAAACTGATCCGACGCATGGGGAAGACCCCAGCCGTCGGGATTTCATCTACATCGCATCGATGGCGGTCGCCGCCGGCGGCGCGGCCGCGATCGCCTGGCCGTTCATCGACCAGATGAACCCCGCCGCCGATACGCGGGCCCTGGCCTCGATCGAGTTCGACGTGGCCAAGGTCGGCGAGGGCCAGCAGGTCGTCGTCAAGTGGCGCGGCAAGCCGCTCTTCGTGCGCAACCGCACCAAGGCTGAAATCGCCAAGGCGGTCGCGGATGACGGCGCGTCGATGAAGGATCCCGAAAAGGATTCGGCGCGCGTGAAGCCGGGCAAGGCCCAATGGCTGATCGTCGGCGGCAACTGCACCCACCTGGGCTGCGTCCCGACCTTCGGCGGTGGTGACTACGGCGGCTGGTTCTGCCCGTGCCACGGCTCGGTCTACGACACCTCGGGCCGTATCCGTAAGGGCCCGGCTCCGAAGAACCTGATCGTTCCGGAGTACGCCTTCCTGTCCGACACCAAGGTCAAGATCGGTTAAGCGAGATGAGCGGACATTCGACCTACGAACCCAAGACCGGTTTCGAGCGTTGGCTCGACGCCCGTCTGCCGATCGTGCGCCTGGGCTACGACAGCTTCGTCGACTACCCCACGCCGCGTAACCTGAACTACTGGTGGACCTTCGGCGGCATCCTGTCGCTGTGCCTGGCCTCGCAGTTGATCACCGGCATCATCCTGGTGATGCACTACACGCCCAGCGCCGACCACGCCTTCGCCAGCGTCGAGCACATCATGCGCGACGTGAACTACGGCTGGCTGATCCGCTACATGCACGCCAACGGCGCGTCGATGTTCTTCATCGCCGTCTACATCCACATGCTCCGCGGCCTCTACTACGGCTCCTACAAGGCGCCGCGTGAAGTGCTGTGGCTGCTGGGCTGCGTGATCTACCTGCTGATGATGGCCACCGCCTTCATGGGCTACGTCCTGCCCTGGGGCCAGATGAGCTTCCACGGCGCGGTCGTGATCACCAACCTGTTCGGCGCCCTGCCGCTGGTCGGCGAGAGCATCACCACCTGGCTGTGGGGCGGCTTCGCGGTCGACAACCCCTCCCTGAACCGCTTCTTCTCGCTGCACTACCTGCTGCCCTTCATGATCGCCGGCGTGGTGATCCTGCACATCTGGGCCCTGCACGTGGTCGGCCAGAACAACCCGACCGGCGTCGAGCCCAAGTCGAAGGCCGATGTCCTGCCCTTCACCCCGTACGCGACGGTGAAGGACGGGTTCGCGATGAGCATCTTCCTGATCCTCTTCGCCTTCTTCGTCTTCTACATGCCCAACGCCCTGGGCCACGCCGACAACTACATCCCGGCCAACCCGCTGGTGACGCCGTCGCACATCGTTCCGGAATGGTACTTCCTGCCGTTCTACGCGATCCTGCGCGCGGTTCCGGACAAGCTGATGGGCGTGCTGGCCATGTTCGGCGCCATCGCCTGCCTGTTCGCCCTGCCGTGGCTGGACACCTCCAAGGTGCGCTCGATGCGCTACCGCCCGACCGCGAAGATCCACTTCTTCATCTTCGTGGTGGCGTGTTGCATCTTGGGCGTCTGCGGCGCCAAGCTGCCCGACGATCAGGTCATTCCGGGCCTGACCACGTTCCAGCTGATGGCTTCGGACCTCAACAGCTTCGTGTGGCTCAGCCGCGCGGCCTCGCTGTATTACTTCGCTTTCTTCCTGGTGATCCTGCCGCTGCTGGGCCTGACCGAAAAGACCCTGCCGGTGCCGGACTCCATCGCCTCTCCCGCCCTGTCGCATCCGGCCACCGTTCCGGCCGAAGCGACCGCCGCGCCTGAAATGAAGGGCTGATCCCGATGCTGCGCAAACTCTCCGTCATCGCAGCGGTCGCCGGTCTCCTGACGGCCGGCGTCGCGGGTCAGGCCCTGGCCAGCGGCCACCCGCTGCCGGCCAAGGACGTCCACTGGTCGTTCGAAGGCCCGTTCGGCAAGTTCGACCAGGCCCAGCTGCAACGCGGCTACAAGGTCTATCGGGAGGTCTGCTCGGCCTGTCACTCGATGAGCCTGGTCAGCTTCCGCAACCTCGGCGACAAGGGCGCTCCGTTCTACGACGAGAAGTACCCGAACTCGAACGACAACCCGTACGTCAAGGCGATCGCCAAGGACTACGAGGTCGCCGACATCGACAACGAGACCGGCGACACGATCAAGCGTCCGGCCACCCCGGCCGACCGCTTCCCCGCGCCGTTCCCGAACGAGGCCGCGGCCCGCGCCGGCAACGGCGGCGCCCTGCCGCCGGACATGTCGCTGCTGGCCAAGGCCCGCGAAGCGGGTCCGGACCACATCTATTCGATCGTCACCGGCTACGCGACGCCGCCGGCCGGTCTGAAGGTGGATCCGACCTCGCACTACAACCAGTACATGGCGGGCGACCTGACCTCGTACTGGTCGGGCGACCACAAGCACGTGCCCCCGGGCGGCTTCATCGCCATGGCGCCGCCGCTGAAGGCCGGCCAGGTGACCTTCGACGACGGCACGCCGTCGACGCTGGACCAGCAGGCCAAGGACGTCTCGGCTTTCCTGATGTGGGCCGCCGAGCCCAAGTTGGAAGAGCGCAAGCAGACCGGCTTCGCCGTGCTGGCCTATCTGGTGCTGTTCGCGGGCCTGCTCTACGCCAGCTACCGCCAGGTCTGGAAGAACGAGTCGCACTGACCCGTTCCACGGGTTGAAAAGATCAGGGCTCGGCGGTGACGTCGGGCCCTTTTTCTTTGTCTGTCGCCTCGCTGGCCGGGACCGGGATCAGCCACAGGCGCAGCGCCTGGGGATCCAGCCGCAGGCGATAGCCGGCCAGCACCTGGACGCCCAAGGCTCCCACCACCCCATCGGGCAAGTCGCCGGCCACCACGGCCGGCAGGTCTTGGCGCAGGGCTCCATGCAGCGACAGGCCGCGCAGGGTCCCGGCCGGCTTCTGTCGCGGCCCGTCGGCGGCCCCACGGGCCCGCACGCCGCCGCCCGAGGCCGTGTCCAGGGCGAAGGGGCCGGAGACCCCGTGCAGGCCGTCGGACGCCGCCGCGGCGATGGTGGGCACGCCGCCGACCATCGTCACCGCCAAGCCGGGGCGAGAACCCTGAGCCGGTCCAGGGCGCTCCAGCCGCAGACGGCAGGGCGAGAAGTCCAGGGTCACGGCGTAGTGGTCCAGGATGTCGGCGCCGATCACCCCGACGATCGGGGTCGAGAAGCCGACGGCGCGATAGTCCAGGGCCTGGACGTCGATCGGCGCGGCTTCGACCCGCTGACCGGCCAGGCGTACGGGCAGGGTCAGGGCGGTTTCGACATGGCCCGCGGCCTGGGCGACGTCGAGGTGCAGCAGGGTGCGCGGCGCCGACAGGTCGATCACATAGTCGCCGGCGATCCCGCCGATCGCGGCCGGGGCGACGACCGCGCCGTTCTCGAACCAGCAGGCGGTCTCGCCGGCCATGGCGGGGCCGCCGCGCGCCGCCAGCAGGCTCAGGAACAGCAGAGGGGCGGCGCGGCGCATGAGACGATCCTAGCCAAGGTTTGCGGCGCGGGCGACCGTTCACAGCGATCCGCCGGCGGCGGGGGCGATCCCGCCGAACTAGACCTCGCCCCGGCTGCCGCCCGCCCGCTGGAACAGCTGCAGGGTCCGCAGCATGGCCAGGCTGGCGCTGTCGTCGTGACGGCCGTTGGGCGCGACGAAGGCGTGGCCGGCGTCGTAGAGCCAGACGGGCAGGTCGGGATGGGCGGCGGTGATCGCCTCGACGTCGGCCAGGGGGATCATCGGGTCGGTGCGGCCGAAATGCAGGATGGTCGGGACCTTGGGCTGCTCGCCGACATAGGCCGCGATGTCGCCGCCGTAGAAGCACGACACCGCCGTCAGGCCCGTGCAGCGGGCCGAGGTCAGCCAGGCCGTCGTGCCGCCGAAGCAGAAGCCGATGGCGAAGACCTTGCCCTTGTCGGAGAGCGCGTCGATCGCCGCCTGCACGCGGGGCAGGGCGGCCGCGCCCCAGCCGCCGGCCAGGCCCAGGGTCATGCGGGCGTCCAGGTTGGGCGGATCCAGGTCGGCGGCCGGGAAGGGCGCGTCGGCGTCGTCCAGCAGGCTGGGGGCGATCACCTCGTAGCCTTGCTCGGCCAAGCTGTCGGACAGTTCGCGGATGTGCGGGGTCACGCCCCAGATGGCGTGCAGGATCACCAGCCCGCCGCGCCGCGCATCGCCGGGCGGGGCGTGATAGGCCGCAACCGCCTCGCCGTCGGCGGTGGTCAGGACGATGCGCGCGCCGGCCATGGCTCAGCCCGCGCCGTGGGCCTGGAACAGCGCCAGGCTGCGCCGACGGGCCAGCTTGGCGTCGTCGAGATCGGAGTCGGGGCGGCCGTCATTGTTGAAGCCGTGGCCGCTGTTTTCGTAGATGTGGACCGGCGTTTCGGGGTGGTCGGCGGCGAGCTTGGCCTTCACCTCATCGGCCGGGATGTGGCCGTCCTTGCGGCCCAGGTGGACGATCACCGGGGCGTTCAGCGGCAGCTCGGCGTTGGCCGCGATCATGCTGCCGTAATAGGCCGCGCCGGCCGCCAGGCCCTTCAGCTTGCCGGCCGCCAGCCAGACCAGCGAACCGCCCAGGCAATAACCGACCGCGAACACCGGGCCGCGCGGCGCCAGGTCGTCGATACAGGCCTGGATGTCCGACAGCATCGCGTCGATGCCGACCGCTCCGACGTGGGCGACGCCCGTCTGGAAGCCTTTCGGGTCGTGCTCGGCCACGAAGCCCGGCGCGGCGCGGTCGAAGATCGACGGGGCCAGCACCTCGAAGCCCAGCGCCGACCACCGGGCCACGTCGGCGTGGACGTACTGGTCCAGGCCGAAGATCTCCTGCACCACCACGATCCCGCCCTTGCGTTCGCCCTGGGGGGCGGCGTGGGCGGCGGTGAAGTCGAAGCCGTCGATGGCGGAGGTCAGGGTGACGGTCTCGGTCATGGGCGTGCTTGCTCCGGTGAAATTCGGAAAGCGGCAGTCCGGATGCCTCGGCCACCGGGGAAGCGAAAACCTCGTCCTTCGACAAGCTCAGGATGAGGTTTTCAATGCCAGGCCTCGCAAATGGTCCTCATCCTGAGCTTGTCGAAGGACGAGGGCCACGCACAGACCTAGACGTTGAACCGGAAGTGCATCACGTCGCCGTCCTTGACGACGTAGTCCTTGCCTTCGGCCCGCATCTTGCCGGCTTCCTTGGCGCCGTTTTCGCCGCCCAGCTTGATGAAGTCGTCGAAGGCGATGGTCTCGGCGCGGATGTAGCCCTTCTCGAAGTCGGTATGGATGACGCCGGCCGCCTGCGGGCCGGTGTCGCCGACATGGATGGTCCAGGCGCGGGCCTCCTTGGGGCCGACCGTGAAATAGGTCTGCAGGTTCAGAAGCTTGTAGGCCTCGCGGATCAGGCGGTTCAGGCCCGGCTCCTCAAGACCCAGGGTCTCCAGGAACTCGGCGCGCTCGTCGGCGTCGAGCAGGGCGATCTCGCTCTCGATCTGGGCCGAGATGACCACCGACTTGGCGTTGTCCTTGGCGGCGCGTTCGGTGACCAGGTCGCTGTACTTGTTGCCCTTGTCGGCCGAGCCTTCGTCGACGTTGCAGACATAGAGGGCCGGCAGCGAGGTCAGCAGCTGCAGCATGTGCCAGGCTTTTTCGTCGTCGGCGTCGATCTTGGCGGCGCGGGCCGGGCGGCCCTCGCGCAGCAGGGCCAGGGCGATATTGGCCAGGCGCAGGGTGTTGGCGCTTTCCTTGTCGCCGCCGGTCTTGGCGCGCTTCTCCAGGGCCGGAACACGCTTTTCCAGGCTCTCCAGGTCGGCCAGCATCAGCTCCATCTCGATGATCTCCAGATCGCTGAGCGGGTCGATGCGGCCCTCGACGTGGACGATGTCGCCGTCCTCGAAGCAGCGGGCCACGAAGGCCACGGCGTCGCAGTCGCGGATATTGGCCAGGAACTGGTTGCCCAGGCCTTCGCCCTTGGAGGCGCCGCGCACCAGGCCGGCGATGTCGACGAAGGTGATCCGGGCCGGGATGATCTCCTTGGAGCCGGAGATCTTGGCCAGGGCGTCCAGGCGCGGCTCGGGCACGGCCACTTCGCCGGTGTTGGGCTCGATCGTGCAGAACGGATAGTTGGCGGCCTGGGCCGACGCCGTCTGGGTCAGGGCGTTGAACAGGGTGGACTTGCCGACATTGGGCAGGCCGACGATGGCGACTTTAAGGGCCATGGAACTCTCATGAATTTCGTTGGCGCGCGCTTAGCATGGATCGGCGGGGAAGTCCTGTTTGGTGCGAGCAAGAGAGGCCGCCGCCGCTGATCCCCCTCCGGCCCTCTGGGCCACCTCCCCCAGAGGGGGAGGATCTG
>NZ_JBAPVS010000198.1:0-17671 GCF_049283275.1 Caulobacter sp. | reverse complement strand
ACGACTATCCGGCTCCCGCGCCCGCTGTTGGGGAGGCTCCGCGATGAGCCTGGCCAATCTCGCTCCCGGCGGCGCGCCCGCGGCCTGGCGCTGGCTGATCGAACGGGTCTGGCGGCTGGAGCACGCTTTCGAGCGCTCACGCGCCGCCGCGCGTCCGCAAGACGACACCCGTATCCGCATCTTCTTCGTCATGGCCATTTTCGGCCTGGCCTTCACGGTCCTGGCTCTGGGCGCGACCTGGTCGGCGGTGTTCTCCAAGGTGGGCGGCAACGGCTACCTGGCCTCGACCGAAGGCGCGCGGGGCGACCTGGTCGATCGCAACGGCGCGCTGCTGGCCGTCGACCTGACCCACTACGCGCTCTACATCAACCCCAAGGACGTCTGGGACGCCAAGGCCACCCGTGTCGCCCTGGGCAAGGCCCTGCCGGACGTGCCGGCCAAGCGCCTGGATCAGGCGGTGTTCTCCGACCGTCGCAGCTTCGTGGTCGGCGGCATGACCCCGGCGCAGAAGGCCGCGATCTTCGACCTGGGCCTGCCGGGCGTCGAGTTCGAGGAACAGGCCCGCCGGGTCTATCCGCTGGGCTCCAGCGCCGCCCACTTCATCGGCTTCGTCGACAAGGGCGGCAAGGGGCTGTCCGGCGCCGAGAAGGCGCTGGACAAGTCGGTGCTGGAGGCCGCCGCCAAGGGGCCGGACGGCGCGATCCCGCTGTCGATCGACCTGCGCGTCCAGGCCGCCCTGGAAGACGAGGTCCGCAAGGCCGCGATCGAATTCCAGGCCAAGGACGCCGTCGGCATCGTGACCAACATCCATACCGGGGAGATCCTCGGCATGACCAGCTTCCCGGACTACGATCCCAACCGTCTGAACCAGGCGTCCGCCGAGCAGATGACCAACCACGCCGCAGCTTCGGTCTATGAGATGGGCTCGACGTTCAAGGCCTTCACCGTGGCGATCGGCCTGGACACCGGAGCCGCGACCCTGGCCTCGACGTTCGACGCGCGCGAGCCCTTCCAGCTGGGCTACCGGACGATCCACGACTACCACGCCGCGCGAAAGATCCTGACCCTGGTCGAAGTGTTCCAGCACTCGTCCAATATCGGCACCGCCATGCTGGCCGAGCGGATCGGCGGCGAGCGCCTGAGCCGCTATTTCAACGCCCTGGGCCTGACCAAGCCGGCCAAGGTCGAGCTGCTGGAATCGGCTCGCCCGTTGACCCCGAAGAAGTGGGACGACGACGCAGTGGCCTCCACCTCGTTCGGCCACGGCATCAACGTTTCGCCTCTGGCCCTGGCCCAGGCGATGGGCGCGCTGCTGAACGGCGGCACGTTGCAACCTTTGACCATCCACAAGATGGCCCAGGGCGTGCGCCCCGAAGCGCCCCGCGCGGTCTCCGAAGAGACCTCGCAGCAGATGCTGCAGATCATGCGCGCCAATGTCACCGGCGGCAGCGGCAAGTCGGCCAACATCCCGGGCCTGTCGGTCGGCGGCAAGACCGGCACCGGCGAGAAGTACGATCCGGCCATCCGGGGCTATAACCACCAGCGCCAGGTCTCGTCGTTCGCGGCGGTGTTCCCGACCGAGGGGGCGCTTGAGGCCGACCGTTACTTCGTGCTGATCCTGCTGGACGAGCCGAAGGGCAACGCCAAGACCTTCGGTTTCTCGACCGGCGGCTGGGTGGCCGCGCCGGCCGCCGGCCGGGTCATCGACCGCGTCGCTCCGTTCCTCGGCGTTCGCCGGCAGAGCGACATCTTCACCGTGGCCGCGCAGCCGCAAGCCGCTCAGGAGGCGGGACTTTGAGCAAGACCCTTTCACAGATCCTGAACCGGCCCTGCCAGGTCGATCCCGTGATCACCGGGGTCACCGCCGACAGCCGCAAGGTGCGTGAGGGCTTCCTGTTCGCGGCCCTGCCGGGCAGCAAGGTCGACGGCCGCGAGTTCATTCCGGGCGCGATCGCCTCGGGCGCCGCCGCCGTCCTGGCGCCGGACGATGTCGAGGGGCTGTCGGTTCCGACGGTCCACGCCGGCGACCTGCGCCGCGCCTACGCCCTGGCCGCCGCCCAGTTCTGGGCCGAGCAGCCGGCGACCTGCATCGCGGTGACCGGCACCAACGGCAAGACCTCGGTCGCCGGCTTCGCCCGCCAGATCTACGCCCGGCTCGGCCATAAGGCCGCCAGCATGGGCACCCTGGGCGTCGTGGTCAGCGCGCCGGGCGTTCCGGACCAGCAACTGACCCCGCCGGGCCTGACCACGCCCGACGCCGCCGACGTCGCCGAGATGATGGCAAAGCTGGCCCAGATGGGCGTCACCCACCTAGCCGTCGAGGCCTCGTCGCACGGCATCGACCAACGCCGCCTGGACGGCGTGCGATTGGCCGCCGCCGGCTTCACCAACTTCACCCAGGACCACCTGGACTATCACGGCACCATGGGCTGCTACCGCGCGGCCAAGCTGCGGTTGTTCGAGACCCTGCTGCCGCGCGCCCGCACCGCCGTGCTGAACGCCGACAGCGAGGCCTTCCCGGTCTTCGCCTCGGCCGCCGTCACCTCGGGCCAGACCATCCTGTCGGTCGGCCACGACGGGCAGGGGCTGAAGCTCGTCTCGCGCACACCGGTGCCGCAAGGCCAGCGCCTGAAGATCGCCGCCCAGGACCGCGAGTTCGACGTGCTGCTGCCTCTGGCGGGCGACTTCCAGGCCTCCAACGTGCTGGTCGCGGCGGGTCTGGTTCTGGCCACGGGCGAGGACCTGGAGGCGACCATCGCCGCCCTTGAGCATCTGGAAGGCGCGGCCGGCCGGCTGCAGCGGGTCGGGACCGGCGCGCGCGGCGGCGAAGCCTATGTCGACTACGCCCACACGCCCGACGGCCTGGAGACGGTGCTGGCCGCCCTGCGCCCCCACACGCGGGGCAAGCTGATCGTGGTGTTCGGCGCCGGCGGCGACCGCGATCGCGGCAAGCGTCCCCTGATGGGCGAGATCGCCGCGCGCCTGGCCGACGTGGCCATCGTCACCGACGACAATCCCCGCTCCGAGGAGCCCGCCTCGATCCGCGCCGCCATCCTGGCCGCCGCGCCGGGCGCCAAGGAATACGGCGACCGCCGCGAGGCCATCCGGGCCGCCGCGTCCCTGCTGACGGACGGCGACGTGCTGGTGGTGGCCGGCAAGGGCCACGAGCAGGGCCAACTGGTGGCCGGGGTGAACCATCCGTTCGACGACGTGACCGAGACCGCTCAGGCGCTGGAGGGGGTTCATGTCTGAGACCGCCAAGGTTCTTCCGCTGTGGACCGCCCACGAGGTCGCCGCTGCGACCCGCGGTCAGGCGATCGGCGACTTCGAGGCCACCGGCGTGTCGATCGACAGCCGCAGCCTGGAGCCCGGTGACCTGTTCGTCGCCCTGACCGGCGCGCGCGACGGCCATGAGTTCGTGGTCCAGACCATCGATCGCGGCGCGGCCGGAGCCTTGGTCTCCAAGCCGGTGGCCGTTCCCGCCGTGCTGGTCGACGACACCTTCCTGGCGCTGGAGCGCCTGGGCGTCGCCGCCCGCGAGCGCGCGCCTCAGGCCCGCCGCGGCGCGGTGACCGGTTCGGTCGGCAAGACCAGCGTCACCCGCGCCGTCGAGGCCGGCCTGCGCCGCGCCGGCAAGGCCCACGCCTCGGTCAAGTCGTACAACAACCATATCGGCGTGCCCCTGACCCTGGCCCGCATGCCGCGCGACACCCAGCGCGCAGTGTTCGAGGTCGGCATGAACCACGCCGACGAGATCACCCCGCTCTCCGACTTCATCCGGCCCCACGCCGTGGCGATCACCACCGTGGGTCCGGTGCACCTGGAGAACTTCGCCGACGGCGAGGAGGGCGTCGCCCGCGCCAAGGCCGAAATCTTCTCGGGCCTCGAGCCGAACGGCGTGGCCGTGCTCAACGCTGACAATCCGTGGTTTCCGCTGCTGAAGGCCGAGGCCGAGAAGGCCGGCGCCGAGGTCTGGAGTTTCGGCACGGGCGAGGGCCTGACCGCTCAGTTGACCGCCTTCGTCGCCGGTCCGAACGGCGCGACCGTCACCACCGTGTTGCGTGGCGAAACCCTCCACTTCCCGATCCTGCAGACCGGCGTGCATTGGGGCCTCAACAGCCTGTGCGTGCTGCTGATGCTGGAGGCCCTGGACGTCGACCGCGAGACCGCCCTGGCGGCCCTGGCCGAGTTCGAACCGATCGAGGGGCGCGGCGCAGAGCGCGTGATCAGCATCCCCGGCGGGACCTTCACCCTGGTCGACGAGAGCTATAACGCCAACCCCGTCTCGATGCAGGCCGCCCTGACCACCCTGGGCGCCCGCGAGGTGGCCGGCCGGCGCATCGTCGTCCTGACCGACATGCTGGAGCTGGGCCCCCGGAGCGCCCGTTTCCATGGGGACCTGGCCACGCCGATCGCCGCCGCCGACATCGACCTGGTGTTCTGCGCCGGTCCGTTAATGAAATCTTTATGGGAAGCGCTTTCGCCGACTCGGCGGGGCGGCTACGCCGAGAACGCCGCCGAACTCGCGCCCCAGGTCGTTTCGGCGATGCGGGCGGGGGACGTGGTGATGGTGAAGGGATCGAACGGGTCGAAAGCGGGGGTCGTGGCCGCCGCGCTGGGCGCGCTCGACCTCCAAGGACAAGGCTGATGCTGTATTTCCTCTACGAATGGCTGTCGCGCGGCGGGCATGAGCATGTCCCGGTCCTGAACCTCCTGAAATATCTGACCTTCCGCACCGGCATGTCGATGCTGACGGCCTACATCGTCGCCGTGGCCATGGGCTCGCGCTTCATCCGCTGGATGAAGGCCAAGCAGGGCAAGGGCCAGCCGATCCGCACCGACGGCATCGCCCGTCACGTCATCGAAAAAGCCGGCACGCCCACCATGGGCGGCTTCATGATCCTGGCGGGCTTGTTCGTCGGCTCCCTGCTGTTCGCCGACCTCGGGAACGTCCACGTCTGGGTGGTGCTGGGCATCACCGCCGCCTTCGGCGTGCTGGGCTTCATGGACGACTACGCCAAGGTCACCAAGCAGACGACCGCCGGGCTCTCCAGCGGCCAGAAGCTGATCGCCCAGTTCGTCATCTCGATCCTGGCCGCCGTGGCGCTGATCCTTTTCGCGCCCAAGTCGGAAATGACCCCGGGTCTGGAGACCTCGCTGGTTTTCCCGATCCTGAAGAACCTGGTGATCAATCTGGGTTGGTTCTACGTGGCCTTCGCCGCCATCACGATCGCAGGCTTCTCCAACGCCGTGAACCTGACCGACGGGCTGGACGGCCTGGCCATCGTGCCGGTGATGTTCGCCGCCTCGACCTTCGGCCTGATCGCCTACCTGGTGGGCAACTACAAGTTCGCCGGCTATCTGAACCTGCACTTCGTGCCCAGCGTCGGCGAGCTGGCCGTGGTCTGCGGCGCGATCATCGGCGGGGGCATGGGCTTTCTCTGGTACAACGCCCCGCCGGCCAAGATCTTCATGGGCGACACCGGTTCGCTGGCCCTGGGCGGAGCCTTGGGCTCGATCGCCGTCTGCGCCAAGCACGAGCTGGTGCTGGGCATCGTCGGCGGCCTGTTCGTGGCCGAGGCGCTCTCCGTGATGATCCAGGTCGCCTACTTCAAGAAGACCGGCAAGCGGGTTTTCCTGATGGCGCCGATCCACCATCATTTCGAGAAACTCGGCTGGGCCGAGAGCACCGTCGTCGTCCGTTTCTGGATCGTGTCGATGATGCTCAGCTTCGTCGGCCTCGCCACCCTGAAGCTGCGATAGGAGAGGGCGCGTCATGATCCCCGTCCGCGGTTTCGAGGGCAAGACCGTCGCCGTGTTCGGCCTTGGCCGGACAGGGCTGACGGCCGCGCGCGCGCTGATCGCCGGCGGGGCCAAGGTGGCGCTGTGGGACGAAAAGCCCGAAAGCCGCCAGGCCGCCGTGGCCGAGGGCCTGAACGTCGTCGACCTGACGACCGCCGACTGGAGCCAGTTCGCGGCCCTGATGCTGTCGCCGGGCGTGCCGCTGACCCATCCCAAGCCGCACTGGACGGTCGGCAAGGCCAAGGCGGCCGGGGTCGAGATCCTGGGCGACATCGAGCTGTTCGCCCGCACGGTGAACGCCGCGCCCGACCACAAGAAGCCCAAGATCATCGCCATCACCGGCACCAACGGCAAGTCGACCACGACCGCCCTGATCGGCCATCTGTGCCGCCAGGCCGGGCGCGACACCCGGGTGGGCGGCAATATTGGCGAGGGCGTGCTGGGCCTGGAGGATATGCACGGCGGAGCCGTGTATGTGCTTGAACTCTCGTCCTACCAGTTGGACCTGACCTCGAGCCTCAAGCCCGACGCCGTGGTGCTGCTGAACATCTCGCCCGACCACTTGGACCGTCACGGCGGCATGGACGGCTACATCGCCGCCAAGCGTCGGATCTTCCTGAACCAGGGCAAGGGGGACACCGCGATCATCGGCGTGGACGATCCTTGGTGCCAGCAGATCTGCACCGAGATCACCGCCGCCAACCGCCGCACGATCTGGCCGATCAGCGCCGGCAAGGCCATGGGCCGAGGCGTCTACGCCCTGCAGGGCGTGCTGTACGACGCCACGGGCGAGCGGGTGACCGAGATGGTCGATCTGCTGCGCGCCCGCAGCTTGCCGGGCCGCCACAACTGGCAGAACGCCGCAGCCGCCTACGCCGCCGCCCGCGCCCTGGGCATTCCGCCGCATCAGGCCGTGGACGGCCTGATGAGCTTCCCGGGCCTGGCCCACCGGATGGAGACGGTCGGCAAGCTGGGCAAGGTCCGCTTCGTCAACGACAGCAAGGCCACCAACGCCGACGCCGCCCGCCAGGCGATGTCCAGCTATCCGAAAATCTACTGGATCGCCGGCGGCGTGGCCAAGGCCGGCGGCATCGACGACCTGGCCGACCTGTTCCCGCGCGTCGTCACGGCCTATCTGATCGGCCAGGCGGCCGAGGACTTCGGCAAGACCCTGGAGGGCAAGGCCCCGGTGCGCCAGTGCGGCGACATCGAGACCGCCGTCGCCGCCGCCTATGCCGACGCCGCCGCCTCGGGCGAGGAGGCCATCGTCCTGCTGTCGCCGGCCTGCGCCTCGTTCGACCAGTTCGCCGACTTCGAGCAGCGGGGCGAGGCGTTCCGCGCGGCGGTCAACGGGCTGGGCGCGGCCCCGTCGGCCTCGGCTGCGAAAAGGGCCTAGTTCTCGGCGGCTAACGCTTGCCCCCTACGGGTCGCTGCGCGACCGTCTTCCCCCACAGGGGGAAGAGGAGCCCCACGCGCGGCCTCCGCCCCCTATGGGGGCGGACAGACCGCGAAGCGGTCAGGTGGGGGCAAGCCATTCACCGCTCCAATTAGAAACGCCACAACAACACTCGCTTAACCCTAAAATCCGACTCTCCGGCCATGACGTTCCAGACCACCCACGCGTTTGCCCGCACCGACCGTTCGCGGCTCGGCGTCTGGTGGTGGACGACGGATCGTTGGCTCCTGGGCGCCACGGCGCTGCTGGTCACCCTGGGCGTGTTGCTGTCCTTCGCCTCCAGCCCGGCGGCCGCCGCGCGGATGCATATCGACGACCAGTTCCATTTCGCCCTGCGCCAGTGCGTGTTCGGCCTGGGCGCGGCCGTCATCGTGCTGTCGGTGTCGATGCTCAGTCCCAAGGGCGTCCGGCGCTGGGCCTTCTTCATCTATCTCGGCGCCATCGGGGTGATGGCGGCCCTGCCGTTCATCGGCCACAGCGCCAAGGGCGCGGCCCGCTGGTTGCTGATCGGCGGTTTCACCTTCCAGCCCTCGGAATTCATGAAGCCGGCCCTGATCGTGCTGGTGTCCTGGATGTTCGCCGAGGGCCAGAAGGGCGAGGGCGTCCCTGGCGTGTCGATCGCCTTCGTCCTGTATTTCATCGCCGTGGCCCTGCTGTTGGTTCAGCCGGACGTCGGCCAGACCGTGTTGATCACCATCGCCTTCGGGGCCGCCTTCTGGATGGCGGGGGTGCCGATCTCGTGGATCATGGGCCTGGGCGCCGTCGCGGTCGGCGGGCTGATGTCGACCTATTTCCTGTTCGACCACGTCCATGCCCGGGTCCAGAAGTTCCTCAGCCCCGACCAGGCCGACACCCACCAGATCACCCGCGCCGCCGAGGCCATCCACGCCGGCGGCCTGTTCGGGCGCGGCCCGGGCGAGGGGGTGATGAAGCGCCACGTGCCCGACCTGCACACCGATTTCATCTATTCGGTCGCCGCCGAGGAATACGGCCTGGTGTTCTCCCTGGCGCTGATCACCGTGTTCGCCTTCATCGTGGTGCGCGGGCTCTACAAGGCCATGAAGCTGACCGACACCTTCGAGCAGGTGGCCGCGGCCGGCCTGTTCGTGCTGGTGGGCCAGCAGGCCTTCATCAATGTGGCCGTGAACCTCAACATGATCCCGACCAAGGGCATGACCCTGCCCTTCATCAGCTATGGCGGCTCGTCGATGCTGGCCATGGGGCTGACCCTGGGCATGGCCTTGGCGTTGACGCGCAAGCGTCCGGGGGCCTATGGCGGAGCCGGAGAGTTCGATCAGGCCGGAGGCCTGGATTGAGCGCTTCCTGGAGGCCAGCCTTGCCGCAGTCCGCCTTGCCCGTCATTCGCTCGCGTAATGGAGCCGCTCCCCCTATGAGCCAAAAAGCATGAGCAAGCTGGCAGTCGTCGCCGCCGGGGGCACCGGCGGGCATCTGTTTCCCGCCCAGGCCCTGGCCGAAGCCCTGGCCGCGCGCGGCTGGCGCATCGTGCTGGCCACCGACGAGCGCGGCGCGCTGTACGCCGACAAGTTCCCGGCCGAGGAACGCCTGGCCCTGTCCGCCGCCACCGCCAAGTCCGGCGACATCGTCGGCATGATCAAGGCCGGCTTCACGGTCTGGCAGGGCGTGAACCAGGCCAAGGCGGCCTTCAAGCGGCTCGACCCGGCCGTGGTCGTCGGCTTCGGCGGCTATCCCGCCCTCCCGGCCCTGCTGGCCGCCGTGGGCCAGAAGCGCCCCACCGTGATCCACGAGCAGAACGCGGTGCTGGGGCGCGTGAACCGCTATCTGGCCCCCAAGGTCAATGAAGTGGCCTGCGCCTTCCCGATCCTGGAGCTGGCCAAGCCGGCCGTGAAGGCCCGCGCCCATGTGGTGGGCAATCCGGTGCGGCCCGCGATCCGGGCGCTCTACGACGTGCCCTACCTGCCGCCGGAGGTGCAGCTGCGCATCCTGGTCACCGGCGGCAGCCAGGGCGCGCGTCTGCTGTCGGAGCTGATCCCCGAGGCCGTCGCCCGGCTGCCCGAGGACCTGCGCAGCCGCCTGAAGGTGTTCCAGCAGGCCCGCCCCGAAAGCATGGAAGGCGCCCGCAAGGTCTATCGCAACGCCATGGTCGAGTGCGAGGTCGCGCCGTTTTTCCGCGACATGGCCGGCTATCTGCGCCAGGCCCATCTGGTGATCGGCCGCTCCGGCGCCTCGACCTGCACCGAGCTGGCCGTGGCCGGCCGCCCGTCGATCCTGATCCCGCTGAAGATCGCCGCCGACGACCACCAGCGCTTCAACGCCCGCCAGCTGGAAGAGGCGGGCGCGGCCGCCATCTGCCTCGAGGACGAACTGACCGTCGACGCCATGGCCGGCGCCCTGAACGCCCTGCTCAAGGACCCCGAACGCCTGGCCCGCATGGCGGCGGGCGCGCGCAAGGTGGCGGTTCCGGACGCGGCGGAGAAGCTGGCGGATCTGGTGGAGAAGACGGCGGGGTAGCGCGACCAGGTTGCTGATTTGTTCTTGTTCCGTTAGGGTTGAATCCGACCACTGGAGCAGGGCGATGCGGCCGCCATTCAGCTATGTGAAATGGCCACATGGGCGGCGGGTGATCGGCCCAAGGTCTATCCCTTATCTGGACGCGGCAGGCGACCGCCATGACGCTTCGGTCCGCATCCGAATTGGGGCGCGGCAGTATTGGGCGCACGACGACGGCGACGTAGTCGACAACCTGTTGGGCCGAGCTTGGGCCGAGATTGACGGTTGGCGTTGGGCTCACACCTTCGTCGCCAGCGACGATATTCACCTGCTGCGCAACTGTATGTGGCTGACGGGGGTCTGGATGATCCGCACCGCCCACGACCACGGCTTGACCCTGTTGCCTGATAGCGCGACGCCCGTGACTGAATGGACCCAGCTCTATGCGGCAGGCATATGATCCCGGCGGCCACGGATCTAGTGCTGGGTCCGCGCGCCATCTCCTACGGCGAGCCTTCGGGCGAGGATGACGAAACCGATGAAGGCTCCGTCCTGATGACCTTGCGCTCGGTCGAGGCTGGAGACGTGATCGGCTGGGCCAATATCGAACTCGACGGCCAGAGCGCTCGCCTCGACACCCGCGGTCCCGACGAGCTCCAGGTGACCTACGAGTTGATCCTCCTCTCGGGCGCCTGGCTGATTGAGACGGCCAAAGCGCGGGGGATCACCCTGTTCGCCTGGGGCCTGAAGCCGGCGGAGACGCCGATGGACATATTCGAGCTGTGACGGATTGTCGAAGGAACGACCGCCTCGGTCAGGTGCGATAACCCTGGGTTTCACGACTAGGGAGACGGAAATCCACACGATCTGCACCAAACATCCCGTTTCACCCCGCCGCCAAATCGTCTAATCGGGCTGGATGATCCAGCGTCGACGCCCCGTACCCTTCGAACTCGGCCCCGTGCACTTCATCGGCATCGGCGGCATCGGCATGTCCGGCATCGCCGAGATCATGATCCGCATCGGCTACACCGTGCAGGGCAGCGACGCCAAGGCCAGCGCCAATACCGAGCGACTGGAAAAGCTGGGCGCGCGGATCTTCATCGGCCAGGACGCGGCCAATGTCGAAGGCGCCTCGGCCATCGTCTATTCCACCGCCATCAAGGCCGACAATGTCGAGATGGCCGCCGGCCGCGACAAGCGCCTGCCGCTGGTCCGCCGCGCCGAGATGCTGGCCGAACTGATGCGGCTTCAGTTCTCCGTGGCCGTGGGCGGCACGCACGGCAAGACCACAACCACCTCGATGGTCGCGGCCTTGCTGGACGCCGGCGCCCTGGACCCCACCGTGGTCAACGGCGGGATCATCAACGCCTACGGCACCAACGCCAAGGTCGGCGAGGGCGACTGGATCGTGGTCGAGGCCGACGAGAGCGACGGCAGCTTCCTGAAGCTGAAGTCCACCGTGGCCATCGTCACCAATATCGACGCCGAGCACCTGGACCACTGGGGCGACTTCGACGCGGTCAAGAAGGGCTTCCAGGACTTCATCGAGAACATCCCGTTCTACGGCTTCGCGGCGGTCTGCACCGACCACCCGGAAGTCCAGGCCCTGACCTCGCGAATCGAGAACCGTCGCCTGGTCACCTATGGGACCAACCCGCAGGCCGAGGTCCGGGTCAGCAACATCGAGATGGGCCCCGAGGGCGCCAAGTTCGACATTCTCATCTCGCCGCTGTCGGGCGATCTCGTGCTGTACGAGGGCCTGAAGATGCCGATGGCCGGCCACCACAACGTGCTCAACGCCACCGCCGCCGTGGCCGTGGCCCGCGAGCTGGGCGTCGACGCCAAGGCCATCCGCGCAGGCCTGGCCGGCTTCGGCGGGGTCAAGCGCCGCTTCACCACCACGGGCGTGGCCAACGGCATCCGCATCGTCGACGACTACGGCCACCACCCCGTCGAGATCGCCGCCGTGCTGAAGGCCGCCCGCGCGGTCTCGACCGGCAAGGTGATCGCCGTGGTCCAGCCGCACCGCTTCACCCGTCTGCGCGACCTGATGACCGAGTTCAGCAGCTGCTTCAACGACGCCGACACCGTGATCGTCGCCGATGTCTACACGGCCGGCGAACAGCCGATCGAGGGCGTCGACCGCGACCACCTGGTCGAAGGCCTCAAGAAGTTCGGCCACCGCCGCGCCCTGGCCCTGGAAAGCCCCGCCGCCCTGCCGGCCCTGATCGCCGCCGAGGCGCAGGCGGGGGATCTGGTGGTGCTGCTGGGCGCGGGGGACATCACGAACTGGTCCTACGCCCTGCCGGGTCAGTTGGAAGCGCTGGCGAAGTGAGCTGGAAGGCGTCGCTCCCCGCCGTCCGCGGCAAGCTGCTGATCGACGAGACCCTGGCGCCGTTCACCTGGTTCCGGGTCGGCGGTCCGGCCGATGTGGTCTTTCTGCCGGCCGACGAGCAGGACCTGGCTGACTTCCTCAAGGCCCTGGAGCCGGCCGTACCGGTGCTGGCCATCGGGGTGGGCTCCAACCTGCTGGTCCGCGACGGCGGCGTCGACGGCGTGGTGATCCGGCTGGGCAAGGGCTTCAACACGGTCGAGGCCCTGGGCGGCAACCGCATCAAGGCCGGCAGCGCCGTGCCCGACGCCATCCTGGCCCGCAAGGCCGCCGAGGCGGGCATCGCCGGACTTGAGTTCTACGCCGGCATCCCCGGCGCCGTCGGCGGCGCGACGATCATGAACGCCGGGTGCTATGGCTCGGAGACCGCCAACATCCTGGTCTCGGCCCGGGTCATGGACCGCCAGGGGCATGTGCGCGAGCTGCCGGCGGCCGACCTGCACTTCACCTACCGCCACAGCGCCCTGCAGGACGCCGGCCTGATCGTGCTGGACGCGATTTTCGAAGGTCTTCCCGACGACCCCGCCGCGATCAAGGCCCGCATGGCCGAGATCACCTCCCGCCGCGAGACCACCCAGCCGATCCGCGAGAAGACCGGCGGCTCGACGTTCAAGAACCCGCCGGGTCACTCGTCCTGGAAGCTGGTCGACGAGGCCGGCTGGCGGGGCAAGCCCTATGGTGGGGCGATGTTTTCGCCCTTGCACAGCAATTTCCTGATCAACACCGGCGAGGCCACCGCGGCCGACCTGGAAGGCCTGGGCGACACCGTCCGCGCCGACGTGCTGGCCAAGACCGGGGTGCAGCTGGATTGGGAGATCAAGCGCATCGGGCGAGCGGGGTAGGCCACGGCCGGGGACATGCGCTTGCGCGTGTCCCCAAGTCCAGGCTCGGCGCCCCTGGATGCGGCTGGGGACACGCACAAGTGCATGTCCCCGTCTCAGCTCCAAAGGTTACCGATAGTTCATCCGGTTGTTGCCTATTCCCGGTCCTGAGCGGTGCTATGAGAACGACCCAAACGAGGGAGTCTCCATGCGCCTGTTCCGCACTCTGCTGACCGCCGCCGCCGCCACCGCCCTGATGGCCGGCGCGGCCTACGCCCAAGACGCCAAGACCGCCGAAGCCTTGCGCGACAAGGCTTTGCTGGATCGCACGGCCTGGGACGTCACCGAGGACCTGACCACCAATATCGGCCCGCGCCTGGTCGGCTCGCCCGCCATGGCCCGCGCCAAGGATTGGGGCGTGGCCAAGTTCAAGGCCCTGGGCTTCACCAACATCAAGGTCGAGGAATTTTCCAAGCCGTCGTGGACGCGCGGCGAGGAGAGCGCCGAACTGGTCGCCCCGTACCCCATGAAGCTGACCATTGTCGGCCTGGGCCGCACCGTGCCGACCGGCCCGAATGGGGTCGAGGCCGAGGTCGCGCTGTTCAAGACCTACGCCGAGCTGATCGCCGCGCCGGAAAGCGCCGTGAAGGGCAAGATCGTGGTCATCACCCAGCCGATGGTCCGCGCCCAGGACGGCGCCGGCTACGGCGTGGCCGGCATCTCGCGGCGCTCGGGTCCGGTCGAGGCCGCCAAGCGCGGCGCGGTCGGCATACTGATCCGCTCGATCTCGACCTCGGACTCCACCGTGCCGCACACCGGCGTCACCGCCTTCGGTGAGCAGGTCGCCACCATCCCCGCCGCCGCCCTGGGCGTGCCGGAAGCCGAACAACTGGAGCGCCTGGCCGCCAAGGGCCCGCTGCGCATCAAGCTGAAGCTGGACTCCAGCGTCGACCCCAAGGACGTGGCCTGGAACATTTCGGGCGAGATCAAGGGCTCGGAGAAGCCCGACGAGGTGATCGTCATCGGCGGCCACCTGGACAGCTGGGACGTCGGCACCGGCGCCCTGGACGACGCCACGGGCATCGCCATCACCACGGCCGCGGCCAAGCTGATCGGCGACCTGCCCAAGCACCCCAAGCGCACCATCCGCGTGGTGATGTTCGGCTCGGAAGAGAGCGGCGGCTCGTCGGAAGCCTATCTGGCCGCCCACAAGGACGAACTGCCCAAGATCGTCCTGGCCGGCGAAAGCGACAGCGGCGCTGACCGCATCTACAGCCTGCAGATCCCCAAGGGTTCGGCCGCCCATCCGGCCATGCAGACCGCCGTGCGCGTCATCACCCCGCTGAAGATCTATCTGGACCGCAACCCGCCGGCCCACGCCGGCGCCGACATCGAGGGCCTGGAAGAGTCGGGCGTGCCGGTGATCGCCCTGAACCAGGACGCCAGCCGTTACTTCGACTACCACCACACCATGGACGACACCCTCAACAAGGTGCGTCCCGATGAGCTGGCCCAGAACGTCGCGGCCTGGACAGCCTTCGTCTATCTGGTGGCCGATAGCGACATCGACTTCCGCGCCCTGAGCGCGGCGGCGCCGGCCGCGCCGGCGCACTAGGGCCAAACTCTGCCGCCTTCACCCTCTCCCTCTGGGAGAGGGTTTCTTTTTTGGCTGCACCGGAAATCCGACGCGCATCCCTCCCGCCTCCACATCGCCCCGCTACCGCTGCGGTCCATGACCCCAGCCCGTCCTCTCGCCAGCCAACACATCGTCGTCCTGCTCGGCGGCCCATCGGCCGAGCGTGAGGTCAGTCTGGCCACCGGCGCGGCCTACGCAGACGCTCTGGAGCGGCTGGGCGCGCGGGTCAGCCGGGTCGATCCCGGTCCCGACATCGCCCAGGTCCTGACCGCGCTGAACCCCGACGTGGTCTGCAACGGCCTGCACGGCCGCTGGGGCGAGGACGGCTGCGTGCAGGGCGTGCTGGAGACGCTGGGCGTCGCCTACACCCACTCCGGGGTGCTGGCCTCGGCCCTGGCCATGGACAAGGCCAAGTCCAAGGCGGTGCTGGCGGCGGCCGGGATCGTCGTGCCCGGCGGGGGCCTGTTCAGCAGGCGCGACGTCGCCCGCGACCATGTGATGCGGCCGCCCTATGTGGTGAAGCCCAACGCCGAGGGATCGTCGGTCGGCGTGTTCATCGTGCCGCAAGACGCCAACGCCCCGCCGCGCGACCTGGCCGCGCCGGGGTGGGCCTTTGGCGAGCAGGTGCTGGTCGAACCGTTCATTCCGGGTGTGGAGCTTTCAGTAGCGGTCCTGGGCCAGGCGACGGGGCCCAGGGCTCTGGCGGTCACCGAAATCCGCTCGTCCACAGGTTTTTATGACTACGACGCCAAGTACTCGGAAGGGGGCTCGATCCACATCCTTCCGGCCCCGATTCCCGACGCCGTAAGGGATAGGGCCCTGGACACCGCCAAGCTTGGCCATACAATTCTTGGTTGCCGAGGTGTGACTCGAGTCGACTTCCGTTATGACGACATTAACGACCTTCTGGTCCTCTTAGAGGTCAATACGCAGCCCGGCATGACACCCACCTCGCTCGTTCCAGAGCAGGCGGACCACGCAGGCGTTTCGTTTGATCGTCTCGTGTTTTGGATCGTGGAGGACGCTTATGCCCGCAGGTGTGCGGGGGGGATCGCGAAAGCCAACGCGCCCCCGGGCTGAAGCGCCCGCAAGTCCGAAGGCCCGATCGGCCGCGCGCAATGGCGCGCCGCCGGCTGGGAAACTGCAAGCCGCGCGCGCCGGCGTGGGCGTGTCGCCCCGTCTGGCCCTGACCGTGGCCGGCGGCGCGATGGTCATCGCCCTGGTCGCCACCCTGGCCACCGGCCACCGGATCCAGCGCTTGGGCGAAGCCCTGATGCGCGGCGTCGACGGCGAGTTCGCCGATATGGGCTTCAAGCTGAAGACCGTGCACATCGAGGGCGCCTCGCCGATGGCGAAGGCCGACATCATGAACGCCACGGCCCTGTACCAGGACCAGCCGACCCTGAGCCTGGACCTCGACGCCCTGCGGACCCGGGTCGAGAGCGTGGGCTGGGTCAAGTCCGCCAAGGTCGTGCGCCTGCTGCCCGACACCGTGTTCATCTCCGTCGAGGAGCGCCCGGCCCTGGCCGTCTGGCAGCATTCCGGCGCGATGCGGGTGATCGACGGTGAGGGCCGCATCATCCGCGAGGCCGACGCCGCGCGCTTCCCCCAGCTGCCGCTGGTGGTGGGGCAGGGCGCCGACCAGGCCGCCGGCGCCATCCTGCCGGCCGTCAATGCGCGGCCCCGTCTGCGGGACCGTCTGGAGGCGCTGGTGCGCGTCGACGACCGCCGTTGGGACCTTCGTCTGAAAGATGGTTCGCTGATCCAGCTGCCAGCCATTGACGAAGAGTCCGCGCTGATTCAATTGGATCAACTCGATCAACGACAACGAATCCTCGATCTCGGTTTCGCGCGCATCGATCTGCGCGATCCTGAAATGGTGGCCGTAAGGCCTCGCGACACGGTGACGCCCGGCGGGCAGCCCGTGGCCGACGGGGCCTGATCATGAACTTGTGTGTGAGGTGACCGCAGCAATGTCGCGACTGGATGACCGGAAACAAGCCAGGGAAGGCTTGAAGGCGACGCTCGTGCGTCAGCCGGCGGTCGCGGCCGTCGATCTTGGCGCGTCCAAGGTCACCTGCTTCATCATGAAGGCCGACGGGATCCATCGCGACAACCGCACCCTGACCACGGCCGGCGTTGGCTATGTGCAGTCGCGCGGCGTGCGCGGCGGGGCGATCGTCAATCTGGACGAGGCGGCGCAAGCTATCGCCCAGGCGGTCGAACGCGCCGAGACCGTGGCCGGCGTCAACGTCCAGGGCGTCAGCGTCTGCACCGCCGGCGGCCAGTTGGCCAGCCATCGCGTCCACACCCAGGTTTCGCTGGGCGCCCGGCCGATCGGCGACGGCGACCTGTCGCGCGCCATCGCCTCGGCCCTGGCCCAAGTCCGCATTCCCGGCCGCAAGCCGATCCACCTGCTGCCGATCGCCTGGTCGGTCGACGGCCAGCGCGGCATCCGCGATCCGCGCGCCATGTTCGGCCGCGCGCTGGGGCTGGAGCTGCTGGTCGTCTCGATCAACGAGAACATCTTCCACACCCTGGCCCACTGCGTGGAGCGCGCCCACCTCAGCTTCGAGGGCGTGGTCGCCGCGCCCTTCGCCTCGGCCCTGGCGGCCCTGGAGGAGGACGAGATGGACCTGGGCGCGGTCTGCATCGACATGGGCGGCGGCTCGACCTCGGTGGCGGTGTTCAACAACGGCGCCCTGTGCCACGTCGACAGCCTGGCCGTTGGCGGCGGGCACGTGACCCAAGACATCGCCCGCGGCCTGCAGACCTCGGTCGCCGGCGCCGAGCGCATCAAGACCCTGCACGGCAGCGCCATCGCCTCGGCCAACGAGGACCGTGAGATGATCGAGGCCCCGCCGCGCGGCGACGATCCGGGCGCGGGCCCGGTGATCGCCCCCCGCAGCCTGCTGAAGGGCATCATCCAGCCGCGCGTCGAGGAGACGCTGGAACTGCTGCGCGAGCGCCTGAAGGCTTCGGGCGCGCCCGTCGAGCCCGGCGCCGGCATCGTCCTGACCGGCGGCGCCAGCCAACTGGCCGGCGTGCGCGAAGTGGCCGTTCGGGTCTTCGATCGTCCGGTCCGCCTGGGC
>NZ_JBAPVS010000197.1:0-9739 GCF_049283275.1 Caulobacter sp. | reverse complement strand
CCATGGACCAAGGCCTGCGCTTCGCCATCCGCGAAGGCGGCCGCACCGTCGGCGCCGGCGTGGTGGCCAAGATCGTCGAGTAATCGATCGATCTAGCTTCGGCTGAGAATGCGAAGGCCCCGGAGAGAAATCTCCGGGGCCTTTTGCTATTGGTTTTCACGCCTTCGCCCCTACCTGATCAGGACGCGTGTCTTCGCAGAACGCGTTATCCTGTCGGGTGAATTCGGGGTGAACTCTTGATCCGCACTAAGCCTGTCGTCCTGTCGCTGGTCGTCGCCGTACTGGCCGCCTCGGTTATGGCCGCCTGCCAGAAGACGCCCGACCCGCCGTCGACGATCACCCTGCCGCCTCCGGGCCTCGGCGACCGCGTGCGGGTGCTGAGCGCCGACGCCATGGTCATCGACGGCAATCACGTGCGCCTGGCCAACGCCTATGCGCCGCAGGGCGTGCCCGACGCCCGCTGCTGGGCCGAGGCCACCGCGGCCCAGACCACCCGGGCCTGGGTGCGGGCGAAGATGAAAGACGCCCGCGAGATCACCGTCGAGCCCGCGACAGGCTTTGACGAGTTCCATCGCCAGCTGTCGATCGTGACGGTGGACGGCGTCGATCTGGGCCAGGAGATGTACGCCAATGGCCTGGCGGCAAGGCGCTCCGAGGGTCTGAACGGGCGCTTTGCCTGGTGCGATCCCATCAGCGGCAAGGCCCCCGGCGCCCCGGCGGTCAACTCCCTGCTCAACTAGGCCCCCCAGCGCCATAAGGAGGCGGCCGGCGAAGGCGTTGCTCCGTTCGCCTTACGGGGCGCGGCCATCGGCGACAGCCTTGCGACATCGCTCCGCGATTGCTGAACCCCGCCGCGCGGAGGCGTGCGGGGTGCGAGGCTGCGGCATGATGCGCGGTTGACGTGGTGTAAAAACATACCGCATCATCGAAACGAATGTTCGAATCTCAAGATCGGACATTTGCCCGCGCGAATGGTGGGCTTTTTAGTCAAGCGTTTCCAGTACCCGGCCTAGGGAGACCCCAAAGTTGTCGGCACGCGAATACGCATCTTCAATCTTCGAAACGCGCCTGTTCGGCGACGCGATGGTGAAAACCGTCGTGCGCGCTGACCGACGCGCGAGGCGCGCCGCCGACTGAGTTTCCCAAAGCCCAAAGGCCTGCATTCAAAAAAAGCAGCACGGGAGGGAAGACTATGAAGAAAGCGATGTTCCTGCGCGGGGCTTCAGCCTTGACGCTTATATTCTGCGGTGCGGCGGGCGCGACCCACGCCCAGTCCAGATCGTCAAACGACCAGGGTCCGGTCCTGGTGGAAGAGGTCATCGTCACCGGCTCGTTCATCAGGGGCACGCCTGAGGACGCCTCGCTGCCGGTCGACGTGATCGGCCTCGAGGACCTGCAGAAGCAGGGTTCACCCTCGACGGTGGAAATGCTCAAGGCCCTGCCGGTCTCGAACGGCGTGCTGGGCGACACCAACCAGTTCGACAGTCGCGCCCAGGGCTCGGAAGGCTCGGGCTCGGTCAACCTGCGCGGCCTTGGCTCGCAGCGCACGCTTGTGCTGATGAACGGCCGGCGTCTGGCGATCAACCCGCTGGCCGCGGCCGGGGCGGGCATCGTCGACACCAACATCATTCCCACCGCCGCCATCGGCCGGATCGAGGTGCTGAAGGACGGGGCGGCGGCGACATACGGATCCGACGCCATCGCCGGCGTGGTCAACTTCATCACCCGCAAGAACTTCAACGGCCTGGAAGCTGGGGCGGACTACCGGATCATCGACGGCTCGAAGGGCGACTATGGCCTGAACGTCACCTACGGCAAGGTCTGGGACAAGGCCAACATCCTGGCCAGCGTCGGCTGGCAGCACCGCTCGAAACTAGGCGTCGCCGATCGCGACTGGGCCAACCAGCCCTATCTGACCAACCCCGAGGCGGGCTGGTCGGCGGCGGGCAATCCCTCGACCTTCATCCCGGCGGCGGCCTCGACCACCGGCTTCCGCGATCCCAGCTGCGCCGGCCTGGGCGGCTATGCCGGCTTCAGCGGCCTGACGCCCGTCTGCTACTGGCACTACACGCCGTTCGACAACCTGGTCGAGAAGCAGGACGCCATCCAGGCCTATGGCGAGGTCAACGCCGACCTGTCGGAAAAGACCAAGTTCCACATGGAGGTCCTGTACAGCCACACCGACGTTCCGGACTGGAACACCTCGCCATCCTACGCCGCCCTGGCGGTGCCGACGTCCGAGGTCGCCGTCGCGCCGTCGGTGATCGGCCGCTACTATGTGCCGGCCAACAATCCCGGCCTGATCGCCTTCATGGCCGCGAACCCGACCATCGTCACCACCAGCCTGGTGAACGGCGCCCAGGCCACCGTGCCCTCGGCGATCCTGGCGGGCGGAGCGATCAACGCCGCCAACCGGCCCTATGGTCTGGGCGGCAATCCCGCCTTCGGCTACGGCCCCTCGATCGGAGCCCGCGCCTACGACGCCTACCGGGTGTCGGGCGATCTGCAGGGCGAGTTCGACAACGGCATCGGCTGGGAAATGGCCCTGACCTATTCGCAGGAGATCGGGATCCGCACGGGCTATGACACCCTGGTCAACCGCTACCAGTTGGCCCTGCGCGGCCTGGGCGGCCCGCGCTGCGACACCGACGCCGCCACGCCCGGCGTCCAGGGCACGCCCGGCGTCAACGGTTGCCTGTTCTACAACCCGTTCGCCAACGCCATTCCGGGCAACGTCATCACCGGCGAGACCAATCCGGGTTACAACGCGGCCCTGGCCAACACCGAGGAAGTCACCCGCTGGTTCTTCCAGAAGCTGACGACCAAGCAGGCCTCGCGCCTGTTCGTCGGCGAGGCGGTGCTGAACGGCAAGACCAACATCACCTTGCCGGGCGGCGACATCGCCTGGGCGGCCGGGGTGCAGTATCGGCGCACCTACTTCAAGTCCGACTACAACGACATCAGCAACGCCCTGATCAATCCGTGCGTCAACACGCCAGACTTCGGCGTCGTCAACTGCACCGGCTCGGTCCGCAACGGGCCGTTCATGTTCCTGGGCGTCAACACCCCGGCCGACAAGCAGAGCGACATCATGGCCGGTTTCGGCGAGCTGTCGGTGCCGATCACCGAGGACCTGCAGATGCAGTTGGCCGCCCGCTATGAGGACTATGGCGGCGCCACGGGCTCGACCTTCAATCCCAAGGTCGCGCTGCGCTGGCAGGCCAACTCCTGGATGGCGCTGCGCGGCTCGGCCGGTTCGACCTTCCGCGGGCCGCCCGACCCGCAGTTGGTCACCTCGTCGATCACCTCGCTGCAGAGCATCCTGGGCGTGTTCCGCGCCGTCGACATCTACGGCAATCCCGACCTGCAGCCGGAAGAGGCCAACACCTATAATGCCGGCGTTCTATTCAGCAGCGGCAACTTCAAGGCCAGCGTCGACTACTTCCAGTTCGACTTCGACAAGCCGATCGTCGCCGAACCGGTGGCGGGGATGGTCAACGCCCTCTATCCGAACGGCGCGACCGGGGCCAACAATTGCGGCAACCCGACCTATGCGGCCCTGCAGGCGCGGTTCACCTACAGCACCAACTGCAGCACGATCTCGTCGCTGGCCCGCCTGAAGACCTACTATGTCAACGGACCGTCGATCAAGAATTCGGGCGTCGACGTCTCGGCCGACTACCTCTTCGAGGACGTGATCGGCGGCGACTTCCGGCTCGGGGCCAACGCCACCTACATCGCCGAATACAAGATCGACGCCCAGACCGTCGAAGGCGTGGTGGTCAACCCGGCGTTCGATGCGGTGGGCCTGCTCAACTACCAGACCATCGCCGTGCCGATCCCGCAGTGGAAGGGCGACCTCTTCGGCGAATGGACCAAGGGGGCGCACAATCTTCGCCTGACGGTCCACTATATCGACAGCTACGAGGATCAGCGCACCGCGCCGTTCGCGGCCGGGGCCTACAAGGACTCCACCGGCGCCGCGGTGCAGGTGTCGCAGGGCAAGAAGATCGACACCCAGGTCCTCACCGACCTGGCCTATCGGGTGTTCCTGCCGTGGGACGCCACCTTGACGGCGGCGATCACCAACGTCTTCGACAAGGATCCATCTTACGCCCGCTTGGACCTTGGCTACGACCCCTTCACCGGCGACCCGCTGGGCCGGACGTACAAGTTTGGGCTGAAGAAGAAGTTCTAAGGTCTGCGGCAACGGACGGGACACACCCTCACACCACGGGCGGCATCAGCTGGATGCAGAACTGGAACGAGTGTGTGTCCCCAACTCTTGGCGCCGGCCTACCTCGAAAACAGTCCCGTCAATAGCGGCCGGGCGAACAGCCTGGCCGCTTCCTCGCGCTCCAACCCGGGAACCCAGACGCCCAGCGAGGCGGCGGCGTTGAGCATCGAATTGATCATATGGGCGGCGATCATCGGGTCCACCGCCCGGACCGAGCCCTCGGCCACGCCGTCGGAGATGATCGCCGCGAAGCGCTCGGAGCCGCGGTTGTAGCCCTGGGTCATCTCGGTGCGGATCTCGATCGGCAGGGCGCCCATCGACGAGGCGCGCAGCAGCGGACCGTGGTCCGACAGCTGATAGGCGACCAGGGCCGCCGTCGCCGACGACAGCTGCTCCCAGCTGTCCTTGGCCAGGTCGCGGGCGTCGACTTGAGCCTTGCGCGTGACGGCGAAGGTGCGCTCGAAACACTCGACCACCAGGGCGTCCTTGTCCTCGTGATGGTGGTAGAAAGAGCCCTTGGTGACATTGAGCTGGGCCGAGATGTCTTCGACCGAGGCTCCGCGATAGCCGCGCTGGTTGATCAGCCGGGTGGCGGCGATCAGGAAGGTCTCGCGCCATTCCTGACCGTCCGGCGATTGCGGCGTCGGATCGGGCAGGGGCAGCGGCGCCCAGGCGCTCTTGTCCGCACCCGCTTGGGGCGCCAGTCCGTTGACCAGGATGTCGTACATCTTGTCGCGCACGCGGCCATAGTCATCGACGTCATAGCGACGCAGCCAGGAGCCCGACCAGAACACCTGCTCGAGCAGCAGGTGGGTGCGGGCGTTGCGGTCGCGCTTGTCCAGGTGATCGAACTCGGCGCCTTCGAAGAAGCCGCGCACCCGCCGGAACAGATCGTTGAACGCACCCTGCACCGTGCCGCGCAGAGGCTCCTTCAAGGCCCGCATCTCGGTGAAGCTGGTCAGGGGGGCGGTCTCGCCCAGACGCACCCGGCGGTTCAGGTCGAGATAAAGGTTCAGGAAATTCAGCAGGCGCGTGGGCGCGTCCGGCGCCTTGCCCGCCTCGGTGACCAGGGCGTCGAAGCGCTCCAGGCCGCGCATGAAGCAGGCGGCCGCCAGGTCTTCCTTCTTGCGATAGTAGTAGGTGACGCTGGTGGTGATCAGCCCGACCTTGGCGGCGACGTCGGCCAGGGTCATGCCCTTGACGCCCTGACGGTTCAGGATCGCGGTCGCGGCGGCGAGGATCGCCTCTTTCTTCTTCGCATACCGCTCGGTGGCGGGGCTCGCGATCCGGCCGTCGTCCATGTGTCGCCCCCTGTTCGCGGCCCCTCGCGCGCGTCCTTGGACCCGCTGGTCCAATTTAGGAAGCCCTGTCTTCACGACAAGGCGCGCAAGCTGCTTCGGCGCCGCTTTCGTGCACGTGGAATCTTGCGGCCGTGTTGTGCAATTGAGGTGTCGTCGAGGTTCGAAGATCGAGGACGCGCGGCAGGCTTGTCGCGCAAGTGCTTGCCGATCCCCGTTCCCTAGTTTTCAATCGATATGCGCGTTATGGGGCGAGGGCGGGTTTCGCGCGCCTCGCGGTCGCCGCCAAGAAACAGTACGCCGCTCCTTCCTGTGATCCTCTACAGGCGGGCGGCCGCAGGAGGGATTTCGTCTTGAGCACGCCTGAAGCCGTCGGTCTGTCGTCGGATCGACTGAAGCGCATCGACGCCTTTATCCAGGAGCGTTACATCGCGCCGGGAAAGCTGCCCTGCGCCCTGGTGCAGGTCTGGCGGCGGGGCCAGTTGGCCCACACCACGATCCTGGGCTCGGCGGACAAGGAGCGTGGGCTGCCGCTGAAGGCCGACAGCCTGTTCCGCATCTATTCAATGACCAAGCCGATCACCTCGATCGCCTTCATGATGCTGGTCGAGGAGGGCAAGGTCGCGCTGGACGACCCGGTGCACCGGTTCATCCCGTCGTGGAAGAAGCTGGGCGTATTCGCGGCCGGCGTGGCCGGCGCCTTCCAGACCAAGCCGGTCGACCAGCCGATGCGGATCATCGACCTGCTGCGCCACACCGCCGGCCTGACCTACGGCTTCCAACAGCGCACCAATGTCGATGCGGCCTATCGCAAGCTGAAGCTGGACGGCGTCGACAGCGAAGGCGGGCTGGAGGCCTTCGTCGAAACCCTGGCCGACATTCCCCTGGAGTTCTCGCCGGGCGAGGCCTGGAACTATTCGGTGGCCACCGACGTGCTCGGCTATCTGATCCAGGCGATCTCCGGCCAGCCCTTCGACGTCTTCCTGAAGGAGCGGATCTTCGACCCGCTGAAGATGGGCGACACCGGCTTCTTCGTGCCTGACGACCAGCGCCATCGCTTCACGGCCTGCTACACCCTCAACCCCAAGGGCGAGGTGGTGCTGCAGGACGATCCGACCACCAGCCACTACCTGTCCGAGCCGTCGTTGAAGTCCGGCGGCGGCGGTCTGGTCTCGACGGCCGACGACTACATGCGGTTCTGCCGGATGCTGCTGAACGGCGGCGAGCTGGACGGCGCGCGGATCGTCAGCCCCAAGACCCTCAAGCTGATGACCCTGAACCATCTGCCGGGCGGGCGGGAGCTGACGGAGATGTCGCAGTCGCTGTTCAGCGAGGCGGTGTTCGAGGGTCTGGGCTTCGGCCTGGGCTTCGCCATGACCGTCGATCAGGCGCGGACCAAGAACCTGGGCTCGCTGGGCGAGTACTTCTGGGGCGGCATGGCCTCGACGGCGTTCTGGATCGATCCGGTCGAGGACCTGGCCGTGGTGTTCATGACCCAGCTGATCCCGTCCTCGGCCTATCCCATCCGGCGCGAACTGCGGACGCTGGTCTATGCGGCGCTGACGGAAAGCGCGGCCTGAGCCGACAAGAAAGCGGCGCGGGAGATAACTCCCGCGCCGAGTGCGCTTCACCTAGTCGACACGCCGAAAGGCGCGCCGCGTCCGCGAAGATGGCCAGCTTCGAAGATGTGGGACGAGTGCAAGTCGCGCCCCGACGCCGACCCCCTTACGCGTACGCCCTCAACAGTCGGAACAAACACCAGCCGTCCCGCCGCCCCCGTGGCGGATGCCGCCTCGGCGGTTTCCCCCGCGCGCACGGATTGGCTCCGACTGAAACCCGTGTTTTTCGAATTTCGGGTATGAATGCGGCGACGTCAATGGGCGGGCGCCTAAATTCCCGGCGCCCTTACGGACCTCTGGACTTCGGCCGCAGGTCGTGCAGGGTTTGCTTCAAACAATCGTTCAAAAGAACGTAACCACAGATTTGAGGGTGGAAAACGCCATGGCCGCGATCAACAACGTCACGGATCTGACCGTCGAAGGCGACATCGGCGTCGTCACGCTCAACTCGCCGCCGGTCAATGCGCTGTCGGCCGCCGTGCGCGAGGGACTGTCCAAGGCCTTCGACGCCGCCATCGCCGACCCGGCGGTCAGGGCCATCGTGCTGATCTGCGAGGGCAAGACCTTCATCGCCGGCGCCGACATCACCGAGTTCGGCAAGGCCATGACCGGCCCCTCGCTGCAGGACGTGCAGAACACCATCGAGAACTCGCCCAAGCCGGTGGTCGCCGCGATCCACGGCACGGTGCTGGGCGGCGGTCTGGAGGTGGCGCTGGTGGCGCACTATCGCGTGGCCGTGCCGTCGGCCAAGGCGGGCCTTCCGGAAGTGAACATCGGCCTGCTGCCCGGCGCGGGCGGCACCCAGCGCCTGCCGCGCGTGGTGGGCGTCGAGAAAGCTCTGGAGATGGTCACCACCGGCCAGCACGTGCCGGCGAAAGCCGCGCTCGCGATGGGCCTGTTCGACTCCCTCGTCGAGGAAGGCGCCCTGCGCGACGGGGCCATCGCCTTCGCTCGCGTGGTGCTGGCCGAGGACAAGCCGCTGACACGCATCCGCGACCAGAACGCCAAGGTCGAGGCCGCGCGAGGCAAGCCCGAGATCTTCAGCGAATTCCGCAAGGCCAACGCCCGCAAGTTCCGCGGCTTCCTGGCCCCCGAGAACAACATCAAGTGCATCGAGGCGGCGGTGAACCTGCCGTTCGACGAAGGCCTCAAGGCCGAGCGCAAGCTGTTCATGGAGCTGATGACCGGCAGCCAGTCGGCCGCCCAGCGCTATGTGTTCTTCGCCGAGCGCCAGGCCGCCAAGATCCCCGACGTTCCGGACGACACCCCGATCCTCCCGATCAAGAAGGTCGGCGTGATCGGGGCCGGCACCATGGGCGGCGGCATCTCGATGAACTTCCTCAACGCCGGCATTCCGGTGACGATCATCGAGGCCAAGTCCGAGAACCTGGATCGCGGCGTCGGGGTGATCCGCAAGAACTACGAGAACACCGCCAAGAAGGGCCGCCTGACCCAGGACGACGTCGAAAAGCGCATGGGCCTGCTGACGCCGTCGATGAACCTGGAGGACCTGGCCGACTGCGACCTGATCATCGAGGCCGTGTTCGAGCTGATGGAGATCAAGAAGGAGGTGTTCGGCAAGCTGGACAAGATCGCCAAGCCCGGCGCGATCCTGGCCTCCAACACCAGCTATCTGGACATCGACGCGATCGCCGCCAGCACCAGCCGGCCCGAGAGCGTGATCGGCCTGCACTTCTTCTCGCCGGCCAATGTGATGAGGCTCTTGGAGATCGTGCGCGGGGTCAAGACCGACAAGTCGGTGATCGCCACCTCGATGCAGATCGGCAAGAAGATCGGCAAGGTCGCCGTGCTGGTCGGCAACTGCCACGGCTTCGTGGGCAACCGCATGCTGGCCCAGCGCCAGCGCGAGGCCCAGAAGCTGATCCTGGAAGGGGCCATGCCCTGGGACGTCGACCGCGTGCTCTATGATTTCGGCCTGCCGATGGGGCCGTTCGCCATGAGCGATCTGGCCGGTCTCGACATCGGCTGGGATTCCACCAAGTCGAGCTCGTCGACCGTCCGCGAAGTGCTGTGCGAGATGGATCGCCGCGGCCAGAAGAACGGCAAGGGCTTCTACGATTACGACGAGAACCGCGTCGCCAAGCCCAGCAAGGAAGTCGAGCAGGTGATCCTCGACTTCGCAGAGAAGCGCCAGATCCAGCGCCGCGCGATCAGCGACCAGGAGATCCTGGAGCGCTGCCTGTATCCGATGGTCAACGAGGGGGCCAAGATCCTGGAGGAGGGCAAGGCGATCCGGGCTTCGGACATCGATACCGTCTGGATCAACGGCTACGGCTGGCCGGTCTATACGGGCGGCCCGATGTTCTGGGGCGAGCTGGTGGGCCTGGACAAGATCCTGGCCAGCATGAAGGCGTTCCAGGGCAAGTTCGGCGACGACTTCAAGCCTTCGGCCTTGCTGGAGCGCTTGGTGGCCGAGGGCAAAGGGTTCAAGGACGCGTGAGGCGCCCGGGGGTGAAAGCCCCCTCAGTCGCTACGCGACAGCTCCCCCTAAGGGGGAGCATCTTTCAGGATGCGCTGACCTAGATCCTCCCCCTTTGGGGGAGGTGGCCCGGAGGGCCGGAGGG
>NZ_JBAPVS010000196.1:0-3949 GCF_049283275.1 Caulobacter sp. | reverse complement strand
GGCCCAGGCCGTGGACGCCGCCAAGGGCCAACGGCCGGACGAGCTGGCGGTCTATGACGCCCAGCGCGCCGCCGCCCTGGCCGCCCTGGCCCAGGCGCGGGCCGACTATCATCGGGTCGCGCCCTTGGCGGCCAAGGGGTTCTACGCGCCCGCCCGTCTCGACCAGGTCAGGGCCGCCATGCTGACGGCGGAGGCCAATGTCCGCACCGTCGAGCGGCAGCGCCGGGTCGGAACCCTGGGCGGGCGGCCGGACGCGATCCGCGCCGCCGAAAGTCAGGCGGCCGCCGCCCGCGATCAGCTGGCGCTCGCTCAGGACCGTCTGGACCAGATCAGTCCCAAGGCCCCGGCCGCCGCCCGGGTTCAGGACGTCTTCTACCAGCCCGGCGAATGGGTGGCGGCCAATCAGCCGGTGGTGGCCCTGCTGGCCGACGATCGCGTGCGGCTGCGCTTCTACGTGCCCCAGGCCGAGGTCGCGCTCTATCGGCCGGGGACGCGGATCGCCTTCGCCTGCGACGGCTGCAAGGACGGGCTCGAAGCCCGGATCAATTTCGTCAGCCCCCGGGCCGAGTTCACCCCGCCGGTGATCTACAGCCGCGACGCCCGCGATCGGCTGGTGTTCCTGGTCGAGGCCCTGCCGGACCATCCGGCCGACCTGCCGCCCGGCCTGCCGATCGACGTGGTTCCGCTGAAGGGCCCAAAGAAGGACTCAGGCCAGTGAACGCGGCCGCCGCCCAGCTCGCGGACCCGCCGGCGGGCGAGCTGGCCGTCGACGTGCGCGGCCTGAACAAGTCTTACGGCGACAAGCCTGTGGTCCAGGACCTGACCATCCAGGTCGGGGCCGGCAAGATCACCGGCTTCCTCGGCCCCAACGGCTCGGGCAAGACCACCACCCTGCGCATGCTGTGCGGCCTGCTGACCCCCGACGCCGGCGAGGGCGCGGTGTTGGGCCTGGACTTCCGGCGTCACGCCGAAGAGATCAAGCGCCAGACCGGCTACATGACCCAGAAGTTCTCGCTCTACGAGGACCTGTCGATCCGCGAGAACCTGGACTTCACCGCCCGCATCTACGGCCTGGATCAGCGGCGCGGGCGGGTGGACGCGGCCCTGGAGCGCCTGGGGCTGGCGGGGCGCCAGAAACAGCTGGCCGGCAGCCTGTCGGGCGGCTGGAAGCAGCGCCTGGCCCTGGCGTCCTGCGTGCTGCACGAGCCGCGCCTGCTGCTGCTGGACGAACCCACGGCGGGCGTGGACCCCCAAGCCAGAAGAGAGTTCTGGGACGAGATCCACGCCCTGTCGGCCGAGGGCCTCACCGTGATGGTCTCGACCCACTACATGGACGAGGCCGAGCGCTGCCACGACATCGCCTACATCGCCTATGGCAAGCTGATGGCGCGCGGGACCCTGGAGGCGGTGATCGGCGAGTCGGGCCTGACCACCTTCCGCGCCGAGGGGCCAGGGGCCGACCGTCTGGGGCGCGACCTGTCCAAGGCGCCGGGCGTGGCCATGGCCGCGCCGTTCGGCGCCGCCCTGCACGTCAGCGGCCAGGACCGCGCGGCGCTGGAGGCCGCCATCGCCCCCTACCGCAAGCCGCCGCTGGTCTGGACCGAGGTCTCGCCGACCCTGGAGGACGTGTTCATCCAGCTGATGGCCTCGTCGCGGGACAATTTTCAATGAGCCGCGCATCCGATCACGCCGATCACGCCGATCACGGACTTTCGCTGAACCGCATCATGGCGGTGCTGACCAAGGAGTTCATCCAGCTCACCCGCGACCGGCTGACCTATGCGATGATCCTGGTCATGCCGATCGTCCAGCTGATGCTGTTCGGCTACGCCATCAACAACGATCCGCGCGACCTGCCCACGGCGGTGCTGGTGCAGGATCACGGGCCGATGGCGCGCTCGGCCCTGTCGGCCCTGGCGCACAACGGCTATTTCAAGATCGTCGCCGAGGCGGCCTCGCCCGAGGCGCTGGACCAGGCGATCGCCCGGGGCGAGGTGCAGTTCGCCCTGACCATCCCCGCCGACTTCACCCGCCGTGTGGTGCGCGGCGACAACGCGCAGATCCTGGTCGAGGTCGACGCCTCCGATCCCGGCGCCACAGGCGCGGCCGTCGCCGCCCTGGCCAATCTTCCGCGTACGGCGCTTTCCCGCGACCTGGCCCGTGGCCAGTTGGGCGCCGTCGCGCCATCTTCCGGTCAAGGGGCCGACAAGGCGCCGTTCGAGGTGGTGGTTCACCGCCGCTACAATCCCGAGGCCATCACCGCCTACAACATCGTGCCCGGCCTGCTGGGCGTGGTGCTGTCGATGACCCTGGTGATGATGACCTCGCTGGGCATGACCCGCGAATATGAGCGCGGCACGATGGAGAGCCTGCTGGCCACTCCGGCCAGGCCGATCGAGGTGATGATCGGCAAGCTGTCGCCCTATGTGGTGGTCGGCCTGATCCAGACCGTGGTCATCCTGGTCCTGGCGCGCGTGCTGTTTTCGGTGCCGATGGGCTCGGGCGGTCTGGGGGGCTGGTGCGCCCTGGCCGTGGGCGTGGTGCTGTTCATCCTCGGATCGCTGTCGCTGGGGTTCCTGATCTCGACCGTGGCCCGCAACCAGCTGCAGGCCGTGCAGATGTCGTTCTTCTACATGCTGCCGTCGATCCTGCTGTCGGGCTTCATGTTCCCGTTCAGAGGCATGCCGGCCTGGGCCCAGGCCCTGGGCGGGGTGATTCCCGTGACCCACTTTCTGCGGGTTGTGCGCGGCTCATTACTTAAAGGACTGGGTCTTGAGGACCTGTGGACCAGTCTTGTCGCTTTGGCGATATTTGTCGTGGCGATCACCGTCGCCGCCATGTCGCGGTACCGACGGACCCTGGACTGATGTCGCCGGCGCCCGTCGCCTGCGGGTGGGGCGTTCCTGCACAGCTGCGGCTTTTTTATGCGCTCACGGATCGCAAAACATGCGCAAGGCCTTGCGCTGCGCGGATTCGCGTGCGAACCGGTACCATACCGGCGCTTTTCCGGGATAGTCAGCTGATACGCTCGCAGGTGATTCCGCGGGGGCGGTCATGCGTTCGTGGCGTCTTCTTCAAGAAGACGCTCGAAACCTGACGGGTGTTGCTCAGCTGACACTTTCGCGGATCGCGCGCCTTGGTATAACGACGCTCGGTCGGTCTCGGCCGGTGCAGGGCAATAGAGGGCTCTTGATATGAAACTCAAACTCCTGGCGGGAGTGGCTCTGGCCGCGGTCTTCGCCGCTGGCGCGGCTTCGGCCCAAGATACCGGCTGGTACGGCGCGGTCGACCTTGGCTATCACTGGCCGGAAGGCATCTCGACCGAGTCGTCGGGCAATGCACCGGACGGCGCGACCTATCACTGGACCTGGGGAACCGATGACGACTGGGCCGGCTTCGTCCGTCTCGGCTATCAGTTCACCCCGAACTGGCGCGCGGAACTCGAAGGCGGCTACCGCCCCGGCGATCTGGCGGGTGTTCGCGGCAACCCGGTGCGCGACCGTCAGCCCGTTGGGCTCTGCACCCCCGGCGTGACCCGTAACGCCGCCGCTCAGACCTGCGGCGGTCCGAGCGGTTCGATCGATACCTGGTCGCTGTTCGCCAACCTGCTGTACGATTTTGCTCCGGACGCCTGGATCAACCCGTACCTCGGCGCCGGCATCGGGGCTACGCGTCTCGACATCACCGCCCTGGGCCAGTTCTCGAACGCCTACACCGGCGCCGGGCAAAACCTGACGGTCGATGACGACGACATGTCGATGGCCTACCAAGTGCTGGCCGGCGCCGCCATCAAGGCGACCGACAAGCTGAAGGTCGACGTCACCTATCGCTATCTGTTCGGTGCTGAGCATCAGTGGAACTCCACCGGTAGCGGCAGCCTGCAGCCGGGCTACTTCAAGGGCGACTACAAGGACCAATCGCTGACCGTCGGTCTGCGCTATTCCTTCGC
>NZ_JBAPVS010000195.1:0-24586 GCF_049283275.1 Caulobacter sp. | reverse complement strand
CTCTGGGGGAGGTGGCCCGGAGGGTCGGAGGGGGTTCGCGGCGTCGGACGCTACTGCGCGTCCAGCTTGCTCTCGATCCGGGCCAGCGAAGCCCGTGTCGCGTCGGCCTGGGTCTCCAGCCGCGCCAGGCGCTCGGCGACCGGGGCCTGGGCGTCCAGGCGCTGGCGCAGGTCGTCGATGCGCGCCGACGCCCGGCCCGCCCACATCAGGGCGGTGGCGGCCTGCAGGGCCACGGCGATCAGCAGGCCGACCGAGACCTGGCGGTCGAGCCGCCAGCGGGTGGATGATGTCATGGGAGTCTCCTGTGGGGCGGCAAACCCCCTCCGGCCCTCTGGGCCACCTCCCCCAAAGGGGGAGGATCTGTTCCGCCGGCACTTCGTCCATCACGCCTTGGTCCATCCCTTGTCGACCGCCCACACGGCGAACGCATAGTCCAAGGCGATCTCCTTGAGGAAGTCGAACCGCCCGGAAGCGCCGCCGTGGCCGGCCTCCATGTTGATCTTGAGCAAGATCGGGGCGCCGCTTGTGGTATGTTCGCGCAGCTTGGCCGTCCACTTCTCCGGCTCCCAGTAGGTGACGCGCGGATCCGACAGGCCGCCGGTGGCCAGCACAGCCGGATACGGCTTGGCCGTCACGTTGTCGTAGGGCGAGTAGCTGGCGATGTAGTCATAGGCCGCCTCGTCCTCCAACGGATTGCCCCATTCGGGCCATTCGGGCGGGGTCAGGGGCAGGGAGGTGTCGCTCATGGTGTTGAGCACGTCGACGAACGGCACCGCCCCGATGATCCCGGACCACAGGTCGGGCCGCAGGTTGGTGACGGCCCCCATCAGCATGCCGCCGGCCGAGCCGCCATAGGCCACCGTGCGGCCCGCCGCGCCATAGCCGGCGTCGTGCAGGTGTTCGGCGCAGGCGATGAAGTCGGTGAAGCTGTTCTTCTTCTTGTCCTTGCGCCCGTCCAGGAACCAGCCGTAGCCCTTTTCCGAACCCCCGCGGATATGGGCCGTGGCCCAGATCCAGCCGCGGTCGACCAGGCTGAGATTGCGGATCGAGAACGACGGATCCATCGACATGCCGTAGCTGCCGTAGCCGTACAGCAGCAGCGGCGCCGTTCCGTCCAGGGGCGTGCCCTTCTTCATCAAGACGGTGATAGGAACCTCGGCGCCGTCTGGGGCCTTGGCGTAGAGCCGCTTGGTGACATAGGCCGCCGCGTCGTGGCCCGAAGGGATCTCCTGGGTCTTGCGCAGAACCTTTTCGCCGGTGGCCATGTCGTAGTCGAACCACTGCCGGGGCGTGGTCGGCGACTGATAGACATAGCGCATCACCGGGGTGTCGAACTCGTAGCCGCCCTCCAGGCTCAGGACATAGGCCTCCTCGTCGATGACGATCGGCTTCTCGGCCTTGCCGGCGCGGTCGGTGATGACGATGCGGGTGTTGGCGTTGACCCGCTCGACCCGGACCAGGTGGTTCTTGTAGGCCGCCAGACCGGTGATGAAGTGGCCTGGCTTGTGGGGGACGAAGTCCTTCCAGTGGGCGCGGCCGGGCGTGGCGACCGGAGCCTCGACCAGCTTGAAGTCGATGGCCTCGTCGGCGTTGGTCAGGATGACGAACCGGCCGTCCCAGTGCTCGACCGAATAGCGCAGGCCCACGGTGCGCGGTTCGACCACCTTCGGTTGGGCGGTGGGGTCCGAGGCGGGGATCAGCAGGGTCTCGGACGTCTCGTGGTCGCCGGCGCTGATGCTGATGAAGGCGTCCGAGTTGGTCACGCCCACGCTGACGAAGAAGCCTTCGTCCGGCTCGTCATAGACCAGCACGTCGTCCTTGAGGCCGCCGCGCGCGGGGCGGCGATAGATCTTGTCGGAGCGGCCGTTGTCGTCGCGGTGGGTCCAGAACAGCCATTGGCTGTCGGGCGACCAGGCGAAGTCGCCGGTGCTGCTCTCGACGGGCTCGGCCAGGATCTCGCCAGTCGCCAGGTCCTTCACATAGATATGGTGAACCTCCGAACCCTGGGCGTCCTCGGCATAGGCCAGCAGCTTGTGGTCGGGGCTGTGGTCGGCGGCGCTGACCTGGCTATAGGCCTTGCCCTTGGCCAAGGCGTCGCAGTCGAGCAGGATCTGCTCACCGTCGGTCTTGCCTCTCGGCCGACGGCAGAAGATCGGGTGCTGGCCGCCGATGTTGAACCGTGAATAGTATTCGAACGGGCCGTCGGGGGCGGGGACGGAGGCGTCGTCCTCCTTGATGCGGCCCTTCATCTCCTCGAACATCGCCTTCTGCAGCGGTTCGGTGGAGGCCAGCATCGCCTTCACATAGGCGTTCTCGGCCGTCAGGTGGTCCTTGACCTCGGGCTTGATCAGCGCCGGATCGCGCAGGACCTTCTGCCAGTTGTCGTCCTTCATCCAGGCGTAGTCGTCGACGCGGACGCGGCCCAGCTGCTCGGTGCGCTTGGGAATCTTGGTGGCGACGGGCGGGGGAATCTTGGACGTCTCGGGCATGCGACTCTCGGATTGGGCGGTCCCGGGATGGATCGCCGACGCTGACGTAAGCATCGCTGCCGCGCTCGTCATCATTTTGCGCCGGTTCACGCCCAGTTTCCCCCATGGATGCGTCAGAACGCCAGCTTGTGTGGGTCGGGGGCTCTGGTCAAACTGATCCGCGTGTAGAGTGAATCGCGGGGCGTGAGGGCTTAGATGTCTTGGGACCTGTCGGTCGATTTGATCCAGGCGACCGTGCAGCTTGAACAGCCGCTCGGCGACGGGTCACGAACGGTCGGCACCGGGTTCCTGATCGAGAACCCCACCCCCGACGGCCGTCCCCGCACCATCCTGGTCACCGCCGCCCACGTCTTCGACAAGATGCCCGGCGTCTCGGCCAAGATCGGCTATCGCATCCAGAGCGCCGACGGCGTCTGGCGCTATGATCCCCACACCCTGAAGATCCGCGAGGGCGACCACGCCCTGTGGGTCAAGCATCCCACCCGCGACGTCGCCGCCATCGAGGTCGAGGCCCCGCCGGAGTTCGCCAAGGCGGCGATCCCCCTGGCCTGGCTGGCCCAGGACGACACCTTCAACAAGTACAGCCTGGGCCCGGGCGACGAGATGATGGCCCTGGGCTTCCCGCGCGGCCTGTCGGCCAATCCGGCCGGCTTCCCGATCCTGCGCTCGGGCCGGGTGGCGTCGTATCCGCTGGCCCCGGCCAGCGTGTTCCCGACCTTCCTGATGGACTTCTCGGTGTTCCCCGGCAATTCGGGCGGGCCGGTGTTCATGGCCGAGGGCGCGCGCCGTCGGCCGGGCTCGACCGAGAGCCAGGAGGTGCAGTTCGTGGCCGGCATGCTGACCCAGCAGGTCGAGCTGACGGGCGAGCGCCTGGAGATCGGCATCGTCACCCACGCCAAGTTCATCCGCGAAACGGTCTCGATGCTGGACAAGACGGCCGGTCCGCCGCTGATCCAGGCCAAGCCCGCAAGACCGCCCGTGCCCCAGGACCAAGCCGCGATCCAGGCCGCCGCGGCGATCTCGGCCGCCGCCATGGCGGTCGCACGGTAGGATAGTCGACACAGGAACTTCGCTCCCGGCCCCTCGTTTCTAGCGGGAGTTCCAATCCGCAGGAGTGAAGTCATGAGCACCAATCGCGTAGAAGGCGCCGTCGACAAGGGTGTCGGCGCCGTCAAGGAAGCCGCCGGCAAGGCCACGGGCAACGAGCGCCTCGAAGCCGAAGGCGTGGCCCAGAAGACCAAGGGCGACGTCCAGAACAAGGTCGGTCAGGCCCAGGACAAGATTGGCGACGCGATCAAGAAGTAAGCTTGATCGCTTCGACTGGAAGCGAAGGCCGCGGGAGTGATCCCGCGGCCTTCGTCGTGTCGGCGTGGAGGCCGGCTCAGGTCGAGAAGATCAGGCGGATCTGGTCGCGATACAGCAGCATCTGGCGACTGCCCTGGGCCGGATCGCGCAAGGCCTTGGACAGCAGGATAAGGCCTTCGACCATGACGATCATCTGGTCGGCCAGGGCTTCCAGGTCCACCGCCAAGCGGGGCGGATGTACGGCGGCGATCTCTTCCAGCCAGGCATGGAAGCGCCGCCGCCAGCCCAGGATGATGTCGACCGAGCGGGCCCGGACGCCCGGGTCGAACGTGGTGTCCTGCGAGACGATCGACGCCACCAGGCAGCCGGGGCGTACCCGCAGCATCTCGTCCATCATCTCGGCATAGAGCTTCAGGAAGATCAGGAAGGCGTGCAGCGGGTCCTCGTGCAGGCCACGCGCTCGGGCCTCCATGCGGTCAAGCAACAGCACGTCGTCGGCCACGTAGCGGTCGATCAGCTGGCGGGCCAAGTCGTTCTTGTCGCGGAAATGGTAGAAGAAGCCGCTCTTGGTCAGGCCGCCGGCCTCGACCAGTTCCTCGATCGAGGTGGCCGCGAAACCCTTGTCGATGATCCGCTCATAGGCCAGGTCGAGGATGCGCGCCCGCGTCGCCGCGCCCTTGGAGCGCGGCGAAGACTGCACCGTCGGTGCGGTTTTGGCTTCGAGGGCGTCGAACATGACCCGCTCCATAGCATACTTCGTACGCGAAATACCAATGATTGTTGGGTTTCCGGGGCTTCGGCGAAACCGCACGATGCGTCGGCTAGAGCGGCCCCGATCTCGCCTATAGCTATTCGCGCCTCATCTCACGCCGCCGCCGAGCGGCCCTTTTCGAGGCACGATCATGAACATCTACCACTACATAGCCCTGGGCCTGTTCGGGGCCTTCGCGGCGGCCGAACTGGCGCTCAAGGGCCGCGACTTTCCCAGGATCGGCGGCTGGCCGCTGATCGGCCTGGCCGCCGGGGCGGTCTACATGGCCATGGGCGCCTTCGCGCCGTTCCTCTGGGACCACTGGCTGGGCGCCCACCGCCTGTTCGACCTGACCGCCGAACCGCTGTGGGCCCAGATCGCGCTGGGCCTGCTGGTCTTCGAGTTCACGATGTACTGGCAACACCGGGCGTTGCACCGGTCGGACCTGCTGTGGCGCGTGCACCAGACCCATCACAGCGCCGAGCGGGTGGATATCTGGGGGGTGTTCTACTTCCATCCGCTGGACATGATGGGCTGGCTCTTGCACGGCAGCCTGGCCCTGGTGTGGATCGTCGGGGTCGAGCCGATGGCGGCCCTGGGGGTGATGGTGATCGCCACCTTCCTGAGCATGCTGACGCACGCCAACCTGCGCACGCCGCACTGGCTGGGTTGGTTCGTGGCCCGGCCGGAAATGCACGCGGTGCACCACGAGCGTGGGGTGCACGCGTTCAACTACTGCGACCTGCCGTTCATCGACATGCTGTTCGGCACCTATCGCAACCCCAGGACCTGGGAGGGCCAGGCCGGCCTCGTGGACGGCGGGACCAAGCGGTTCGGCGCCCTGCTGGTCGGCAAACCCCTGGCCTGACGACCGCGCCCCTTCCCGTCGCGGGAAGGGGCGTCCATCGGGTCTAGCCGTAGATGATCGAGATCGTCTCGGCCACGCAGGCGGGGCGTTCTTCGCCCTCGATCTCGATGGTGCATTCGTTCTTCATCTGCAGGCCGCCGGCCTTGGGCTCGACGCTGAGCAGCTTCTGGCGCATGCGCACCTTCTTGCCGACCCGGACCATGCCGGTGAACCGCACCTTGTCGCAGCCGTAGTTGATGCCGCGCGTCACGCCGGTCACCCGCAGGATGTCCGCGCCCAGCATCGGGATCAGCGACAGGGTCAGGAAGCCGTGGGCGATCGGACCGCCGATCTCGCGGGTCGCGCGCTCGACGTCGACATGGATCCACTGGTGGTCGCCGGTCGCCTCGGCGAACTGGTTGACCCGCTCCTGGCTGATCTCGACCCAGTCGGAGACCCCGATCTCCTGGCCGACCAGGCTGGCGATGTCTGCGTAGGCGACTTCTTTCATGGCGTGTTTCTCCCGCACGTTTCTTGAAACAGTTGTTTGATTGGTCGCACGGGCGGCGACGCCGGGCAAGCGTCAGCCCATGAAGGTCTGGACCACCAGCCAGGCGTTGGCCGAGGAGATGATCACGAACAGGCTCCAGGCCACGGCCTTGGTCGCCAGGCCGTTGGCGAACACGCCCATCAGCGCCTTGTCGTCGGTGAAGCGCAGCAGCGGAAAGATCGCGAACGGCAGCTGGGCGCTCAGCACCACCTGGGTCAGGACCAGCATCTTGCCGACCGAGCCCTCGCCCAGGGTCAGCACCCCGACCAGGGCCGGGACGATGGCCAGGCCCCGGGTGATCAGCCGTCGCTGCCAGCAGGGGATCGACAGGTTCAGGAAGCCCTCCAGGATCACCTGGCCGGCGATGGTGCCGGTGAAGGTCGAGCTCTGGCCCGAGGCGAACAGGGCGATCCCGAACAGCAGGCCGGCCACGGCCGCGCCGGTCAGGGGTTCGAGCAGGCGGTGGGCCTCCTCGATGCCGGCCACCTCGGTGACGCCCGCGCGGTGGAAGGCCGAGGCCGCCAGGATCAGGATGGCGGCGTTGATGAACAGGGCCACGGCCAGCGAGGCCACGGTGTCCAAGGTCGCCAGCCGCAGGGCCCCGCGCTTGCCCGCCTCGTCGGCGGGCACGACCCGGGTCTGGACGATCGAGGAGTGCAGATAGAGGTTATGCGGCATGATCGTCGCCCCGACGATGCCGATGGCCAGATAGAGCGCGTTCTGCTCGCGCAGCGCGTCCAGCGACGGGATCAGGCCCCGCGCCACCTCGCCGGCGTCGGGCTTGATCAGGATCATCTGCGCCAGGAAGCAGAGGCCGATGGTGCCGACCAGGCCCAGGATGATCGCCTCCAACTGCCGGAAGCCCTTGCCCTTCAGGCCCAGCACGATGAGCGTGTCCAACCCGGTCAGCAGCACCCCAGCCCACAAAGGCACGCCCAGCAACAGCTTGAAGGCCAGGGCGCTGCCCAGCACCTCGGCGATGTCGCAGGCGATGATCGCGATCTCGGCCAGGAGCCACTGGACCCTGACCGTGCGCGGGCCGTAGCGGTCGCGCGACATCTGGGCCAGGTCCCGGCCGGTCACCAGGCCCAGCCGCAGGCTCAGGGTCTGCAGGACGATGGCGGCCAGGCTGGACAGCACCACCACGAACAGCAGGGCCGTGCCGTAACGCGAGCCGGCCTCGATGTCGGTCGCCCAGTTGCCGGGGTCCATGTAGCCGACGCTGATCAGCAGGCCGGGGCCGGCGAAGCGCAGGACGCGTTGCCAGGTCGACAGTCCGGCGGGCACGGCCACGGCGCCGCGGACCTCGGCGGGACAGAAGGGCGCGGTGGCGGTCTTGGGGAGCCAGGCAGGCAGGGCGAACATGGCGCTAAGCGTTAGCGTGGATTCGGCCCTCCCCCAATGGGGGAGGGGCTGAGCCTTAGACGATCCGGCTCTCGCCCTTGCCCCAGTACGCGTCCCTGATCAGCCGCTTGTAGAGCTTGCCAGTCGGGTGCCTAGGCAGTTCGGCCATGAAGTCGATGCGCTTGGGCGACTTCACATGGCTGAGGTTGGCGCGGACGAAGGCCATCAGCTCCTCGGCCAGGGCGGCCTGGTCGATCGCAGGGTCCAGCGGTTGGATCACGGCCACCACCTGTTCGCCCATCTCCTCGTGCGGCGCGCCGACCACGGCGGCGTCGGCGACCTTGGGGTGGGTGATCAAGAGGTTCTCGATCTCCTGCGGATAGATGTTCACCCCGCCGGAGATGATCATGAAGCTCTTGCGGTCGGTGAGGTACAGATAGCCCTCCTCGTCGACCCAGCCCACGTCGCCCAGAGTGGTCCAGCCATGCTGGTTGTAGCTCTCGGCGGTCTTGTCCGGGGCGTTGTGGTAGTTCACCGCCGGGCCGTTGGCGAAGTAGACGGCGCCTTCGGTGCGCACCGGCACGGGCTCGCCGGCCTCGTCGCAGATCCGCAGCTCCCCAAGCACCGCCTGGCCGACGCTGCCCTTGTGGGCCAGCCAGTTGTCGGAATTGATCCAGCAGAAGCCGTTGCCCTCGGTGCCGGCGTAGTATTCGAAGATCACCGGACCCCACCAGCCGATCATCTGCTCCTTGACGGGCACGGGGCAGGGGGCGGCGGCGTGGACCGCCGACCGGATCGAGGACACGTCGTACTTGGCGCGGACCTCCTCCGGCAGCTTCAGCATCCGCACGAAGTGGGTGGGCACGAACTGGCCGCAGGTGACCTTGTACTTTTCGATCAGGGCCAAGGCGGCCTCGGGATCGAACTTCTCCATCACGATCACGGTGCCGCCCAGCTTGTGCACGGTCATGCACCAGCGCAGCGGGGCGGCGTGATAGAGCGGGGCGGGCGACAGATAGACGCTGTCGCCGCTGAAGCCGAACAAGCCCATGGCCATCATCTGCAGGGCGTGCGGCGCGTCGATCGGCCCGCCGCTCAGCGCCGGCTTGACGCCCTTGGGCCGGCCGGTGGTGCCCGAGGAATAGAGCATGTCCGACCCCGCCGTCTCGTCGGCGATCGGCGTCGTGGGCATGGCCGCGGTGGCGGCTTCGAAGTCCTCGAACGGCGCCTTGCCGCCGCCCACCCGGAACAGGCGCACGCCGGGGATCAGCGGGGCGACGGCCTGCGCCACCTCGTCCAGCGCCGGACTGACGATCAGCGCCTGGGCTCCGCAGTCCTTGACGATGTACTCGACCTCGGCCGGCGTCAGCTTGGTCGAGACGCAGGTGAAGTAGAGCCCCGCGCGCTGGGCGGCCCAGGCGATCTCGAAGAAGCGGGCGTTGTTGTCCATCAGGATGGCGATCACGTCGCCGGCCTGCAGGCCCCAGGCGCGGAACAGCTGGGCGCCCTGGTTCGAGCGGGCGTCGAGCTGAGCGTAGGTCACCGTCTCGCCGGAGCCGGCCATGATGTAGGCGGGCTTGTTCGGGTGGCTCTGGGCGTGGTGGAACGGATGCATCAGGCGGCGACCTCGGTCTTGGCGGCCTGGCGGATCATGTCCGAGGCCTTTTCGGCGATCATGATGGTGGGGGCGTTGGTGTTGCCCGAGACCAGGCGCGGCATGACCGAGGCGTCGACCACCCGCAGGCCCAGCAGCCCGCGCACCCTGAGTTGGCTGTCGACGACGCCCCGGGGACCGCCGCCCATCTGGCAGGTGCCGACGGGGTGGTAGATCGTCGAGCCTGAAGCCCGGGCGTATTCCAGCAGGGCGGCGTCGCTGGCGAAATCGGCGCCCGGGTTCATCTCGTGGTCGATCAGCGGGGCGATCGCGGGCTGGGCGGCGATCTTGCGGGCCCAGCGCAGGCCGGCCACCGTGACCTCCTGGTCCAGCGGATCGGACAGGTAGTTGGCGAAGATCGCCGGATAGGTGGTGGGGTCCGCCGACTTGATGCGGATATGACCCCGGCTCTCGGGCCGCAGCTGGCACGGGGCGATGGTCAGGCCCGGCGCGCCCTCCAGCTCCATCTTCTGCTCGTTGAACAGTTTCTCCAGGTCCATGGTCGCGGGCAGGATGTGGAACTGGATGTCCGGTTCTGCGAGATCCGGGCGAGACTTACAAAAGGCGGCGATGTGGGCCGCAGACAGGGTCAGCAGACCCTTGCGTTGGAACAGGTATTTCAGCGCCTCGGCCGCCAGGCGCCCGCCCTTGCTCTGCTCGTTGACCGACACCGTCCCGGCCTTCAGGCGAAAGCGCGCGCCGGTGACATAGTGGTCCTGCAGGTTCTCGCCGACGCCGGGCAGGTCGTGGACCACGGCGATCCCGTGCTCAGCGAGAAGTTGGCCCGGACCGACGCCCGACAGCTGCAGCAGCTGCGGCGAGTTGATCGCCCCACCGGCCAGGATCACCTCGACGCGGGCCTTGGCGGTGCGGATCACGCCGTTCTGGCTGAACTCGACCCCGACCGCGCGCTTGCCCTCGAACAGCACCTTGCGGGCCAGGGCGTTGGTCTCGACCTTCAGGTTCGGCCGCCCCATGGCCGGGTGCAGATAGGCCACGGCCGCCGAGCAGCGCTGGCCGTTCTTCACCGTCAGCTGGTAGTAGGCCACGCCCTCTTGGCTCGCGCCGTTGACGTCGGCGTTGCGCGGGATGCCGGCCTCGACGCAGGCCTCGACCACCGCGTCGGAGACCGGGTTGGTCTCGGTGACGTCCGAGACGTTCAGCGGGCCGCCGGTCGCGTGCCAGTCGCCGCAGTCGCCGCGCTCCTGGTGCTGGGCCTTGCGGAAATAGGGAAGGACGTCGTCCCAGGCCCAGCCCTCGCAGCCTAGCTGCCGCCAGCCGTCATAGTCGGCTTGCTGGCCCCGTATATAAAGCAGGCCGTTGATCGATGACGAGCCGCCCAGCACCTTGCCGCGCGGCCAGACGTGCGAGCGTCCGCCGGTGCCCGGGTCCGGCTCGGTGGCGTACAGCCAGTTGACCTTCGGATCCTTCAGGGTCTGGGCGTAGCCGACCGGGATGTGGATCATCAGGTTCGACATGAACTGGGACGGGTTCTTGGTCGGCCGGTCGTCGCCGCCGGCCTCCAGCAGCAGCACCTTGTGGCGGCCGTCCTCGGACAGCCGCGCGGCCAGCACGCAACCGGCCGAGCCGGCGCCCACCACGATGTAGTCGGCCTCGATGATCGACGTCATCGGATCCTCCCTTGTCCGTCCCGCGTGTCTCCGCGTGATCGGTGATCACTGGAGAATGGCAGGTCTGGCGAGAAGGCCAAGGGTGTCGTCGGGGAAGCAAGATCCTCGTCCCCCAGAGTGCTTGGCGACAAGCTCAGGATGAGGATCTTGAATGCGGCCGCCCAGGCGTCCTCGTCCTGAGCTTGTCGAAGGACGAGGATGTCGCAAGGCGGTTGCCGCAATTTCATACGCGTGTTTGAGTGCCACCGACCCCGGAGGAGACACCCATGGCCGCGCCCAGCTTCGAGACCCTGCTCTATGCCGTCGAGGACGGGATCGCGACCATCACCCTGAACCGTCCGGAGAAGCTGAACGCCTTCACCGCCCGGATGATGAAGGAGATGATCGACGTCTTCGACATCACCGACAACGACGACGCCGTGCGGGTGGTGATTGTCACCGGCGCGGGGCGGGCGTTCTGCGCGGGGGCGGACCTGTCGGGCGGCGGCGCCACCTTCGACCGCACCAACCCCCAGGCGCTGGAGCGCGAAGAGGGCAAGGTCGGCGACATCTATCGCGACGGCGGCGGCCGCGTGACCCTGCGGATGTACGAAAGCCTCAAGCCGATCATCGCCGCCGTCAACGGCGCGGCTGTCGGGGTGGGGGTTACCATGCAGCTGCCGATGGACATCCGCCTGGCCTCGACCGACGCCAAGTTCGGCTTCGTGTTCGCCCGCCGGGGCATCACGCCCGAGGCCGCCTCGTCCTGGTTCTTGCCTCGGCTGGTGGGCCTGCAGACAGCGCTGGAATGGTGCTTCACCGGCCGGGTGTTCGGCGCCCAGGAGGCGCTGGACCGGGGCCTGGTCCGGTCGCTGCACGCGCCCGAAGACCTGCTGCCGGCCGCTCGGGCCCTGGCCCGCGAGATCGCCGACAACACCGCCCCGGTCTCGGTGGCCCTGACGCGCCAGCTGTTGTGGCGCATGGCCGGCGCCGACCACCCGATGGAGGCTCACAAGGCCGACAGCCGCGCCATCCAGTCGCGCGGCGCGGCCGGCGACGCCAAGGAAGGCGTCAGCTCGTTCCTGGAGAAGCGGCCTCCGGTCTATCCGGACAAGGTGTCCAAGGACCTGCCCGACATCTGGCCGACGTGGGGCGCGCATCCGTTCAAGTAGGGGCCTCTGGCGCGCGGCGGGGAACGCGCTATATCCCCGCCCATGGCCGAAGCTTTCAACGACAAGACCCTGACCGCCGACAAGTCGGCCCGCTACGCCGAGGTGGCGGAGGAGATCGCCTCGGTGCTGGACGGCGAGACCAATCTGACCGCCCGCATGGCGACGGTGGCCTCGATGCTGGCCTCCAGCTTCGACCACTATTTCTGGACCGGCTTCTATGTGGTCGATCCGCTGAAGGAACGCGAGCTGGTGGTCGGGCCCTATCAGGGCACGCTGGGCTGCCTGCGCATCGCGTTCGGGCGGGGCGTTTGCGGGGCGGCGGCGCAAACAGGCCAGACCCAGCTGGTCGAGGACGTCCACGCCTTTCCGGGCCACATCGCCTGCGACAGCCGCTCGCGGAGCGAGATCGTCGCGCCCGTGTTCGACGCTTCGGGCAAGCTGCTGGCGGTGTTCGACGTGGATTCCGACCAGCCCGCGGCCTTCGACGCCGTCGACCAGCAGGGCATCGAGACGATCCTGAAAGCCACGTTCGGCTGAAGCCCTTCGCCGCCCTAGCCTCGGGGCGGCGGCGCCTGTTGCATCCGACCCGACCTCGAAGCCGGCGGCTCGACGACGCGATCGGGAGGCGGCGCGGCCGCTTGGTTTCGACGGTCCGCCAGGGCGTCCAACGCCAGGCCCCAGCCGCTGCGCGAAAGCCTCACGACGCTCGTCTCCGCACCGCCAGCGCGCCGCCCAGCCAGCACAGCGGCAGCCCCGTGACCGCCAGGGCGATCGGATACCAATGCGGTCCCAGGCCCAGGTTCCAGGTGGCGATCACCCCCGCCGTGCCGGCGATCAGGCCCAGAACGCCCAGGATGAAGGCATGGCGCAGCGGGGTGTTGGGCGCCAGCTTGGCGGTGATCCAACCGCCGGCCAAGGTGAAGACGCAGCGATAGGCCAGGGCCAGCAGGTTCAGCAGCGGATCGTGCATCCCCTGTTGTGGCGGCGGATAGACCTTGGCGGCGTGCAGGACGGCGTCGACGCCGGTCGACAGCACGACCACGGCCGCGAAGCCGGCGATGACGGCCAGCACGCTGCGGCCGATGCGGAGGGGAGCGGTGCGCAGGGTCAGGTCACTCATCGACGGTCTCCTTCGAAAGTCTGGACATAAGACGATTGAGCGCGGTCGGATGCGACATGGCCGCGCCGGATTTCTGCGAGAGGCCGTGGATCAGCCGTCAATCCCCGTCAAAATGTCGCGGCCGGGGTATGGTTAATGAGCCATTAGGACTCAATCGCCATTTCTCGACCCTGGCCTTGCTTGGCCTCGGAGATTCGGAAATGAGCGGGTTCAATCGTCTGCCTCTCGGTTGGAGGCTGATCGTCATCCTCGGCCTGCTGGCGGGCTTGGGCCAGTTGGGCTGGGCGGCGTTCGGCGGACCCGGCCTGATCTCGCCGTTCAGCATGGCCGGCATGGCCACCCTGATCGCCACCCTGATCATCGGCCTGGTCGCCTGGAGCGAGGCCACGCGCCGCGCCTTCGACGGCCTGACCCGCTCGGTCGACGCCCTGGGCGCGGGCCAGTACGACCAGCCCCTGGCCTCGCCCGCGACCGACGACCGGCAGGTCCGCGCCTTGGCCAAGGGCCTGGACGACGTCCAGCGCAAGCTTGCCGGCGATCAGGCCGCCCGCGCCGCCGAAGACGCCGAACGCGCCGCCGCCGATGTCGAGCAGCGTCGTCATCTGCAAGAGGTCGAGACCTACGCCCGCACCCAGCTGACCGCCGTCAACGCCTTGGGGCAGGGCGTCGAGAAACTGGCCGGCGGGGACCTGATCTCGCGCCTGCGCGAAGACTCTTTCCCGGTCGAGGCTCGCAAGATCCCCACCGACTTCAACGCCGCGGTCGATCACCTGCAGCAGACCCTGGCCGGCGTCCTGGGCGCGGCCCGCACCATTCACGCCGGCTGCGGCGACCTCTCGGCCGCCGCCGACGACCTTGCTCAGCGCACCGAGCGCCAATCGACCGGCCTGGAGCGGACCGCCGCGGCCCTCGACCAGATCACCGCCACGGTCAAGAAAAGCTCCGACAACGCCGAACGGGCGCGGGGCGTGACCCAGAACGCCAAGTCCAACGCCGAGAAGAGCGGTCAGGTGGTGCGCGAGGCCGTCGAGGCGATGGGTGGCATCGAGAAGTCCTCGCAGTCGATCACCCAGATCATCGGTGTCATCGACGAGATCGCCTTCCAGACCAACCTGCTGGCCTTGAACGCCGGGGTCGAGGCCGCCCGCGCGGGCGACGCCGGTCGCGGCTTCGCGGTGGTGGCGCAAGAGGTGCGGGCCCTGGCCCAGCGCTCGGCCGATGCGGCCAAGGAGATCAAGGGCCTGATCCGCGCGTCCAGCGAGCAGGTCGGCAAGGGCGTCAAGCTGGTCGGCGAGACCGGCCAGACCCTGGACCAGATCCTGGGCCAGGTGATCGAGATCAACGACCTGGTCGGCGAGATCGCCGCCTCCTCCAAGGAGCAGGCCGACGGCCTGGCCGAGGTCAACGGCGCGGTCAACCAGATGGGTCAGGTGATCCAGCAGAACGGCGCCATGGTCGAGCAATCGGCCGCCGCGACCGGCGCCCTGGCCGCCGAGGTCGAGGAACTGGAGCGGTTGCTGGGCGGCTTCCAGGTGGGGGCCGAGATCCACGAGTACCGCCCGCGCCACGACCCGCGCCGCGAGGCTCCGGCCGCGCCGCGTCGCGAGGCCTTCCGCGATCGCTACGTGCAGGGCGCCAACGCGCTGAAGATCGAGCCGCGCTCGCGTCCCGGCGAGTGGCGGTAGTTTCCGGGACGATCAGGCAGGACGGGCTTGCGCCAGGACGACCATGAACGACTTCGCCGCGCCCTTCGCCCGTCCCGAGCCCGAACCGGCCGCCACGTCGCGCTCGCGCGCCGCTCTGCTCAAGCGGCTGGCCGACGTGGTCTGCCTGCCGGCCAGTCGCGTCAACGCCTTCGAACGCGCCATGACCGCCGACCTGCTGGTCGAGTTGCTGCGCGATGCCGTCGTGGGCGAGCGCGAGAAGGTGGCCCGGCGTCTGGCCAAGTTGGCCGAGATTCCCGGCGTGTTGGTTCGACCGCTGCTGCGCGACGAGTTGTCGGTGGCCCGGGCGCTGCTGGAAGACGCGGCGGCCCTCAGCGACGCCGACCTGATCAGCTGCCTCTACGGCGGCGGTCAGGAGCATCGGCGGCTGATCGCCCTGCGGCGGGGGATCAGCGAGGTGGTGGCCGACGCCCTGGTCGACATGGACGAGGCGGCGGTCACCGAGACCCTGCTCAGGAACGAGCTGGCGCGCTTCAGCCACCAGGGGCTGGAGAACATCGTCGCGGTGACGCGCGACAATCCGCAACTGATCCCCCTGTTGCTCAAGCGCGCCGAACTGCGGCCCTGCCACGCCTATGTGATGTTCTGGTGGTCCGACGCCGAAGCGCGTCGCACGATCCTGAGGCGGTTCGCCGTGTCGCGGGAAATCCTGCAGGACGCCGTGGGCGACGTCTTTCCCCTGGCCTCGGCCGAGGGCTGGCAGGACCCTCTGTCGGCCAAGGCGCTGCAGTTCATCGGACGGCGTCAGCGAAATCGCGTCGCCGCCGATAATAGTCTGTTCGACAATCTCGAGGACGCGGTCGCCGCGGCCAGAGGCGGCATGACCCGTGAGACGGCCGAGGAGATTTTCTACCTGGCGGGCCTGAAGCCGATGACCGGGGCCAAGATCTTCACCGACCCGGGCGGCGAGGCTTTGGCGATCCTGTGCAAGGCCACGGGCCTGCCACGCGCCGCCTTGCGCACCCTATGGCGCGGGCTGAACAGGCCCGAAACCGACGCCTCGGGCGCGACATCGCCAGATCTGGAGCGGGTGCTGATCGCCTTCGACACCATCGCCGTGGACCGCGCCCAGACCATGTTGCGCTACTGGAACTGGTCGCCGTCAGCCGCCATGACCCCGGCCTTGCTGAAGGCCATCCGCGAAGGCGACGAGGCCGCCGCGGATCAATATCCGGCGTCGTCGCGCGCCGCCATGCTGACGCTTTCCCACCCCATTCCACGTTAGTCGATCTTAATCGTTGAATGTGTTCGACGACTATTGTCCCCCAGTTTTCGAGGTATAAAACAACTGAAAGCTGCATGGAGGATTGGTCAGGCCAGTCCATCGGCGCCGATCAATGGTAGACTTCAGCATGTCTATGTTGCTTGCGTATCATAATATGCTATCCAACGACTGACTAGTTCTGGTGGACCCAGATACGAGTCGGGGGAGTGGTAAGAAGATGGACAAGCAGTCCGACCTCATCGACGCTACGGCGGGTCTTGTCGCCGCCTATGTGGGGAGCAATACGATCGCGGCGGCCGACTTGCCGGCGTTGATCCGCACCGTGCACCAGGCGTTGTCCAGCGTCGGAACCCGGGTCGAGATCGAAGTCGGCCGCGAGCCGGCCGTATCGGTCCGCCGTTCGATCACGCCGGACTATCTGATCTGTCTTGAGGACGGTCGGAAGTTCAAGTCGCTGAAGCGCCATCTGCGCACCAAGTATGACCTGAGCCCCGAGCAATATCGTGCTCGCTGGAATCTTCCCAAGGACTATCCGATGGTCGCGCCGAACTATGCCCAGGCGCGTTCGGATCTGGCCAAACAGATGGGCCTGGGGCAGGGCGGCCGAAAGCCGGCGCGCCGCGCGCGCGGCTGATCCGCCAACCTGACCGTCGACGGCCGCCGCATCCGCGACGTCGACGGCTGTCGCCTGGGTGGCAATTCCCGCGAATATTACAAATAACGCCTATAAGTTGCATGAATTGCTGCGGTCGCCGCGCTGCGCCGGCGGCTCCAGATCTGGCTCCAAGAGGGGCCCAAGATCGTTCAGACGTCTGAGTCTGAGCGTTCATTAACTTTAATTCAAACAATCGCTTGCGCTTCTCGAGGTCATTTCGAGGGGGCTTCCGACGGCGGTCATGCCGCCCTGGGAGGCCTGCTTGCAGATTGACTCGCCTCAACAAACTTAGCCGTGGAACGCGATTTTCGCTGGCGGCGATTCGGACCTTAAGACATAGTGAATCGTCGTGATTCCAACGGCTTGTTAAGGAATCTGAAGATGAACGCGCAGCTGAGCGCATCGGCCACGGCGGCCCGCGCTCACCAGGAGATGTTCGCCTACTGGGCGTCCCTCCGCCGGGGGGGCAGTCTCCCGTCGCGCGTCGATCTGCATCCTTCCGGCATCAAGCGCATGTTGCCCACCGTCAGCCTCATCGACGTCAGGCGCGACCGCGAAGGCGCGATCGACTACCGCCTGCGGCTGGCCGGCACCGGCCTCTACACGGTCTATGGCCGCGAGATCACCGGCCGCACCCTGGAAGACGTCTACAACAGCGCCGCCGTCGAATACTGGCGCCGCGAGCTGGACAAGGTCGTCACCGAGCGTCGTCCGGGCGTGGGGGTGCACAGCCTGGCCTGGAAGGGCTCGCCGCACATGTCGATCCTGTGGTTGCGCCTGCCCCTGGCCAGCAACGGCAAGGATGTCGACATGATCCTCGGCTACGACGCCCTGGTCGGGTCCATGACCGGCGATCAGCACAGCGGCATCCGCGCCGCCTGACAAGTCCTCCCCGGTTTGGGAAACGCCGGTGGGAAGCGCCCACCTCGGCCGAATCTTCCTCCGACGGCTTCGCCGACACCTCCTCCACAAAGGGGGGATCGAAGAACGCCATGGCTCAGCTTGCTCTGGCTTCCTCGGCGCCTATTGTCCGCCCTCAGGATTTTGGGGGGAAGGATCGAGGTGACCGTCGATCGCGACGTCTTTCAGTTCATTCGCGAACACATACGCTCGGTCTGGGCGTTGGAGCTGCTGTTGCGGCTCAAGCATGATCCCCAGCGCTGTTGGTCGGTCGAGGCGTTGGTCGGCGAGCTGCGCGCCAGCCACAGCCTGGTGACCGACAACCTGATCGCCTTCGAGAGCGCCGGGCTGGTGGTCGCCGACGACCGCGGCGGCTTCCGCTACCAGCCCGCCGCCGCCGTGCTGGCCAAGGTCTGCGATGATCTGGACGCGACCTATCGCACCAAGCCGGTCACGGTGATCCGCTGGATTTCGGCCCCGACCGAGCGCCTCCAGTCCCTGGCCGACGCCTTCAAGTTCAAGGGGAACGACCGATGAGCGGCCCGACGGTGGTCTACATCCTCTGCATGCTGACCAGTGCGGCTTGCGCGGGCCTGCTGGTCCGGGCCTGGCTGGCCAGCCGCTCGCGCCTGTTGCTGTGGACCGCGATCAGCTTTGGCTTCCTGGCTTTGAACAACCTGTTGCTGGTGGCCGACCTGGTGATCTTCGTCACGCAGGTGAACCTCCTGCCTTACCGCCAGGCGGCGGCGGGCCTGGCCATCACCTCGCTGCTCTACGGCTTCATCTGGGAGGTGGACGAATGAGCGTCCCGATCACGCCGGTCGAGGGCCTGATCGCCGGCGCCCTGGCCATGGGCTTCCTGGTGGCGGGTCTGTTCTTCCTGAAGTTCTGGAGCCGCACGCGCGACAGCCTGTTCCTGGCCTTCTCGGCCGCGTTCGGCCTGCTGGCCCTGGGCAACGCCCTGCCGGTGCTGCTGGGCACGCCGCAAGAGGAGCGGGGCGGGATCTACCTGATCCGCCTGGCCGCCTTCGTGCTGATCATCGTGGCGGTGCTGGCCAAGAACCTGCGGCGGGGCGAGCGGTGACGGGGCCTCACCCCGCCAGGAACTGCTCGACCTCGCGCCGGCTGGGCATGGACGGCGCGGCGCCCGGCTTCTGAACCGAGAGGGCCGCGGCGGCGTTGGCGTGTTCGATGGCTTCGCGCAGCTCGATGCCCGCGGACAGGCCCGCGGCCAGGGCGCCGCAGAAGCAGTCGCCGGCCCCGGTCGTGTCGACCGCCTTGACCTTGCGGCCCTCGACCAGGAAGGCCTCGTCGCGGCGGATCGCGGCCACGCCCGCCTTGCCGAGCGTGACGATCACCGTCTGGTCCGGGCGGCTCATCAGCTTGCGCGAGACGCGGGAGATCTCTTCCAGCCGCGTGGGCTCGTGGCCCAGCCGGCCATAGGTGGCCAGTTCGGTCTGGTTGAGGATCAGGATGTCGGTCAGCGGGAACAGCGCCGCGCCCTGGGGCAGGGCGGGAGCGGCGTTGAGAATTCGCAGGGCGCCCTTGGCGGCGCCGGCCCGGAACAGGGCCTCGATGGCTGGGGCGGGGGTCTCCAGCTGGCACAGCAGCACGCGCTGGCCCTCCAGCGGCGTGGCCGCCACGTGCTGGGGCGTCAGGGTGGCGTTGGCGCCGCTGGTCACGACGATCATGTTCTCGCCGCTGGACGACACCCAGACATGGGCCTGGCCGGTCGGGATGGAGGGCAGCTCGGCGACGTCGGAGACCTGCACGCCATAGCCGGCCAGCTTGGCCTTCAGGGTGGGGCCGCTGTCCTCCTTGCCGACCGCGCCCATCAGCCGCGTGGCCGCGCCCATGCGGGCGGCCGCGACGGCCTGGTTGGCGCCCTTGCCGCCGGGGAACAGCTCCAGCGAGATGCCGGCCACCGTCTCGCCCGGCCGCGGCAGATCATCGACCCGCGCCACGGCGTCCAGATTGATCGACCCGAGTACGAAAACGCCCATTGCTCTGCTTCTCTAGATTCCTCGGTTCACGCGCTTCTTCGCGCGCACCGGTTTCCACGTCGCTCGAAAGCGCTCTAGCCGCCCCCAGCGCCCCGCTGGAAGCTTTCGACCAGACTGCCGGCGACCAACCGCCAGCCGTCCACTAGCACAAAGAAGATGAGCTTGAACGGCAAGCTGACCGTCGCGGGCGGCAACATCATCATGCCCATGCTCATCAGCACGCTGGCCACCACCAGGTCGATGACCAGGAACGGGATGAACAGCAAGAACCCGATCTCGAAAGCGCGCTTGAGCTCCGAGATCATGAAGGCCGGCGTCACCACCTTCAGCGGCGTGTCGATGGCGGTCTTGGGGCGCTCGATCTTCGACAGGCGGATGAACAGGGCCAGGTCGTCCTGGTCGACCTGGCGCAGCATGAACACCTTCACCGGCTGAGCGGCGGCGTCGAAGGCCTCGGGCAGCTCCATCTGCTTGTCCAGCAGCGGCTTGACCCCCTGGTCGTAGGATTGCTCGAAGGTCGGGCCCATGACGATGGCCGTCAGGAACAGGGCCAGGCTGATGATCACCGGGTTGGGCGGGCTCTGCTGGACGCCGATGGCCGTGCGCAGCAGGCCCAGAACCACCACGATCCGCACGAACGAGGTGGTCATGATCACGATCGACGGGGCCAGGCTGAGCACGGTCAGCAGGCCGACCATCTGCACCACGCGCTCGGACAGGCCCGCGCCGGTGCCGAGGTCGACATTGATCGCCGACTGGGCGGTCGCCACCGCGGGGCCGAGCACGGTGACCAGCCCGGCCAGGACCGAGATGATCGCGGCCTGGCGAAGGTCTTTGGGGTCGGCGCCGGTGATCAGTTTGAGCAGGCGGCGCATCAGACCACGATCTCCCCGGAAGACTTGCCAGAAGGTTTGCCAGAAAGCTTCGAAACGGGTTTGGGCGGGGCGGGGGGCTTCTTGGCCTTCTTGGGACCCCAGTCCAGCAGCTGGCCCTCGCCCAGCATCAGCAGGCGCTCCTCGCCGTCCAGGGTGAACAGCACCAGGCGACGGGTGGGGTCCAGCACCAGGGTCTCGACCACCTGCAGGCGGCGGTCCCTGCGCAGCGTGGTGAGCCGCGACATGGCGTCGGGCCCGAACTTGCGCAGGGCCACGCCGGCCAGTCCCACCAGGCCCAGAGTGACGGCGAGAGCGGCGACGGCGCGGATCAGTTCGAAGATGTCCATGACGCCTGGTCGAGAAAGGCTGAACGAGCAGCGGGAATGAGTCGCGGGGAACAATAGCGCAGGGCGCGGCGCGGAGCCGCACCCCTGATGTGCCGCACGGTCCTTAATTCGCAATTAACCCTGTTTCTTCACCATGAGCCGCATGGGTCCCGATGACATTCCTATTTTCGCGATGCTCAAAAGCCGCATGGGTTATCTGACCCAGCGGCAGAAGGTTATCGCGCAGAACGTGGCCAACGGCGACACGCCGGACTATGTGCCGCGCGATCTGAAGGCCTACAGCTTCAAGGCGACGCTGGACCAGCAGGCGTCGGGCCGACCCTATCGCGGCGGTCCGGTGTCGACGACCGCCACGACCGGCGTCCAGATGATGGCCACCAGCGCGGCCCATATCGCCCCGGTCAAGCCGGCCGGCATCTGGCGCGCCCCGGAAGGCGCCGACACCGAGACCACCCTCGACGGCAACGCGGTGACGCTCGAGGACCAGATGATCAAGATGGCCGACTCGCGCATGAACTACGAAGCGGCGGTCGGCTTCTACCAGAAGTCCATGCAGATGCTGAAGACGTCCACGCGTCGGCCGGGCGGTTAAGGGGAACCCTAGATGACCGAGATCCGCTCCCAGTCGATGGCGACCATGGCCATCGCCGCCAGCGCCCTGAAGGCCCAGCAAGGCCGCATGCGGGTGATCGCCGAGAACATCGCCAACGCCAATTCGACGGCCCGCACGCCCGGCGGCGATCCTTATCGCCGGCAGGTGCCGGTGTTCAAACCGGCCAAGATCGCCGGCGGCGAGGGCGTGACCATGGCCCAGGTCGATCCCGACCGCAGGGACTTCCGCCTGGAATACGACCCCGGCAACCCGGCCGCCGACGATAAGGGCTACGTCAAGCTGCCCAACGTCGACACCCTGGTCGAGGCGCTGGACATGAAGGAGGCGCAGCGCGCCTACGAAGCCAACATGAATGTCATCGAGACGTCGCGCGCCATGGAAGCGCGCACGCTCGACATCCTGCGCAAGTAAGGGGCTAAGCGATGATCACCGCGCTCGCGGCCGCCAAGGCCTACGCCGCCCAGAGTTCGATGGCCATGCCGTCGATCGGCGGGGGCGACGCCCCTGGCAAGGGCATGGACTTCGGTGCGCTGCTGAAGTCGGCCATGACCGACACTCTGCACCAGACTCGCGCGGCCGAAACCAAGATGGCCGAGCAGGCGGCCGGCAAGGCCGAACTGATCGACGTCGTCACCGCCATCTCCTCGGCCGAGGCCAGCCTCGACACCGTGATGGCCGTCCGCGACCAGGTGATCTCGGCGTATCAGGAAATCATGCGGATGCCGATCTAAGGCAGACGCCGCGGGATGGCGCGCCAACGCGCCCCCGCGCCCGCCGGATCGGTCATTTCGCGCCGGGCAGTTTGAGTCCAAGCAAGACCAGTCGCTCGCCGGTGATTCCGAACCAATGCGGCACGCCCGCGGGAACCAGGATGACGTCGCCCGGGCCGAGCGTCCGTGTCGCGCCGCCCTCGATCTGGCTTCCCTCAACCAGATTGGCGTTCTTAACCTTTGCATCGGCCATGGTCCCGCCCGAAACCAGCGTGCCGGAGCCTTCCAGCACGATGGCGTATTCGGCTTCGGCGGGGTGAACGGCGGGGCGGCCCGGCTTCTTCCATATTTCGATCGCCGCCACGCTGGCGCCGTCGCGAACCAAGGGGCGCCACATGAAGCCTTGGTCGGGCTTCATCGCGGCGAGCATCTCGCGCAGCTGGGCCTGGACCTCCGCGCCGCTGGCGAAACCCGACGGGGCGGCGTCTTGAGCGCCGCTCGTCTGCGCGGAAGCGACGGCGACGCCTGACGAGACGGCCAGCAGCCATGACGTCGCGCAGATCGTGAAGGCCTTGGCCATTGTCCTCATCGCAGCTCTCCTGGGCGTGAACCGATAAACGCGAATGACCGCAGCCTTGGGGCGCTGTCGCGGAGCGACCAAGGGGGCATCGCCGCCGATTCAAAGCTAGCCCCCTCAGGCACGCTGGGCCACCTCGACCAAAGGAGGGGGCGGATCGATTGGCGAAATGAGGGGCGATGCTGGTGGCGAGGCCCCGGCGCTTCTCACCCTTCCCACCAAGCTCAGCGTTCGCGGAAGGGCGGAGGTCTCAGTGCGAGATCGTGACGTCCAGGTGCGGGATCGCCGAGATCCAGGCCGCGCCGAACGCCCAGGCCTGATCCACCAGCTGACGGATATCGATCATCCCGCGCGCCGTGGCGATCATGCCGCCCCAGACCAGGGCGTTGAGCAGCACCATGACCGCCACGGCCCAGCGCAGGCGAGCGACGACGACACGGGCGTGCGTCTGAGGGTCGATCTTGCGGGCTCGGAACAGACGGGCGGCGAGGGCGGCGGCCATGGCGATCTCCAGTGAGCCGTTCGCCTGGCGTCGAACCGCGCGCGGGGAATCAGCTGTCGCAACAGGCTTCCCACGCCGCGCGTTCTGGCTGACTGTGACAGGACGCCCCTGCGACACCAGGTCTCTATCGGGGGCGCCTGTCCTGGACGCGCCTTGGGAGCCGCATGACCGACGCCATCGTTCTGGACCAGGTGCGCAAGGCCTATGACGGCGCGAGCGTTCTGCATCCCACCAGCCTTTCCATACCGGGTGGCCAGTTCGTGGCGCTGGTCGGCGGATCGGGCGCGGGCAAGACCACCCTGCTCAAGACGATCAACGGCCTGGTCCAGATCGACGGCGGCCGGGTGCTGATCGACGGGGCGCCGAGCGCCGACCTGGACGGTCCGACTCTGCGGCGGCGGGTCGGCTACGTGTTCCAGGAGGTGGGTCTTTTCCCGCACCTGACCGTCGGCGAGAACATCGGCATCGTTCCGACCTTGCTGGGCTGGGCGCGCGCCGCCATCGCCGCGCGCACCGCCGAGCTGCTGGACCTGGTCGCCCTGCCTCAAGAGCTGGCCGCGCGTCGGCCCGCCGCCCTGTCCGGCGGTCAGCGCCAGCGGGTGGGCGTGGCCCGTGCTCTGGCGGCCAAGTCCTCGATCCTGCTGATGGACGAGCCGTTCGGGGCGCTGGACTCGGTGACCCGCGTCGCCCTGGCCGACGACGTCCGCCGCCTGCACGACCAGCTCTCCCTGACCACCGTGATGGTCACCCACGACATCGCCGAGGCCGTGCTGCTGGCCGACCGGATCGTGGTCCTGGCGGCGGGCAAGGTCATCGCCGACGACACGCCCCGGGCTCTGCTGGCCGGCCACCCTGATCCGGCGGTCGAGGCCCTGATGCAGGCCCCGCGCCGCCAGGCCGCGCGGATGCGGGAGATCGCCGGTGAATAGCGGCCTGCTGTCCCTGTTGCCTGAACGCCTAGCCTGGCACGTCGTCCTGTCGGCGTCAGCCCTGGCCCTCGGCCTGCTGGTCGCCTTGCCGCTGGGCGTGCTGGCCGCCCGCAGCCCGCGCCTGCGCTGGCCGTCCCTGGCCTTGGCGGGGCTGGTGCAGACCATCCCCAGCCTGGCCCTGCTGGCCCTGTTCTATCCGCTGCTGCTGCTGCTTTCGAACCTGGCCAAGGGCGCGTTCGGCCATGGCTTCTCGGCCCTGGGCTTCCTGCCGTCGCTGCTGGCCCTGACCCTCTATTCGATGCTGCCGATCCTGCGCAACACGGTGGCCGGTCTGACGGGGGTGGACCCGGCGGTGGTCGAGGCGGCGCGCGGCGTGGGCATGACCGACCGCCAACGGCTGTGGCGGGTGGAGCTGCCCCTGGCCGCGCCGGTGATCATGGCCGGGGTGCGCACCGCGGCGGTGTGGACCATCGGAGCGGCGACGCTGTCGACGCCCGTCGGCCAGACCTCGCTGGGCGACTACATCTTCTCGGGCCTGCAGACCGAGAACTGGGCGATGGTCCTGACCGGCTGCGTCGCCTCGGCGGGGCTGGCCCTGGTCGTCGACCAGTTGCTGGGCCTGATCGAGCGCGGGACCGAGCGGCGCGACCGGCGGCTGTGGGGCGCGGGGCTGGCGGGCCTGGT
>NZ_JBAPVS010000194.1:0-13406 GCF_049283275.1 Caulobacter sp. | reverse complement strand
GCTGGTGCTCGACCCCTGCGAGACCTGTCATGGCCACGGCCAGGTGCGCAAGGAGCGCGTTCTGTCGGTGCGCATCCCGGCCGGGGTCGACGACGGCGCCCGCATCCGCCTGGCCGGCGAAGGCGACGCCGGCGCCCGTGGCGGGCCGCGCGGCGACCTCTATCTCTTCCTGTCGGTGATCCCGCACGAGCTGTTCGAGCGCGACGGCCTGGACCTGCTGTGCACCGTGCCGGTGCCGATGACCGTGGCCGCCCTGGGCGGCGAGATCGAAGCCCCCTGCCTGCTGGGCGGCGAGAATTGCGACGGCTCCAACCGCCAGACCGTCAAGGTCCCGGAAGGCGCGCAGACGGGCAAGACCGTTCGCCTGAAGGGCCGCGGCATGCCGTCCCTGCGCAGCCGCCAGCGCGGCGACCTGGTGGTCGAGCTGTTCGTGGAGACCCCGACCCACCTCTCCGCACGGCAAAAGGAGCTCCTGGAGGAGCTGGCCGGGCTGTGCAGCGAGAAACAGAACCCCAAGTCCGCCAACTTCGTCGGCAAGGCCAAGCGCTTTTGGGAAGAAGTGACGGGCAACTAGGCGTTTCCGCCGTCGGTTGACCCGGAAAACGTGTGGCTTTCGCAGCTGCGCAATTTCAGATTGACGACCCGTTGATTCTACGTGGACGTGTATTCGCGCAACGTGCGCGTGTCCAAAGGGGTTGTTCATGAAAATGCGTTCTGTCGGACTGAAATTCCTCGGCGTCGTTTTCGCGAGCGGTGCGTTGCTCAGCGCCGCGACCGTCACGCCGGTCCAGGCCCAGCCTGACCGCTGCCGCGCCGAAGCCTGGGTCTTCTGCGACCCCTACTGGGCCCGCACCACGCCGGAATGGCAGGCCTGCGTCGAGGACTACATCGCCAACTGCGTGATCAGCGACCCCGACCCGTGCGGGTTCTACTATCCCTGGTGCCACATCCGGACGCCGAAGGCGCCCAAGGCCAGCAAGGCCTCGATCGTGAAGATGCTCGAGAAACACAAGACGGTTTGATCCAGGGCGGCCGCGCGGGATCACTCTCGCGCGGCCTGTTCCTTACGGCGCGCCCTAGCGGCGTTCGCTGTTGGGACCGGAAAGGTCCTTGCCGTCGGCCCGCCGCGACCAGCGGCGAAGGGCGACGCCCGCCAGAACGACCAGGATCACGCCGCCGGCGATCCCCAGCAGCGGACCGGACCGCGCCTTGGTGTGGTCAGCCAGCCAATGTCCTCCTCGCGAAAGCGCCACGGCCACCGGCGAGGGCGTCGAGGGTCGCGGCGGCGTCAGGAAGGTGATCGGGATCGTGATCTCCGACGGCGCCTTGATGTCGCTCGGCGGCCGCGTCATCTGGAATTGCGGCGCCAGGGCCAGGGCGGCGGCGCCGAAGCCGTAGTCGGCCGGCGCTTCGCTGGCCACCTGGCAATGTGTCAGCCCGCCGTCGGGCGCCACCAGGCAATGGAGCACGGCCTTGCCGCCGACTTCCTCGCGCTCCGCGCGCTTGGGATAGGCCCAGGCCATGTCCTCGCCGGACGGCTTGCGCAGCCAGTCGGGTCGGTAGCGCGGGGCCGGCGCGGGGGACGTGTCCGCCGTCTGCGAGGTCTGCGCCGCCATTCCATCCCCCGATCAGGCCCGGGCCGAACTAACCGGCTCTTTGGCGTCGTGGCAATGTCGCTTTCGCTTAACGCTGCGCCCGACGCACTGTAGTTTCCGGCCGGATGAACGCCCCCGCCTCCCCCACTGTCCAGACCTATGACGCCACCGGCGCGACGCCGGTGATGCAGCAGTTCTTCGAGATGAAGGCGCGCCAGCCCGACGCCCTGATCTTCTTTCGGATGGGTGACTTCTACGAGCTGTTCTTCGACGACGCCTACAAGGCCGCGGCCGCCCTGGGCATCAGCCAGACCTTCCGGGGCACGCACAACGGCCAGCCGATCCCCATGGCCGGCGTGCCGCAGCACGCGGCCGAGGCCTATCTGTCCAAGCTGATCCGCCTGGGCTTCAAGGTCGCCGTCTGCGAGCAGATGGAAGACCCGGCCGAGGCCAAGAAGCGTGGCTCGAAATCGGTGGTCCGCCGCGACATCGTCCGCGTCGTCACCCCCGGCACCTTGACCGAGGACGGCCTGCTGGACGCCCGCGGCGCCAACCGCCTGGCCGCCGTGGCCATCCGGGCCGGTCAGGCGGCCGTGGCGGCCGTGGAGCTGTCCACCGGCGAGGTCGAGTGCTTCCTGGTGGCCAAGGACGCCGTGGCGGCGATCCTGGCGGCCCTGGCCCCGTCCGAGACCCTGGTCGCCGACCGCCTGCTGTCGGACGATCAGCTGTCCCAGACCCTGAAGATCTGCGGCGGGCTGATCCAGCCCATGCCCTCGGCCCTGTCCGAACCCCAAGCCTCGGAGACCCGGGTCAAGCGGCTTTACGGCGTCGACACCCTGGACGGGTTCGGCGGGCTGTCGCCGGCCGAGATCGGCGCCCTGGGCCTGATCGCCGCCCACCTGGAGATGACCCAGGCCGGCAAGCTGCCGGCCCTGCGCGCCCCGCGCCGCGCCGCCGAGGCCGACGTGATGGCCATCGACCCGGCCACCCGCTCCAGCCTGGAGATTGACCGCACCCAAGGCGGTGATCGAAACGGCTCGCTGCTGGCGGTCATCGACCGCACCGTCACGGCCGGCGGCGCGCGCATGCTGGCCTCGCGCCTAGCCCGCCCCCTGCTGGACCCCCACGCCATCGACGCCCGCCTGGACGCGGTGGAGTGGTTCGTCGACCACCGCCAGCTGCGTCAGCGGTTGCGCGAGGTGCTGAAGGGTTCGGGCGACATGGCCCGCGCCCTGGCGCGGTTGGCGCTGGGCCGTGGCGGTCCGCGCGACCTGGGCTGCATTCGCGACACCTTGAAGACCGGCCAGGACCTGGCGGCGATGATCGCCGGTTCGGGCGACGCCCTGCGCTCGCCGCCGACCGAGCTGGAGCAGGCCTTCCACGCCCTGACGCCGTCACGCCACGAGACCCTGGCCGGCTTCCTGGAGGCCCTGGAGACCGGTCTGGGCCCGGACCTGCCGGCCCTGGCCCGCGACGGCGGCTTCGTGGCCGCCGGGGTCCGCGAGGAGCTGGACGAGGCTCGCGGCCTGCGCGACGACAGTCGCCGGGTGATCGTCGGTCTGGAAACCCGGCTGGCGGCCGAAAGCGGCGTGCCGCTGAAGATCCGCCACAACGGCGTGCTCGGCTATTTCGTCGAGGCCACGGCGGGCAAGGCCGATCCGCTGTTCCAGCCGCCCCTGAACGCCACCTTCATCCATCGCCAGACCCTGGCCAACCAGGTTCGCTTCACCACCGTGGAGCTGGCCGATCTGGACGCCCGCATCGCCCAGGCCGCCGAGCGCGTGCTGGCCATGGAGATCGCCGCCTTCGAAACCTGGCGCGAGGTCGCCCGCCTGCTGGCCGAGCCGATCCAGGTCGCCGCCGAGGCCCTGGCCCGTCTCGACGTCGCCGCCGCCCTGGCCGAATGGGCCGAGGACGCCGGAGCCGTGCGGCCCACCGTCGACAAGTCCCTGGCCTTCGACGCCCGCGCCGCCCGCCATCCTGTGGTCGAGGCCGCGGTCAAGCGGTCCGGCGACCCCTACACCCCCAATGACTGCCGCCTGGACGCGGCCGGCGAGGCCGGGCCGCGGCTGTCGATCGTCACCGGCCCGAACATGGCCGGCAAGTCGACCTTCCTGCGCCAGAACGCCCTGCTGGCGATCCTGGCCCAGTCGGGCTGCTACGTGCCGGCCAAGAGTCTTCGCCTCGGTGTCGTCGATCGCCTGTTCAGCCGCGTCGGGGCCGGCGACGACCTGGCCCGGGGCCGCTCGACCTTCATGATGGAGATGGTCGAGACCGCCGCCATCCTGACCCAGGCCAGTCCGCGCAGCCTGGTGATCCTGGACGAGATCGGCCGGGGCACGGCCACCTACGACGGCCTGGCCATCGCCTGGGCCTGCGCCGAGGCCCTGCACGACGTCAATCGCTGCCGCGCCCTGTTCGCCACCCACTATCATGAGCTGGCCACCCTGGAGACGCGGCTGGCCCATGTCTCCAACCTCTCGCTGCGCGCCAAGGAGTGGAACGGGGACCTGGTCTTCCTGCACGAGGCCGCCGCGGGCCCGGCCGACCGCTCCTACGGCGTGCAGGTGGCCAAGCTGGCCGGCGTTCCGCCCCAGGTGGTGGCCCGCGCCAAGGAGGTGCTGGACCGTCTGGAGAGCAAGACCGAGTCGCCGGCCAAGCTGGACGAACTGCCGTTGTTCGCCGCCTCCGCGCCCCTCTCGGCGCCTGTTGCGGCGGCGCCCAGCCGCACCGACGCGGCGTTGGACGCGCTGGATGTGGACGGCATGAGCCCCCGCGAGGCGCTGGAGGCGCTGTATCGCCTTAAAGCTCTGCTCAAGACCTGAGATCGTATACAGCAGGCGCGGGTCGCCGGACGATTGTCGTGTTCGGCGCACATGCTTTGGAACACCATATAGCCGTCATGACCCGTCGCCTTCGCCCAACGCCCCTGGAACATGTCGTCGACGGTCACGCCTTGCGCGCTCGGCTGTCGGCCGCCGCCCTGGATCTGATCGGCGATGAGGCCGGCCAACGGGCCCGCGCCATCGAGATTCTGAAACAGGCGCTGTTTCGCGGTCGGATGATCGCCAAGGAGCGGCTGGAGAACGGGGCCGGCGGCCTGGAGACGGCCGCCCTGCTCAGCGGGGTCACCGACGAGGTGATCACCGCGCTCTACGATTTCACCACCGTCCACGTGTTCCGGGCCCGCAACCCCACCGAGGGCGAGCGCCTGTGCCTGCTGGCCGTCGGCGGGTACGGCCGGCGCACTTTGGCGCCGTTCTCCGACATCGATCTGCTGTTCCTGCGGCCCTACAAGCAGACGCCGCACGCCGAAAGCGTGATCGAGTTCATGCTGTATGCGCTGTGGGACCTGGGCTTCAAGGTCGGCCACGCCTCACGGACCATCGAGGAATGCGTGCGGCTGTCCAGGGAGGACTACACGATCCGCACCTCGATCCTGGAGGCCCGCCGTCTGACCGGCGACGAGCGCCTGGGCGAGGAGCTGAAGAAGCGGTTCCGCGACGACGTCATGAAGGGCACCGGCGCGGCCTTCGTCGCCGCCAAGCTCAAGGAGCGCGACGACCGCCAGGCCCGCGCCGGGGCCAGCCGCTACATGGTCGAGCCCAACGTCAAGGAGGGCAAGGGCGGCCTGCGCGACCTGCACACCCTGATGTGGATCGCCGAATATCTGCACCCGGTCGACCGTCCCGAGGACGTGTTCAAGCTGGAGGTGTTCGACCGCCGCGAGGCCAAGGGCTTCATCCGCGCCTTCGACTTCCTGCATGCCGTGCGCGCTCACCTGCACTTCACCACCGGCCGGCCCGAAGAACGCCTGACCTTCGATCTGCAGCCCGAGATCGCCCGTCGCATGGGCTATGGCGACCGCGGCGACGCCCCGGCGGTCGAGCGCTTCATGCGCCGTTACTTCCTGGTGGCCAAGGAAGTCGGGGCCCTGACCCGCGCCTTCTCGGCCAAGCTGGAGGCCGAGCACTTCAAGCACGAGCCCAAGGGCATCTCCCGCTTCCTGCCCGGCGGCGGCCGGCCCAAGCGCAAGGCCCTGGACGTGGCCGGCTTCTACGAGGACGGCGGCCGGCTCAACATCGACGGCCCGGTGGTGTTCGAACGCGATCCGGTCAATCTGATCCGCCTGTTCAAGACCGCCGACGAGCGCGACCTGGACCTGCACCCCGACGCCTTCACGGCGGTGACCCGCAACCTGCATCTGATCACCTCCAAGGTCCGCCGCGACCCGCAGGCGACCAAGGCGTTCCTCGACCTGCTGGCCCGGGGCAAGCGGTCCTACCGCACCCTGACCCTGATGAACGACGCCGGCGTGCTGGGGCGGTTCATTCCGGAATTTGGCCGCATCGTCGCCCAGATGCAGTTCAACATGTACCACTCCTACACGGTGGACGAGCACACCCTGCGGGCCGTGGGCCTGATCGGCGACATGGCCGCCGGGCGCCTGGTCGACGACCACCCGCTGGCTGTCTCCATCATGCCGCTGATCGAGGACCGCGAGGCCCTGTTCCTGGCCATGCTGCTGCACGACACCGGCAAGGGCGGGGTGGGCGGCCAGGAAAAGGCCGGGGCCCGGTCGGCCCGGAGCGCCTGCGAGCGCCTGGGCGTCGACCGCTTGAAGGTCGAGCTGGTCGCCTGGCTGGTCGAGAACCACCTGGTGATGAGCGACTTCGCCCAGAAGCGCGACGTTGCCGATCCCAGCACGGTCGCGGCCTTCGCCCGCATCGTCGAGAATCCCGAGCGCCTGCGCCTGCTGCTGGTGATCACCGTCGCCGACATCCGGGCCGTGGGTCCGGGCGTCTGGAACGGCTGGAAGGGTCAGCTGCTGCGCGAGCTCTACAACGCCACCGAGGCTGTGTTCCGGGGCGGGCGCGGCAGCGACGCCGCCGCCAACGTCCAGCGCCACCAGGAGGCCGCCGCCGAGGCCGCCCGCGAGGCCCTGGTCGAGGCCGATCCCGCCGCCAAGGGCTGGGCCCAGGCCATGGAGGCGGCCTATTTCGGAGCCTTCTCGCAGGACGACCTGAAGGCCCACGCGGAACTCGCCCGTCGCGCGGCGATCCAGGGCGGGGCCGCCGCCGAGGGTCGGGTGCCGGTCGGCGCCAACGCCGCCGAGATCGTCGTCGCCGCCAAGGACCGTCGCGGCCTGTTCGCGGATCTCGCTCTTGCCATCTCCGCCTTGGGTGGAAATGTGGTCGGGGCCCGGGTCTTCACCTCGCGCCAGGGCCAGGCCCTGGACGTGTTCCATGTGCAGGACGTGACCGGCGCGGCCTTGGGCTGCGAGAACCCGCGCGCCCTGCGGCGCCTGGCCGACGCCCTGGAGGCCGCCGGCCGCGGCGAGCCGATCGCCCTCGAGCCTCGGCGGGGCGCGGAGCAGTCGCGCGCCGCCGCCTTCTCGATCGCCCCCACGGTGGTGGTCGACAACGAGGCCTCCAACGAGGCCACGGTGGTCGAGGCCTCTGGCCGCGACCGCCCGGGTCTGTTGCAGGCCCTGGCCCGCACCCTGGCCGACAACGGCCTGTCCATCCAGTCGGCCCACATCGACGGCTACGGCGAGCGGGCGGTCGACGCCTTCTACGTCCAGACCTCGGAGGGCGGGAAGGTGGCCGACGCCAAGAAGGTCACGGCGTTGAAGGCCGACCTGCTGGCGGCGCTGGAGCAGAACGAGGCCGGGGCGCCGAACACCCGTCCGGGCCTGAAGCGGGCGCGGGCCAGCGTGGCCCGGTAGGTCACGGACGGAGCGCTCCGACCAGGGCGACGCCGAAAACCGCCAGCAGCAGCGGCCCATGCACGAGCAACTGGGTCGGCCGGACAACAGCGGAGACAAGTTCGCGCGGCCCTACGGGACCTGGCGACATGTTGAAGACGGCCCGCTCGTCATTGGCGATCCGCTCGGCGACGAGGGAAAACAGCTGTCTAAAGCGTCGTTCGAGCGACAGATAATAGGCGTCGAGGCCCCAGAAGAGCATGACCGGCAAAGCGCCGACCATGGCGAAGGCCTCATCACCGCTCTTGCTGGCCACACCGATTACTGCAGTGGTTATGGTGATGCTCCAGCCCTTGATGGTGAACGCATTGCTTGCCATCCGCGCGATCGCGGCCTGGATGTAGTCAAGGTGTTTTACACTATCGACCATTTTGATTTCCTCTAACCGACGAGAGGTATGTGTGTAATTTTCAATTCACGCGCATCGTGCGTAAAAGTAATAATGGCGATTCGTTGATCCAAAAATGCGTCTTCACAAGTGAATTACTTCTGTAGATAAATAGTGTTTGATTTCAACAAGGCGGGCTTCTGCCGTCGTATTCTGTCCTTTTAGAATGGTTTTCCGTTCAAAGCTCAAAAGCGCCACATATGTGCGCCCTATTTCCAAAAAAGCGGAAGCAGTGTTCCTACGTTTGATCTGGCTTGAGCGTCCCATGCGCTGAGTTTGACTCACCGCTTCAAATCGAGCACGCTATCCGGGCGTCCATGGGAGGGCAATACCTTGGGTGGTGACTGTCTGTTGCGGCGCCGGTCACGCGCGGTATCGCGCGCCATTGCGCTCGGCGCTGGACTATTGGCGACGACGCCCGCAGCGCATGGTGAAGTGTCCCAGCCTGCTTTTGACATCCCGACCTCGTGTGCGGTCGTGTCGGATCGCGCGACGTGTGAAGCGATCGAGCGCGCCGCCAAGAGCGAATTGGCGGGGCATTGGGGAAAGCTGTCCGACGAGCGTAAGCGTATCTGTGTGGAGCGAGGCGTGGCGGCCGGAAACTCTTACGTGGCGGCGCTGAGCTGCGCCAAAGGAAACTAGTCAAGGCTGCCTTGGACGCGAGAGCGGGAGAGAGAACCATGTCGTCGCTGGGAGAACCCTTCGTATATGACGTATTCTTCAGCTATGCGTGGGCCGCCAAGACCGAAGATCCCCACTTTCGCGATTGGTGTCGAAAGATCGCCGACACGATATCCACTCTTCTGAAGCAACGCTTTAATGGGACTGGCGTAACATTCCGATCCTATCTCGATAGAGATCAAAATAAGTCCGGACAAGATATTGCTCTGGAGCTTCAGACGGCCAGTCAAAAATCGGCGATATTTGTCGCGATGGTAAGTGACTATTACGACTCGAAATATTGCCAGCAAGAGGTGAACTGGTTTTTCGATCAGTTGGCCGCGAACGGCGCCGGGCCCGCGGATCACGTCTGCATATTGAGGATGCAGGAGGTTCAAGCCGGCAAATGGCCCTCGCGATTGAAGGGCCTGGACGGCGCGCCGCTCAGCTACAGGGACTTTTGCGACGCCAGCGGCCAGCCGATCGATATGGCCAAGTTCGTGTTGAACAGCTCCTTGGATGGCTTGGCCGAACCGGTGGAGAAGGCGGCGATCGAAATCGGCGACAAGTTGGTCTCCATCCGCAAGAGGCTGGAGGCGAAGGCGACCTATCGGCTCTCACAGCAACGCCCCACCCGGCCGCTTTTGTTCTTCGAGGCCGAGGCGAAAGATCGTGAGCGGTGGGCGGAGTGCGGCCGGCGATTGAAGGAGGCGCCGAGCATCGTTCTGCCGGCGCGCGATCCCATTCCTGCGACCGCGGCCGCCAACGGCAAGACCTTCGCCGGCTGCGAGGGGCTTGTCTTGCTCCGAAGCCGATCGGAGGATGAAATCGGCGACCGCATCAAGAGCGCGTATCTGCATCTTCGGACTCTCTTTCAGGAAAACGAGCAGACAGTGCCCTGGGCTCTCCTCGACGAGGTCGACGAGCCGCCTCCTGAAAGTGAAGCGTTCGATTTGCCCCGCGTGCGCCTGCAGGGGGATTGGCTGCCAGCCTTAAAGGCCGCGCTCGGAGCCTAGCGATGTTGGCTAACAGTCTTCCGAAGCCTGGCGGCGCTGAAGGGTCGATGCTCGATCAGCCCTTTCCCGGCCTGCGCCCCTTTTTCGAACGCGAAGCGCGCGGCTTCTTCGGGCGTGAGCGCGAGACCGCGGCCATTCTGGGTCTGCTGGAGCAGCAGCAGCTGGTCGTCGTGCACGGCAGTTCCGGATGCGGCAAATCATCGGTGGTCCGCGCGGGCGTGGTGCCGGTGTTTCGTCTTGATGCGTTGGCCAATTCAGCGGTCGGCAAGGTCATCATCATTCGACCGGGAGACGCCGATGGGCCCCTGCGGGCGCTGGCCCGAAAACTGGAGAGGGAGTTCCCGAAAACCGGCGACTCCGCGGAGCCCGAGGCGCAGTCCTGGGCCCGGCTTCTGAGCGCCAGCCCAGACTGGCGAGGTGACATTTCCGCCGTCGTATCGGCGGCCGGGGCCACGCTCTGCATCATCATCGACCAGTTCGAGGAGATCTTCGCCGTGCATCGTACGGCCTATGGGGCGGAGGTGCGTCGCGTCATTGAATTCCTCATCAGTCTGGGCGAGCCGGCGCCGGAGGGAACGGCTCTGGGCAAGCGATCGCTTTCCGTGATCCTGACCATGCGGTCGGACTATCTGGGGCATTGCGCGGTCTGGGACGGCTTCGCCGAGGCGGTCAACCGATGCCAGTATCTTTTGCCCAAGCTCTCCAACCTTGGACTGCTGCGCGCGATTCATGAGCCGGGGCGGAGGGGCGGGCCGATCGTCGATGAGGCCGTTGCCGATCGCCTGTTGCCGACGATCGGACGCGAGGTCGACGGTCTGCCCATCCTGCAGCACGCGCTGATGCGGTCTTGGCAGGTGGCCAAGACCGTCGAGGGGCGCAAGCTTATAGATCTGGCCGCCCTGGAGGCCGCCGGAGGCGTCGAAGGCGCCTTGTCCAAGCACGCCAACGAAGCCTATGCGCTGGCGACGAAGGAAGACCCGGATCTGTGCGCGGCGGCGGATTGCATCTTCCGATCGCTGAGCGATCTGGATTCCGACGGCAGGATCATTCGAAGATCCGTCAGCCTGGAGCAGCTGGCCTACGAAAGCGGCGCCGACATCGCGACCGTAAGGTCCATTCTGGACGTTTTTCGCGACCCCACCTTCAGCCTGGTCATGCCCTTCATTCCAGAAGAGCTCGACGAGAGTTCGATCGTCAGTGTCAGCCATGAAGCGCTTTTGCGCCAATGGGACCGCATCACCGACAACCAGTTCGATGAAACCGGTCGGCCCCGCGGATTGGTCTACCGCGAATTTCAGGACGGCATGATTTGGCGGGCCTTGGCCCTGCAGGCCGAAGTCTTCGCGCGTGATGGGACGAGCGTGTTGGGCGCGGCCGCGACAGAGCAACGCCTGCCTTGGTATCGGGAGATCCAGGCTCGTCCTGGATGGGTCGCCCGCCATGCCCCTCAAGGGGCTCAGGAGTCGAGCGCGGACCGATCTCATTGGGCCAAGGTCGGTCGGTTCATGGAAGCGAGCGCGCGTAATCTCGCTCGGGAAAACACGTTGGTGCAGCGGCTTAAGCGCAACCAAAGAATCTCATTGGTCCTGTCGATGGTCGTCGTGCTGCTGGTGATCGTCATGGGATTTTTGGTGGGAGAGAACGCTGAATCTGTTGCTCAAGCGAAGCTTATGAGAGTTGAAGCGGAAAAGAACACCGCACTTCAAAGTGCAGTAAAGGTTTTCGCCGATCAAACGGAAACCGCAAATTTAATGGCACGTCGTAGTTGTATTGGCTTAGGAGAATACGACGGACCACAAAGTCCTTGTTTTAAGAAGAAGTTGTCCGAGTATATGGAAGTTATTAGCAGCAATAAATACTCGATGAACCGTGGACATCAAGATTTGCTGGGATCGCCATATGGTGGCGGACTGGGCGCAATCCCTGGAGATAAACCATGAGCAGACTGAAGATCGCGATCAGGTTGGCAGTCCTGCTGGCTGTGGCGGCCGCCGCCAGCGACACCGTTGCTCAGCCCCCTGTAGGCAACAGGTGTTTCACGCCGCAATTCTGGTGCTGGCTTCCCGGCTATGCCTATGTTCGAACGCCCTGTTACTGCGCAACGCCCTATGGACCTGTCGCCGGCATGGTCGGGATTTAACGGATCGCGTGATTTTCCCATGGGGGAAGGCGGCCGCGAGGCGACCCGCGGGGGGCAGGCGGTCGGTGCGCTGAAAACCCTCCGGAAATCCCCAAGCCCTCGCTTGACGGCCCCTCGCCCAGCCCGCAGAAGCCATGCGTGACCGACATCGCGCCCCCCGAAAAGCCCGCCCAAGCGTCCGACCAGCCCAAGAAGGCCGGCGGGCTCCTCAAGTCGTCGATGATCTATTCCGGCCTGACCCTGGTCAGCCGGTTCATGGGGTTCGCCCGCGACCTGGCGGTCTCGTATCGGATGGGGGCCAGCGCCACCCCGGCCGCCGACGCCTATAACGCGGCCCTGGCCTTCCCGAACCTGTTCCGGCGGTTCTTCGCCGAGGGGGCCTTCGCCGCCGCCTTCGTGCCGGCCTACGCCAAGTCGCTGCAGCGTGACGGCGAGGAGAAGGCCGACATCCTGGCCGGTGACGCCATGGCCACCCTGGCGGCCTCGACCATCATCATCACCGTGATCTGCCAGCTGGCCATGCCCTGGCTGATGATGCTGATCAGCCCCGGCTTCGGCTGGGGCACCGAGAAATACAAGCTGGCGGTGCTGCTGACCCAGATCACCATGCCCTACCTGCCGTGCATGGCCATCGTCGCCCACCTGTCGGGCGTGCTGAACGCCCGCGACCGCTTCGTGCTGTCGGCCGGCGCGCCGATCCTGCTGAACATCGCCACCCTGATCTTCATCCTGCCGCAGACCACCGCCGTCTCGGCCGCCACCTGGGGGTCGGTCGGGGTGATCGTGGCCGGCGTGGCCCAGGCGGCCCTGCTGGTCTGGGGCGTCAACAAGTCCGGGGCCAAGGTCCATTGGCGGCTGCCGCGCCTGACGCCGGAAGTCCGCGAGCTGATCGGTCGGGCCATCCCGGGCGCCCTGGCGGCCAGCGCCACCCAGGTCAACATCTTCATCTCCGGCGCCCTGGCCAGCCACGTGCCCGGCGGCCGCACCTGGCTGGCCACCGCCGACCGCCTGTACCAACTGCCGCTGGGCCTGGTGGGCGTGGCGATCGGCGTGGCCTTGCTGCCGCGTCTGTCGCGGGCGGTGAACACCGGCGACGGCGACGACGCCCAGACCGCCATGGATCAGGCCATCACCCTGGCCATGGCCCTGACCATTCCGGCCGCCGCGGCCCTGGTCGCCATGCCGGGCTTCCTGTCGGACGCGCTCTACACCCGGGGTCAGTTCACCAGTTTCGACGCGAGCCAGACGGCCTCGGCCCTGTTCTTCTACGGCCTGGGCACGCCCGCCTTCGTGCTGCAGCAGCTCTATTCGCGGGCCTTCTTCGCGCGCGGCGACACCAAGAGCCCGATGCGCTTCGCCCTGATCTCGGTGGCGCTGAACATCGGCCTGGGCATCGTGCTGTTCTACCTGGTCGGGGTGAAGGGCATCGCCGCCGCCACCGCCCTCTCGTCGTGGATCAATGTCGGCCAGATGGCCTGGGGCCTGTCACGCAAGAACCACTACAGCCCGTCCCTGGCCACCTGGTCGCGGGTGGCGCGGATCCTGGCGGCCAGCGTGGCCATGGGCGCGGCCCTGGCGGCGGCCTCGCACTGGCGGCCGCTGATCGAGGCGCCGCTGGAGGCCATGGGGCTGACGGGCCACGTGATCGGCGCCAAGGAGTTCGCCCTGCTGCTGACCGTGCTGGTCGGCGGGGCGCTGTATCCGCCGCTGGTCTTCCTGTTCGGCGGGGTGACGCCGGCGGAGCTGAAGGGCGTGCTCAAGCGGGGCAGGGCGTAGATGCTGTCGGGGACATGCCCTCGCGGCGTGTCCCCTTCCCACGTACGGCCCTTGCATTGGGGAC